>CAVCBD010000197.1:0-2006 GCA_963599935.1 Acutalibacteraceae bacterium | reverse complement strand
AGCCGGCGATAACGTGACCGCCCTCGTGATCGGTGTGATTGCCGCTGATCTCGGAGCGGCCGGGCGCGTGCACGTAGAGCACCTGGCGGTCGCCGATGGGGCCAAACTCCTCCTCAAACAGCTTGGTGAGCGTGGCGAATGTCTTTTCGTCGGGGGTGGTCATGGGAGTCCTTTCCTTGGCGCGCACGGGTGAGTTTTGCGTCGTTATGAGTACGTTAACAACTTGAAGCGGCATGAATCACGTGTTCACGATGCCGCACGTTACGGGCTATGTTAACGTACTCATAACACATCGCTTGTCACTTTTTGAGAATCTGGTAATCGGTAGAAATGCAGCCGTGAACGGTACTGCCGTATGGACTTATAAAGCAGAAGAGATGCAGATAGAAAAAGTAGAGTACGTTAACATGCGTCCGACGATAGCGGGCTTCGGCGCGGGGTGTATTTCTGCCCGGGCCGGCATGCACGCTATTCAGATCTCGCAAGGGTGAAGGTGATCCTGTGGCAAGGCGCCCGTCCAACGATACCAGTTCGCGTCCGGTCTCCATGGCCGACGTCGCCCGCGCTGCTGGCGTTTCGCAGCAGACGGTTTCGCGCGTCGCCAACGGCTTGCCCAACGTTAACGAGCAGACACGTCAGCGCGTGCAGGCCACTATGCAAGAACTCGGCTTCCGTCCGAGTTATGCCGGTCGCTCGCTGCGCGACGGCCGTTACCATTCGGTCGGTCTGTGTGTCAACGATGTCACCAAGTTTGGCAACCTCTCAATGATCGACGGCATCGCCAGCGCTGCTCGCGAGCATAATTGCGCCATCACGCTGGTCGAGATGTCCAAGACCGAGGAATTCTCGCTTGCCGAGGCCACGCGTCGTATGGCCGCGCTGCCCGTGGACGGTATCATCATCGGCATGAGTCGCATGGCGCCCGATTTTGAGACGTTTGATCCACTGCCGGGCATTGGCACGGTCGTCGTTACCATGTACGCGCATCCGCGCGTGACCACAGTTGACTCTGATCATTACGGCTGCTCGCTATTGCTTATGGATCACCTGTTTGAGCTGGGACACGATCAGATTCGCTATATTGGCGGCCCGTCGTTCTCGGTCGACGAGCAGTTTCGTCGCGCCGGTTGGCAGGATGCACTCGAGCGTAAGCACATTAAGCCGCAGGCGCCGCTCGAGGGCGATTGGTCTGCCAACAGCGGTTACGAGGCCGGCAGATATCTGGCCGAGCACGACCGCACCATGACGGCGATTTACGCGGCAAACGACCAAATGGCAAACGGTGCCATCGCCGCGCTGCGCGATAGCGGCTTGCGCGTGCCCGAGGACGTGAGCGTGGTGGGCGTCGATGATTCGCTCGATGATTTTGTAGCACACAACGAGCTCACGACCGTTCGATTCGACTTGCATCAGCGTGGGCGCGAGGTGTTTGAGCATGCGGTTCCCGAGGCGGGTACGGTGGGCAAAACCGTTGCCATTCGTATTCCCGGCCAGCTCATCATTCGACATAGCACGGCGATACCGCGCTCATAGTTTGTGCTGGTAAACGGCGATTTATCGCATTTCAATAACAATCGGTAAGGATGCCGACAGATAGCTGTTGGGATGCAGCCGAGTGCTATGATAGACGGGCTCTTTTGTCTATCTAGGAGGCTTTGCCTGATGGAGATCACCAAGGATATCCGCTACATCGGTGTCGACGATCACGACATTGACCTGTTCGAGGGCCAGTACGATGTGTCCGAGAACGGTATGGCATACAACAGCTACGTTATCTTGGGCGAAAAGATCGCTGTCGCCGATTCAGTCGACGGCGGTTTTGTCGACGAGTGGCTCGGTAACATCGAAGCCGTGCTCGACGGTCGCACGCCCGATTACCTGGTCGTCCATCACATGGAGCCCGATCACTCCGCTGGCATCGCCGCCTTTATGGAGCGCTATCCCCAGGCGCAGATTGTGGCCAGCATGGGCGCTTTCCGCATGATGGTCAACTACTTTGGCACCGA
>CAVCBD010000196.1:0-2039 GCA_963599935.1 Acutalibacteraceae bacterium | reverse complement strand
GAAGCGCGCCATGAGCTTTTCCTTGGCGTCGTCGTAGCTGGTGCGGATGATGTGGATGACCTCGTCGATATTGTCCTGCGCGATGAGGAGGCCCTGAAGCAGATGCTCGCGCTCGCGCGCCTTCTTGAGGTCGTACTGCGTGCGGCGGGTGATGACCTGCTCCTGATAGGCGAGGTATTCATCAAGAATGTGGCGCAGGGAGAGGATCTTCGGCTGCTTCTGGTTATTGACCAGCGCAAGCATATTGATGGCGAAGCTGGTCTGGAGCTGCGTCTGCGTGAACAGGCGGTTCAAAACGACCTGCGGGTTCGCGTCGCGCTTGAGCTCGATGACGATGCGCATACCGGTGCGGTCGGTCTCGTCGCGGATGTCGGAGATGCCCTCCAGCTTCTTTTCGTTGACCTGATCGGCCATGCTCTTGATGAGCATACGCTTGTTGACCTGATAGGGAAGCTCCGTGACGATGATGCGCACGCGGTCCTTGCCGAAGTCCTCAAACTCCGTGCGGGCGCGGAGCACGATCTTGCCGCGTCCGGTGGCGTAGGCGGCGCGGATGCCCGCGCGGCCCATGATGATGCCCTTCGTCGGGAAGTCGGGGCCGGTGACGTGCTGCATGAGGTCCGAGAGCGTAGCCTCGGGATCGTCGAGCACGCAGATGCAGGCGTTGATGACCTCGGTGAGGTTGTGGGGCGGGATATTGGTCGCCATGCCGACGGCGATGCCCGAGGAGCCGTTGACGAGCAGGTTCGGGAAGCGGCTGGGGAGCACGCGCGGCTCCTTGCGGGACTCGTCGAAGTTGGGGTCCCAATCGACGGTGTCCTTATCAATGTCGCGCAGCATCTCGTTGGCGAGCTTGGACATACGCGCCTCGGTGTAACGGTAGGCCGCGGGGGGGTCGCCATCGACCGAGCCGAAGTTGCCGTGGCCGTCGACGAGCATATAGCGCATGGAGAAGTCCTGCGCGAGACGGACAAGGGCGTCGTAGACCGACGCGTCGCCGTGGGGATGGTAGCGGCCGAGCACGTCGCCGACGCAGGTGGCGGATTTTTTGAAGGGCTTGTCGTTCGTCAGACCGTCCTCATACATGGCGTAGAGGATGCGGCGGTGGACGGGCTTGAGACCGTCGCGCACGTCGGGCAGAGCGCGGCCGACGATGACGGACATGGCGTACTCGATGTAGGAGGACGTCATTTCATGCACGAGCTCGCTCGTGACGATCTTCTGCTCGGGGAAGCGAATGTCCTCGGGCTTGTAATCTGTGTTTTTGTGAGCCATTTTGAAGATGTCCTCCTTTCTCAGAAGTCAAGATTGACGGCGTACTGCGCGTTCTTCTCGATGAACTCCTTGCGCGGCTCGACCTTTTCGCCCATGAGGACGGTGAAGGTCTCGTCGGCGAGGATGGCGTCCTCGAGCGTGATGCGGCGCAGGGTGCGCTTTTCGGGGTCCATGGTGGTCTCCCACAGCTCGTGGGCGTCCATCTCGCCGAGGCCCTTGAAGCGGGAAATATCGACCTTGGCGTTCGGATTGTCGCCGCGCAGCTCGGCGGAGTATTTGTCGCGCTCCTCCTCCGAGAAGGCAAGGCGCGTCGTCTTGCCGCGCACGAGCTTGAACAGCGGCGGCACGGCGGCGTAGACGTAGCCGTTTTCGATGAGGGGACGCATATAGCGGAAGAAGAAGGTCAGCAGAAGGGTGCGGATGTGGGAGCCGTCCACATCGGCATCCGCCATGATGATGACCTTGTGGTAGCGGAGCTTGTTGACGTCGAAATCCTCGCCCAGTCCCGCGCCGAGCGCGACGATGACGGGCTGGAGCTTGTCGTTGCCGTAAATCTTATCGGCGCGGACCTTTTCGACGTTGAGCATCTTGCCCCAAAGCGGCAGGATCGCCTGGAAGCGGGAGTCGCGGCCCTGCGTGGCGGAGCCGCCCGCGCTGTCGCCCTCGACGATGTAAATTTCGGTCAGCTCGGGGTTATTCTCGTTGCAGTCGCGCAGCTTATCCGGCATCGCCGCGCCGCCGAGGGCGCTCTTGCGGCGGATGGA
>CAVCBD010000195.1:0-2062 GCA_963599935.1 Acutalibacteraceae bacterium | reverse complement strand
TTCTGGGAGCATGGCTCCGGCCCCTGCGGCCCCTGCTCCGAAATTTACTACGACCGCGGCGCGGAGTACGGCTGCGGTAAGCCCGGCTGCACGGTCGGCTGCGACTGCGACCGCTATGTTGAGGTGTGGAACAACGTCTTTTCCCAGTTCGACAACGACGGCCACGGCAACTACACCGAGCTCAAGCAGAAGAACATCGACACCGGCATGGGTCTGGAGCGTCTGGCGATGGTCAGCCAGAATGTCAACTCCCTGTTCGACGTCGATACCGTCATGCACATCACCAACAAGGTCAGCGAGATCACCGGCGCGCACTACGGCGAGAGCAACGCGCGCGACGTCTCCCTGCGCATCATCACCGACCACATCCGCTCCGCGAGCTTTATGATCTGCGACGGCGTGCTGCCGAGCAACGAGGGCCGCGGCTACGTCCTGCGCCGCCTGCTGCGCCGCGCGGCGCGTCACGGCAAGCTCCTCGGCGTGAATCGCCCGTTCCTCTATGAGATCGTCGACACCGTCGTGGCGGTCAATGAGTGCGAGTACAAGGATCTGCGCGAGAAGCAGAGCTATATCACCAAGGTCATCCGCACCGAGGAGGAAAATTTTGCCAAGACCATCGACGGCGGCATGAAGATCTTCTCCGATATGCTCGCCGAGCACAAGGCTAAGGGCGAGACAAAGTTCTCCGGCGAGGACGCCTTCAAGCTCTACGACACCTACGGCTTCCCCATCGACCTCACGCGCGAGATGGCGGCGGACGAGGGGCTGAGCGTGGACGAGGAGGCGTTCGCCAAGGCGATGGCCGAGCAGAAGACCCGCGCCCGCGAGGCGCGCAAGGCGCTCGGCGACCTCGGCTGGGCGGGCGTCGAGTTCGGTAAGGACATTCCGTCCACCGAGTTTGTCGGCTACGACCACGACTCCATCGACGACGCGAAGCTCGTCGCGCTGGTGGTCGAGGGC
Source organism: Acutalibacteraceae bacterium (assembly GCA_963599935.1). Classification (GTDB taxonomy): domain Bacteria; phylum Actinomycetota; class Coriobacteriia; order Coriobacteriales; family Coriobacteriaceae; genus Collinsella. Next base: position 1,102 of record CAVCBD010000195.1, on the reverse strand, counting down.
GAGCAGGCCGAGGAGATGATGAGCGGTGTCGAGGGCATCGTCGTGCTCGACAAGACCCCGTTCTACGCCGAGATGGGCGGCCAGGTCGCCGACCACGGCGTCATCACCTGCGGCGACGCAAAATTTGAAGTCGCCGACGTGCAGAAGAACAAGGGCGGCAAGTATATGCACACCGGCAAGGTCGTCTCCGGCAGCTTCAAGCTCGGCGATACCGTGACCGCGAGCATCGATGTCGAGCGCCGCAAGGGCGTGCGCCGCGCGCACACCGCCACGCATCTGCTTGACGCGGCCCTCAAGCACGTTCTGGGCGACCATGTCCATCAGGCCGGCTCCCTTGTTGAGCCTGATCGCCTGCGCTTCGACTTCACGCACTTCGAGGGCATCACGCCCGAGCAGCTCGCCGCGGTCGACGCCTTTGTGAACGACGCCGTGCTCGAGGGCATCCCCGTCGTGACCGAGGTGCTGCCCATCGAGGAGGCGAAGAAGAAGGGCGCCGTCGCCATGTTCGGCGAAAAGTACGGCGATGTGGTCCGCGTGGTCGAGATGGGCGATGTGTCCATGGAATTCTGCGGCGGCACGCATCTTGACAACACCGCCAAGGTCGGCCTGTTCCGCATCAAGAGCGAGGGCAGCGTCGCCTCCGGCGTGCGTCGCATCGAGGCCATCACCGGCAAGCAGACGCTTGCCGAGATCCGCCGCAATCAGGAGCGCATCGTCCGCGTGGCGCAGATGCTCAAGACCACGCAGGCGGAGCTGGAGAGCAAGCTCGAGGCCCAGATCGGCGAGCTGAAGGACATCAAGGCCAAGCTTGAAAAGTTCAAGGAGGAGGCGTCCCTCGGCGAGGCGCGCAGCTTCCTGACCGCCGCCAAGACGGTCGGCAGCCTGAAGGTCATCACCGCCCAGCGCGACGGCATGGACCCCAACGCCATGCGCAAGCTCGGCGACTTCCTGCGCGATAAGGAGCCGGGCGTCGTCGGTGTGCTGGCCTCCGTCCACGACGGCAAGGTCACGCTGCTGGCGGTCTGCGGCAAGGACGCGGTCGCCAAGGGCGTCAAGGCCGGCGACATCATCAAGGCCATCGCGCCCATCTGCGGCGGCAAGG
>CAVCBD010000194.1:0-2087 GCA_963599935.1 Acutalibacteraceae bacterium | reverse complement strand
CGGCGCGCTCGAGCAGGTTGGCGACGAGGCGGGCGGTGATGGGCTCGCGCGGGCCGGCCTTGCGGTCCTGGCGGGCATAGCCGTAGTGGGTGATGACGGCGGTGATGGAGCGGGCGGATGCGCGCTTGGCGGCGTCGGTGGCGATGAGCAGCTCCATGAGCATGTCGTTGACGTTGCCGCCGGCCACGGACTGAATCAGGAAGACGTCGGCGCCGCGGACGGTCTCGTCGTAGCGGGCGTAAATCTCACCGTTGGCGAACTGCTTTAGCGTAAGGCCCGAAAGCTCGACCCCAAGGTACTCAGCGATCTTCTGAGCGAGGGGACGGTTGGAGGAACCGGAATACACGCGGATGGACTTGCGCATATTCTCCGACTTCTCGGGATCATTAATCGGCATTACCCTTCTCCTTTATACATCGAATGCCATATAGATGCCTTTTTGCATTGTAACCGTGCGGCGGGGTTATTCGGGTCTTGATAACGTCTTTACCGTCAACGGACACGAACCGACCACTCATCCGGTCGCGCAGGTCACGATAGAAAAAGGAGCCGTCCCCATGGAACAGCTCCTTTTGTGCTTGGCAAAGCGTTATGCCTCGTCGTCCTCGTGCAGACGGCGGCGATAATCGGCGGCCCAGCCCTCAATATTTACCTGACGGGCGCGGCCCAGACCGAGTGCGTCGGCCGGAACCGGCTCGGTGATGACGGAGCCGGCGGCCACGAGTGCACCGTCGCCAATCTGGGCGGGCGCGACCATCATGGTGTCGGAACCGATGAAGGCATCCTTGCCGATGACGGTCTTGTGCTTGTGGACGCCGTCGTAGTTGCAGGTGATGGAGCCCGCGCCTACGTTGACGCCGGAGCCCATAGTGGTATCGCCGATGTAGGACAGGTGGGGCACCTTGGAGCCCTCGCCGATCGTGGACTTCTTGATCTCCACGTGCGTGCCGGCCTTGGAGCCGTCGAGCATATGGGTGCCCGGGCGCAGGTAGGCGCGCGGGCCACAGTCGACGCCGTTCTCGATGACGGCCTCGATGGCGATGGTCTCATCGATGATGCAGCCGCTGCCGACGGTGGTGTCGGTGAGGCGGCTGTTGGGGCCGAGCTGGCACTCTTCGCCCACGGTGACGTGACCGATCAGATGCGTCTGCGGCCACACGATGGTGTCTCGGCCGATGACGGCATCGGGGCCGATCCAGGCCTGCGTGGGATCGATGAACGTGACGCCCTCGGCCATCCAGTGCTCGTTGATGCGGTCGCGCGCGATGGCGGTGAGCTGCGCGAGCTGGATGCGGCTGTTGACGCCCAGGCCGTCGCGGTAGTCGTCACAGTGGAAGATGGAGACCGCCTGGCCGTGACCCTTGAGGATTTCGAGCATGTCGGGTAGGTAGTACTCGGACTGTGCGTTGTCGTTGCCGATCTCGTTGATGTGGGCGGCAAGCTGCGCGCCGTCGAAGGCGTAGCAGCCGGCGTTGCACTCCAGCAGCGTGGCGGCCTGCTCGGGCGTGCAGTCCTTCTGCTCGATGATGCGCTCGATCTGACCATCGGCGCCCAGCTTGATGCGGCCGTAGCCGAAGGGGTCGGGCGGGGTCATGGTCATGACGGTGCAGGCGAGCTCGCCGGTGGCGACGGTCTGCGCGAACTTGGCGACGGTGTCGGCGGTGATGAGCGGCAAGTCGCCGTTGAGCACGACGACGGGGCCTTGCGCGATGCCGCAGGCCTCGAGCGCGACCTTGACGGCGTGGCCGGTGCCCAGGCGCTCGGTCTGCTCGACGCACTCGACCTTGGTGGCGCTGTTGGCGTAGGCGCCGTCGATAAGTGCGCGCATCTCGTCGGCATGGCTGCCGATGACGACCACGACGCGGCTGCAGCCGGCCTTGATGGTGGCGTCGACGATCCACTGGACCATGGGCTTACCCAGGATCTTGTGCGAAACCTTGCAGTGGTTCGACTTCATGCGGGTGCCCTCGCCGGCGGCGAGGATAATTGCGGTTGCGTCCATGTGATCTCCTGTTACGTTATAGAGACGTGTGTTTGGAAACGATACACGGCGCAATATGATACCGCAGGCATATGATGAGCGCGTA
>CAVCBD010000193.1:0-2104 GCA_963599935.1 Acutalibacteraceae bacterium | reverse complement strand
GCCGCATCGACGCTGCCGGCATAGACGACGGCGATATCAAAGCCGTCCTCCGCCAAGCCCACGGCACAAGCGCGACCGATGCCGCGCGAGCCGCCCGTGACCAGCGCCACGCGGCGCGATCCGTCGCGCTCGAGCGCGCCGTTGTTCAAGTTGCCCATGTCGTTCCTTTCGGGTTACAGCCCTGTGGGCTATGCGAGCTCGTCGGCAATAGCTGCGACCTGTTCGACCGTTTCGCACGAATACACACGAACGTCGCTCAACGTACGCTTGACCAAGCCGGACAGCGTTTTGCCGGGGCCGACCTCAATAAACGTGTCGATGCCTTGATCCTGCAGAGCATGCAGCGTGTCGACCCAGCGCACGGCATGACTCACCTGGTTGGCCAAGACATCCGACGCTGCTCGCGGGTCCGCCGGATAGGGCGCCGCCGTCATATTTGCCATAACAGGAATGAGCAACGGGGACGGCGCGTGACCGGCATCGATATATGCAGCAAGGCCACAGGTCGCCTCGGCCATATAGGGGCTATGGAATGCACCCGACACCGCGACTTTCATAGCGCGGCCACCAGCCTCTTTTACCGGGACGTCGAGGGTCTGCAACGCATCGGGCGCTCCGGCCACAACCGTCTGCTGGGGGCTGTTGTAGTTGACCGGCCAACAGTCCTCGCCGGCCTGTTTTGCCAAGCCCTCGACCTGCGCCGCATCGAGTTTGATGACGGCGCGCATTCCGCCGGGGTGACGCTCAGCCGCCGTGGCCATAAGCGCCGCGCGCTCGCACACAAGCTCAAAGCCCGCTCGCGTATCGAACGCCCCCGCAAAGGTGAGCGCGGCGACCTCGCCCAGCGAGAATCCCGCACAAGCGGCAGGCACCACGCCGCGCTCGCGCAGGGCGACGGCGACAGCCAAGTCGTGCACGAATACGCAAGGCTGCGTGTTCTCGGTCTGCGAGAGCTCCTCTTTCGAGGCGCTCCGGCACTGCTCGCTCGTCCCCGGGCGCACCTCGTCGGCGATCGCAAACACCTCGGCAGCCGCCGGTGATGCTTCGATGAGGTCGACGCCCATCGCGGGATGCTGGGCACCCTGACCGGCAAACAGAAACGCTACGCTACCCATGCGGACGCACCCTTCAGGACATGCTCGGCGCCATCGACCAGATCGTCGACGATTTCGCGTGCGCTCTGGCGTTCGTTGACCATGCCGGCAATCTGTCCGCACAAATACGAACCCTCTTCGTAATTACCGTCCTTTGCGGCTTTACGAAGCGCTCCCGTGCCCATGGCCCCGAGCTCCTCGGGACTTGCGCCCGCCGCCTCGTTCTTGGCATACGCGTTGGTAAAGGGGCTCTTGAGGGCGCGAACCGGATGTCCCGTCGAGCGACCGGTCGCACGCGTCGACGTGTCGCCCGCCTTGAGCACCAGCTCTTTGTACTGTTCGGATACGGTGCACTCGTTTGCGACCAGAAAGCGTGTTCCCACCTGGACGCCGGCAGCGCCGAGCATAAAGGCGGCCGCCACACCGCGGCCATCGGCGATGCCGCCAGCCGCAACCACGGGAATATCGACCGCATCGACAACCTGCGGCACCAGTGCCATCGTCGAGGTCTCGCCAATATGGCCGCCTGATTCGGTACCCTCGGCAACCACGGCAGTGGCTCCGCGACGCGCCACGAGACGCGCCAGCGCCACCGAAGCCACGACGGGTATGACCTTGATGCCTGCATCGTTCCAGGCCTTCATGTACTTGGTGGGATTGCCGGCGCCGGTCACCACAACGGGCACCCGCTCATCAATCACCACTTGTGCGACCTCGTCGACAAACGGGCTCATGAGCATAACGTTGACGCCAAAGGGCTTATCCGTCTTGGCGCGCAGCTCGTGAATCTGATCGCGCAGCCAGTTTGCGTCGGCATTCATGGCCGCGATAATGCCTAAGCCGCCTGCCTCGGACACGGCAGATGCCAGCGAGGCGTCGGCAATCCAGGCCATGCCACCCTGGAACACGGGCTTTTCGATGCCGAGCAGATCGCAGAGAGGAGACTTGAGCATCACTACTTCTCCAATGCCGCCTCGACCGTATCGACGAACTCGCCGACCGTCTTGGGG
>CAVCBD010000192.1:0-2129 GCA_963599935.1 Acutalibacteraceae bacterium | reverse complement strand
GCGTACTTGCCCTCCTTACCCATCAGCTGGCAGGAGTTACCGGCGGAACGGGCGATAGCAGCGCCCTTGCCCGGTTGGAACTCGACGGCGTGAATGAGCGTACCGACGGGGATGTCGGCGAGGGGCAGAGCGTTGCCCGGCTTGATGTCGGCGTCAGAACCGGACATGATGGTCTGACCGACCTCGAGGCCCTTGGGGGCCAGGATGTAGCGCTTCTCACCGTCAGCGTAGTGCAGCAGAGCGATGCGAGCGGAACGGTTCGGATCGTACTCGATCGTGGCAACCTTGGCGGGCACGCCGTCCTTGTTGCGCTTGAAGTCGATCACGCGGTAACGACGCTTCACGCCGCCGCCCTGGTGGCGGGTGGTGATGCGGCCGTTGTTGTTACGACCGGCCTTCTTGGGCAGGGGCTCGAGAAGAGACTTCTCGGGCTTGGTGCAGGTGATCTCGGAGAAGTCGGAGATCGTCTGCCAACGCCTACCAGCGGAGGTCGGCTTAAGGTGCTTTACAGCCATTACAATCCCTTTCAATAGGAATCCGTTAGCCATCGCAGACAGGGATTCGAGGTTCTGCCTCGGGTGCGATGACACCGGACGTATACACGGCTCCGGGCGTGTCCATTTTATACGCCCAAAACCTTGAGCTCTCGCCTCCCCTATTTGGGAGGCATGAGCTCACTCAACAGCAGCGAGTCTTAGGCCTGGTTGCCAAAGACCTCGATGGTGTCGCCCTCGGCCAGCGTGACGATGGCCTTCTTCCAAGAACGGGTCTTGCCGGCGACATAGCGCACGCGCTTGGTCTTGGGCTTGACCGTCAGGGTGTTCACGCGAACGACCTTGACGCCGAAGATCTCCTCGACAGCGTCCTTGATCTGATACTTGTTAGCATCCTTGGCGACCTCGAACGTGTACTTGTTCTGCTCCATGCCGGAGAAGGAACGCTCGGACACGATCGGACGGATGATGATCTCGTGGGCGGTCATTTAAGCAAGCACCTCCCCGAAGTGAGCGGCGATGTCGGCGGGCATCAGCACGGCGTTGTTGTTGACGAGATCGTAGGTGTTGGCCTCGTCGGCAGTGATGATGAACGTCTTGGGAATGTTGCGGAACGACAGGTAGGCGTTGACGTCCTCATCGCGAACGATGATGGTCAGACGCTTGCCCTCAAGGCCGAGAGCCTTGAGCATGGCGACGGCAGCCTTGGTGGAAGGCTTCTCGAAGCCGTAGTCGTCGACGAGCACGAGCTCGCCGTCGGCCAGCTTGGCGGACAGCGCGGAGCGCATAGCCAGCTTGACCTCCTTGTTGTTCATACGCTTAGCGTAGGAACGGGGCTTGGGGGCGAAGACAACGCCACCGTGACGCCACTGGGCAGCACGGATGGAACCCTGGCGGGCACGGCCGGTGCCCTTCTGACGCCAAGGCTTCTTGCCGCCACCGGAAACCTCAGAGCGGCCCTTAGCGGACTGGGTGCCCTGACGCCAAGAGGCCATCTGGCACTTGACGATGTGGTGCATAACGTGGATGTTCGGCTCGATGCCGTACACCTCAGCGGCGAGCTCGGCCTCGGCGACCTTCTTGCCCTCGCTGTTCTTTACTTCAAACTTTGCCATTTAAGTGTTCTCCTTGGTATGACGCTGGGCTAAATGGGCTGGGCCCTTAGGCCATACGGATGGCGACGAGACCATTCTTGGCACCCGGGACAGCGCCCTTGACCAAGATGAGGTTCTGCTCGGCATCGATGCGGACAACGGAAAGGTTCTTGACGGTAACGCGCTCGTTACCCATGTGACCGGCCATCTTGACGCCCTTGAGGACGCGCGCAGGATAGGCGCACTGACCGATAGAACCGGGGTGACGCTGGAAGTGAGAACCATGCGTCATAGGACCGCGGCGCTGACCCCAGCGCTTGATGCGACCCTGGAAGCCCTTACCCTTGGAGGTACCGATGACGTCGACCTTCTCGACATCAGCGAAATCAGCGACGGTGACGACCTCGCCGACCTTGTGCTCCTCGCCGTTCTCGACGCGGACCTCACGAAGGAAGCGGACAGGCTCGACGCCGGCCTTGGCGAAGTGACCAGCCATGGGCTTGTTCACGTTCTTGGCCTTGATGTCGCCGAAACCGATCTG
>CAVCBD010000191.1:0-2132 GCA_963599935.1 Acutalibacteraceae bacterium | reverse complement strand
GGGCCAGCCCGTGGGAGGCCAGGGCGCCGCTGACCGGTGGACGGCACCGAGCCGTACGCTTGAATCGAAGAAAGGGGAGGCCTCGCGGCCTCCCCCCTTTTTTTGCGTTTGATAGAGCGTATTCCCTAAGCAATTAAATCAATCGAATCATCCACCGGCGAATATAGACGTTCACCGTTCTGTGGCCAGTTCTCTGTTCTCAATGGACTAATATTTGCTTTAGCGCGCTGATGCGCTTGTCCTGTTTTTACACGGGTCGTTTTATTGATTGTGACGGAAGGACTCACATGGCAGATGTTCATGAGCTGCTTGATACTTGGATTGCCAATGTCAAGGACGAGGAGCTCCTCGCTGAGCTCAACACGATGAAGGAGCAGGGTGATGAGGACGCCATCACTGACGCTTTCTTCCAGGATCTCGCCTTCGGTACTGCCGGTCTTCGCGGCACGATCGGTGCCGGCACCAACCGTATGAATATCTATACGGTCGGTCGCGCAACGCAGGGTTTCGCTGACTACCTCAATGCGACTTTTGATAATCCGACGGTTGCTATTGCCCGCGACAGCCGCAACAAGGGCGAGCTCTTTGTTAAGACGACGGCTGCCATTCTTGCGGCAAATGGCGTGACTGCCCTCGTGTATCCCAAGATTTCTCCTGTGCCGACGCTCTCCTGGGCCGTCCGTGATCTTAAGTGCTCCGGTGGCATTTGCATGACCGCTAGTCATAACCCGGCACCGTATAACGGCTATAAGGCCTATGGCCCCGACGGCTGCCAGATCACCAGCGAGGCCGCCGATGCAATTTCTAAGGCTATCGCCGAGACCGATACGTTCACCGGCGTGAAGTCCATGGACTTCGATGAGGCTCTTGAGCAGGGTCTGGTCAAATGGATCGATGACTCGTGCCTCGAGCGTTATTACGACGCCGTTCTCGCCCGCGGCGTGACTAACCTTTCTGCCGAGGAAATTGCCGGCGCGCCGCTCAAGCTTGTCTATACGCCGCTGAATGGTACCGGCCTCATTCCCGTTACCACGGTGCTCGAGCGCGCTGGCATCACCGATGTCACGGTTGTTCCCGAGCAGAAGGAGCCTAACGGCGATTTCCCGACCTGCCCGTATCCTAACCCCGAGATCCGTCAGGCCATGCAGAAGGGCATCGATCTCTGCGAGCAGGTTCACCCTGATTTGCTGCTTGCAACCGATCCCGACGCCGATCGTGTTGGCGTTGCCGTTAAAAATGGCGATGACTATCTGCTGCTGACCGGTAACGAGATGGGCGTCCTGCTGCTCGACTATATTTGCAAGACCCGTGCCGCCCGCGGCGAGGACCTCACTAAGAAGGTCGCGGTTACTACCATTGTTTCTTCCGCCATGGTCGATGCTCTGGCCGAGGAATATGGCTTTGAGCTCCGTCGCTGCCTGACGGGCTTCAAGTACATCGGTGACATCATTACCTCGCTTTCCGATGCCGGTGAAGTCGATCGCTTTATCTTTGGTTTTGAGGAGAGCTACGGTTATCTGGCTGGCGACCACGTGCGCGACAAGGACGCCGTGAGCACTTCGCTGCTGATTTGCCAGATGGCTCAGTATTATAAGCTGCAGGGTAAGAACCTCGCCGACGCGATGCACGAGCTGTACGAGAAGTATGGCTACTATCACAACAAGACGATTTCGCTGAGCTATCCGGGCGCTGAGGGTGCGGCAAAGATGGCCGGCATCATGGCCGGTCTGCGCGAGAACCCGCCCGCGGAGCTCGCCGGTTCCAAGATTGAGGCCGTCGTGGACTACAACACCTGCGTGAACGGCCTGCCGAAGGCTAATGTCATTGAGTTCGATCTCGAGGGTGGCAACAAGGGTATCGTCCGTCCTTCCGGCACCGAGCCCAAGATCAAGCTGTATATCTTCGCCAAGGGCGTGGATGCCGCCGAGGCTGATGCAGCACTTGACGCGATTGAAGAGTCCGGTCGCAAGCTGCTGGCATAAGGTATTTAAGAGTCTATTACTGTAGATAGGCGAAAGAGGGGATCTCGGAAACGAGGTTCCCTCTTATATTTACCCAGCCAGCCGAGAGTCCTTATATGTGTAGGAAATGTGTACGCCCAGATTCCCGCCCCCGGGGGCCCTCCGGTCTGG
>CAVCBD010000190.1:0-2230 GCA_963599935.1 Acutalibacteraceae bacterium | reverse complement strand
TCGACGAGCACCTGCGTGACGACGGTGGCGACGTCCTTGGCCATGCCGCGGGAGGCGAGCTCGTTGCCGATGGCGTTCTGGAGGTGATAGCCGATGTAGCCCTGGCTCATGGCGCCGCACTCGGGGAAGGGCATATCGGACTTGATGGCCTTGGCCTCGGCGGCGGTGGCCATGCCGAGGTTGATCATGCCGACCTGCGGGCCGTTGCCGTGGGCGATGATGACCTCGTTGCCCTGCGCGATCAGGTCGACGATGGGCTTGGCGGTCTCGGTGACGAGAGCGAGCTGCTCATAGGGAGTGTTGCCCAGCGCGTTGCCGCCGAGCGCAATGACGATGCGTTTACCCATGGTGATATATCTCCTTAAAAAATAAATTTGAACCGTTCGGTCGGCGCAATGGCCGAATTTCCATTGCTTTCCGCCTATATTATAGGCAATGCTGCACGAGACTGCGAGACATTTCCCGTGATTTTTCTTGTATTTTACCGCTTTCCTGAGTGAAGCGGCCGAAGAAAAAGGGCGGCAGAAGCCGCCCTTTTCAGTTGTGCGCGGTCTCTTAGAACATCTTGCGCTCGGCGTCGGACTTGTCCATCTCCATGAGAGCGCGGACGGGGTCCTTGACCTGTGCGAGGAAGATCATCGCGGCGATGATGTAGGGCTTGTAGGAGGCCTGCTTGTACAGAGGAACGATGTAGCGGTCGAACACGGAGTTGTCGACCTCGCCCTCGGGGCAGGAAAGACCGGAGATGTCGGCGGGCAGGCAGTGCAGGTAGAGCGCCTTGCCGTCCTTCGTGAGCTTCATCATCTCTTCGGTGCAGGCCCAATCCTTGTGCTCGGCATTCTGCGCGAGGAGCTTCTTCTCCAGCGCGTCGATGCCGGCCTTGTCGCCCTTCTGGTAGAGCTTGGTGCGCTCCTCCATGGCCTTGAACGGAGCCCAGGACTTGGGATAAACGATGTCGGCGTCCCGGAAGGCTTCCTTCATGTCGTTGCACTTCTTGAAGCTGCCGCCGGTGGCCGCCGCGTTCTTCTTGGCGATCTCCTCGACCTCGGGCATGACCTCATAGCCCTCGGGATGGGCGAGGGTGACGTCCATGCCGAAGCGGGTGAACAGGCCGATGACGCCCTGCGGGACGGACAGGGGCTTGCCGTAGCTGGGGGAATAGGCCCAGGTCATGGCGACCTTCTTGCCCTTGAGGTTCTCCACGCCGCCGAAGTAGTGGATGATGTGGAGCATATCGGCCATGCACTGGGTGGGGTGGTCCACGTCGCACTGCAGGTTCACCAGGGTGGGCTGCTGCTCCAGGATACCGTCGCGGTAGCCTTCCTTCACGGCGTCCATGAAGGTCTTCTGATACTTGTGGCCCTCGCCGATGAACATATCGTCGCGGATGCCGATGACGTCAGCCATGAAGGAGACCATGTTGGCGGTCTCGCGCACGGTCTCGCCGTGGGCGATCTGGCTCACCTTCTCGTCGAGCACCTGCTCCTCAAGACCGAGGAGGTTGCAGGCGGAGGCGAAGGAGAAGCGGGTGCGGGTGGAATTGTCGCGGAAGATGGAGATGCCGAGGCCGGAGTTGAACACCTTGGTGTTCTTGTTGCGCTCGCGCAGGTCGCGCAGCGCGTCGGCCACGGTGAAGACCGCGTCGATCTCCTCGTCGGTCTTGTCCCAGGTCCAGTAGAAGTCGTTCTTGTACATATTGTTGATGTGGAGCGTTTCGAGATGACGCGCCAGTTCGACAGTCTTGCTCATGGTGATGATTCTCCTTTATCTTTTTTGTATCGCTTGTTGGCGGTTTACTTGATGTCGTTGCCCGTCAGCTCCTGACGGAAGCTGGTGGCGGAGCCGTCCTTGTTCTCGGGGTGATAGAGACCCGGAACGGCGGCGTAGAGCGCGGCGCAGGTGACGAGGTCCTGCTTCCAGGTGATCTCGTTGGGGGCGTGGGCCTGAGACTCGGCGCCGGGGCCGAAGCCGACGCAGGGGATGCCGTAGCGGCCCTGGATGGAAACGCCGTTGGTGGAGAAGGTCCACTTGTCGGTCAGAGGACGGCCGGTGCGGGTGGACATGGCCTTTTCGTCCGCGCCGATGCGCTCGGTGCCCCAGAGAGCGTGGTGCGCGTCGACGAGCGCCTGAACGTGGGGCGCGGTCTCCTTGTTGATCCAGGTGGGGAAGAAGGCTTCGGTCTCATAGACGTGGCCGGTCCAGGACGGACGGTCATACATATACATGGACA
>CAVCBD010000189.1:0-2300 GCA_963599935.1 Acutalibacteraceae bacterium | reverse complement strand
CCGGTTGAGGGTCTAAGGGGAAAATGCGTCCCAGAATCGACGCTTGAAATGGGATGCAGTTTCCCGATGAGGCACTCGACGGAAAATACATCCCAGAAATGGCCTTTGAGCTGGGATAAGATTTCCGCGGCATCTCGGATTCTCAAAAATGAGACACGCCGTTGGCGAAAATGAGACACGTGATATCGGGCATCGGATGTATCATTTGCAAAAATGAGTCCACTCCACTCGAATAAAGCGAGGTCCCTCATGTACGTTCCACACCCCCGTATCCGTAGGCTGTCGATAATCCCGCTTGTTGGGACGGCGGCGCTTGCTGCGTTGATCGCCACGAGCGTCGCCTGCTTCACGGCCACGCCCCAGGTTGCCCAGGCGGCAGACGCGCCCGCAATCACCGATATGACCGAGCAGGACTATAGCGATCTGGGCCTGGGCACGAGCGAGGACATTCCGGCCGATACCGTTGGCCCCTATTCCACCGATACCCCCACGACGTTTGCCACGCGCAGCGAGGTCTATATGGCAGCTAACGGCAGCCATGGCAATCGCTACACTCTGCGCGACAAGCTCGAGAACGTCGAGCGCGGCGATATTGGCGGCAGCAGCAAACTCACCGATGGCTATGGAAGTGTGTGGGGCGCCGCAAAGTTCTGGCAAAACGTCAACAATTTCGATACGAACAGCGACCTCTACAAGCACAGCGATTACGGCGGCGGCGACTGGTCGTACCTAAGTAACAATGGGTCCTCAACAGTGCTCGCCAACGACAATAACGGTTTCTCGGGCATTCACGCCACAAGCGTTGAGTTCTGCAGCGATGCCACCACGGGCAAAAAGAGCCGCGTTGCCGAGCTTCGCGCCTATGGTGACAGCTCGTCCACGACGATCGACGGCAAGTCGTACGCCGGAAAGGTTGAGCTGGTCCTCTATTCGTTTAGCAACGGGCGCACGCGCAGCCTTGATACGCGCCTGCCGGTGACGGTCAACACCAATATGATGGACGGAGGCCGTTTTAAGTATCTGAACGCCGGCTACCTGCAAGAGCACGACGCCGTCTTTGATGTCGAGGCGGGCGATGTCGATGGTGACGGCGTGGACGAGCTTTTTGTCTATGCGGGCTGCTATGTCGACGAGAGCGGCGTGCGTAAGGCTGTAGTCGATATGTACGACCTGGAGGGCGGCAACTGGAAGTAGAGTGTCGTCAAAATCGATGCCGGTAACGCCGCGGACTACACCACGCACAACGAGGGCGGGAACGACTCTTGGACGCAGCTGCAGTCAGCTCCTGTCGTTTCGCTGGCTGCCGGAGACCTCGACCGCGATTTTTGCGATGACCTCGCCATCGTGGTCTCGGCACCCTACGGCAAAAAGAATATCGCCAAGTCAACGCATTGCGAGCTGTTTTCGTGGGATGCATCCAAGGGTGCGCTCGTCCATGTCGATGCTCTGGGCGACGCGGGCGCAATCTCCCTCTCCGCGAACGGCAAGACAATGGTCGCTGCGAATGCGACGTTCGGCACGTTTGCCGCCTACGATGAAGAAGGAAAGAAGACGGGTGAAACCGTCACGGGCCTTATTCTTGCGGGCTATGACTGGCAACGCAGCGCTTATGATTACGGCGCTAATGACGGCAGCAAGGGGCTGTACGGCGCGCTGTACCGCTACGCGTATTTTGACTCGGAGTCTGGCGAGTTCAAGCTTTCCGATTGCAAGGAATACAGAGACGGGCTCCTCGCCTCCTATGGGCTGATGCATGTGCCCAACAGCGCATGGAAGGATAGCGCTCAGGATAAGCGCTATCCGTGCACCTTGGCGCCTATTGCCCTTGCCACTGCCAACCTTGACGGCCTGTCCGAGCAGCTGGCGGTCGACGAGGTGCTCGTGGGCGGCGATGTGTTCCGCGACTTTGCCTGCAACACGGCGCAGAGCGGGGCCCAGGGCTTGGGTTCCATGGTCGGAACCATGAGCATGAGCGGCCAGCAATACAACAGTAGCAACAAGCATGACCACAAGGGCATCGAGCAGGTGTGGATCAGCGATGTCAAGGCGGGCAGCGTCTCGGGTTCGGACCGCTATAACGAGAGCTTTATCGCCGTGGTGGGCAAGCACCGCGATGAGGACCTGCGCAAGAACGATGACTACTATTGGATGACCGCCTCGCATTTTTCGCTCGACGAGAACGGAAAGGTGCGCCGCGGCGAGGAGCAGGTGATTAGCGAGAGCAACCGTCGCGGCACTACCTACGGCACATTTATCTCGCTCGCGCTGCCCGATGTCGACAACGACAGCGTCAAGATCAC
>CAVCBD010000188.1:0-2444 GCA_963599935.1 Acutalibacteraceae bacterium | reverse complement strand
CGAAAAACTTTGCTACTCCAAAAACTCAATCGCGTCAAGGCTTTTCTTGCCCAACGGTCGGTACCTGATAAACTATTAGGTTGCGATAACTGGCGAAGCTATGCCTCGCCAACCCACCGAGCATTTCCGTGAAGGAGGAAAAACCTGGTGACCTACGCATACACTGCCACTGAGCGCAAGCGCGTCAGCTTCGGGAAAATCCCGGAGGCCATGGAGCTCCCCAACCTTATCTCTGTTCAAAGGGAATCCTTTGAGCGTTTTAAGGACGAGGGCCTTCGTGAGGCGTTCAAGGAATCCAGCCCCATCCAGAGCCAGAACCATGTTCTCGAGGTTACCTTCGGCGAGCATCAGTTCGGCGACCCCGCGCACACCGTCGAGGAGTGCCGCGAGAAGGATATGACCTATCAGGCTCCGCTTCTGACCGACGTCCGTCTCACCAACAAGGAGACCGGCGAGATCAAGGAGCAGCTCGTCTTCATGGGCGACTTCCCCATGATGACCGATCAGGGCACCTTCATCATCAACGGTACCGAGCGTATCGTCGTCTCGCAGCTCGTCCGCTCCCCGGGCGTGTACTACAGCTCCGAGATGGATTCGGGCAAGCAGATCTATAAGGCCCAGATCATCCCGTCCCGCGGTGCCTGGCTCGAGTTTGAGGTTGACAAGCGCGACCAGCTCATGGTCTCCATCGACCGTAAGCGCAAGCAGAGCGCCACGATGTTCCTGCGCGCCCTTGGCATCGCCGTCACCAACGACGACATCATCGAGCTGCTCGGCAACTCCGATGTGATCAAGCGCACCCTCGAGCGCGATACCGCCCTTACCCGCGAGGACGCCCTCATCGAGATTTACCGTCGCCTGCGCCCGGGCGAGCCTCCCACCGTGGACGCTTCCCGCAGCCTGCTCGAGGGTCTGCTCTTTAACCCGCAGCGCTACGATCTGGCCCGCGTCGGTCGTTACAAGGTCAACAAGAAGCTCAACCTCACCACCGAGGAAGAGGTCACGGTGCTTACCGACGAGGATATCGTCGCGACGCTGCGCTACCTGCTGTCCCTCGCTGCCGGCGAGCAGGGCTTCAAGGTCGACGACATCGACCACTTTGGCAACCGTCGTATCCGCACCGTCGGCGAGCTCGTCGCCAACCAGTTCCGTATCGGCATGAGCCGTATGGAGCGCGTCGTCCGTGAGCGCATGAGCTCCCAGGACATCGACGAGATCACCCCGCAGTCGCTCATCAACATCCGCCCGATCGTGGCCTCCATCAAGGAGTTCTTCGGTTCCTCGCAGCTCTCGCAGTTCATGGACCAGGCGAACCCCCTGACCGGTCTGACCCACAAGCGCCGTCTGTCGGCCCTTGGCCCTGGTGGTCTTGCCGGCCACAAGTCCGGCTCCAGCCGCCGCACCAACGTGCCGACGGCCGTCCGCGACGTTCACAACTCGCACTACAGCCGCATGTGCCCGATCGAGACCCCCGAAGGCCCCAACATCGGCCTGATCGGCTCGCTCGCCCTCTATGCCCGCGTCAACGAGTACGGCTTCATCGAGGCCCCGTTCCGTCGTGTCGAGAACGGCGTTGCCACCGACCAGATCGACTGGATGACCGCTGACGAGGAAGAGAAGCACGTCATTGCGCCGGCCAACACGCCGCTCGATCCCAAGACCAACGAGTTCATCACGACCGATGCCGAGGGCAAGATCGTCCGCCCGCACGCCGTGATCGCCCGTACCCGCGACTTCGACGGCTCCTTCGGCGCTCCCGCCGACGTGCCTGTCGAGGACGTCGACTACATGGACGTCTCGCCGCGTCAGATGCTCTCCGTCGCAGCCACGCTGATCCCGTTCCTTGAGCACGACGACGCCAAGCGTACGCTGATGGGCGCTAACATGCAGCGTCAGGCCGTGCCGCTGGTTCACCCCGCCGCTCCCTATGTCGGTACCGGCATGGAGCGCCGCGCCGCTCTGGACTCCGGCGAGGTCACCCTGGCCAAGAACGCCGGCGAGGTCATCTTTGCCGACGCCGCCAAGATCATCGTCAAGCATGCCGGCGGCATGGACGAGTATCACCTGGCCAAGTACCAGCGCTCCAACCAGTCCACCTGCATCAACCACCGTCCGCTCGTGCGCGTCGGTGACACCGTTGAGCAGGGCGAGCCTCTGGCTGACGGTCCTTCGACCGATCACGGCGAGCTCGCACTGGGCCAGAACCTCACCGTGGCCTACATGCCGTGGGAGGGCTTTAACTACGAGGACGGTATCGTCGTGTCCGAGCGCCTGGTGGCCGAGGACCTGCTGACGACCATCAACATCACCCGTCACGAGATCGACGCCCGCGACACCAAGCTCGGCCCCGAGGAGATCACCCGCGAGATCCCGAATCTCTCCGAGGACATGCTTGCCAACCTCGACGAGGACGGCATCATCCGCATCGGCGCCGAGGTCGGCCC
>CAVCBD010000187.1:0-2557 GCA_963599935.1 Acutalibacteraceae bacterium | reverse complement strand
CGTCGCGGAAGCACTTGGCAACCTGGTAGTAGCGCTCGACGCCACCGACCATGAGCAGCTGCTTCAGGAGCTGCGGGGACTGTGGCAGGGCGTAGAAGTTGCCCGGCTGAATACGGCTGGGGACGATGAAGTCGCGGGCGCCCTCGGGCGTGGACTTGAACAGGGAGGGCGTCTCGACCTCCATGAACTCACGGTTGTGCAGTGCCTCGCGAATAGCGAAGGTAAAGTCGGAGCGCAGCTTGAGGTTGGCCATCATCTCGGGACGACGGAGGTCCAGATAGCGATAGCGCAGACGGGTGTCCTCGCTGGTCTCGATGCCATCCTCGATCTGGAACGGCGGGGTGACGGAAGTGTTGAGCACCTCGGCGTGATCGGTCAGAACCTCGATCTCGCCGGTCGCGAGCTTGGCGTTGGTGGTCTCCTCGCCACGGGCGCGCACGACGCCGTGGATCTTGATGGGCCACTCGGGACGCATGGTCTCGGCGATCTTAAAGGCATCGCCGTCGGAGTGCTCGGGGTCGAAGGTGAGCTGCGTGATGCCCTCGCGGTCGCGAAGGTCGCAGAAGATAAGGCCGCCGTGATCGCGGCGACGGCTCACCCAACCGGTGAGGGTGACCTCTTCGCCCACGTTCTCGCGGCGAAGCTCGCCGCAGGTACGGGTGTGCATGGAATGCTCGTCGATGGGACGGGTCTGGCTCATACCAGTGATCCTCCTTTATGGATCTGTGCCGCCCCGTGTCGTTCCGGGCGGCGTCGTACAGATTTGCCCAGCCTGCGTAAACCGCGCAGCCAGACATGGCGTTCTATCTTATCGCACCTGCGCCGATGTACCGTGAAAAAGTGGCCCTTGCCCAAAGACTTGACGGAGACGAAACAATTGACGCACTGCGGCACCCGCCCGTACGCGTCACGTGCGACAATATGCCCCAATTCAACAGCACTTGGAAAGGCCCGTCATGACTGCACGCCTCATTGTTATGGATATCGACTCCACCCTCATCAACCAGGAGGTTATCGACCTGTTGGGCGAGGAAGCCGGCGTGGGCGAGCAGGTGGCGCAAATCACCGAGCGCGCCATGCGCGGCGAACTTGACTTTAAACAGGCGCTCGAGGAGCGTGTTGGGCTGCTTGCCGGTCTGGACGAGAGCGTCTTTGAGCGTACCTTTGAGCGCGTGACCTTTACCCCCGGCGCGCTGGAGCTCGTACGCTCGGCGCACAGCAAGGGCTGGAAGGTCGGCGTGGTGAGCGGAGGCTTTCACGAGGTCGCCGACAAGATCGTGGACGCTGCGGGTATCGACTTTTGCCTAGCCAACCGCTTGGAGGTTGTTGACGGCAAGCTCACCGGCAAGCTGGCAGCCGACATTGTGACCAAAGAGTCCAAGCTCATCCAGATGCTTGACTGGGCGGTTGAGTGCGGCGTCGATATGGCACACACCGTAGCAATCGGCGATGGCGCCAACGACATCCCCATGATCCAGGCCGCGGGCACCGGCATCGCGTTTTGCGCCAAGCCCAAGACGCGCGAGGCGGCACCGTTTGCCATCGATGAGCGCAACCTGATGCTCGCCATGGACATCATCCTGCGCGACTAGCGAGTTAGCCTCACAACTCCATCAAATCTGACATATTAGATTTCCGAACAATTTTGCTCTAATGTTCGGAAAGAACCCTTCGAGTGCTAAACTTTTAAGCGTCGAAGGGAATTTATATGGACAAACGCGATCTTGAGCAATTGCTAAGTGACGTGGCAGATGGAAATATTGCACCGGCCGATGCCCTCACGCACATCCAGACGGCGCCGACCGCCGATCTGGGCTTTGCGCAGCTCGATCTTTCGCGCGGGGTGCGCCAAGGAGCTGGCGAGGTTGTCTACGGCGACGGTAAAACCGCCGAGCAGATTGCCGCCATTATCGAAGCGCTGCGCGACGCAGGCCAGGAGCACGTCCTGGTCACGCGACTCGATGCCGATAAGGCAGCACGCACCGCGGAGCTTCTTGCCGATAACATCGACCTGGGATATGTCCCGGACGCCCAGCTCGCCCTCGTGGGCGGCATGCCCTCCCCCACCGGCAACGGACGCATCGTCGTGGCCTGCGCCGGCACGAGCGACCTGCCCGTCGCCGAAGAGGCCGCACTGACGGCCGAGTTCTACGGCAACGAGGTCGACCGTCTTTACGACGTGGGCGTCGCCGGTCTGCACCGTCTGCTCGCTCATGCCGAGGAACTAGCCCAGGCACAGGTGGTCATCGCCATCGCCGGCATGGAGGGTGCCCTGGCGAGCGTCATCGGCGGCCTGGTGAGCTGCCCGGTTATCGCCGTCCCCACCAGCGTGGGCTACGGCGCGAGCTTTGGCGGCGTGGCCGCGCTGCTCGCCATGCTCAACTCCTGCGCCAGCGGCGTTTCGGTTGTCAATATCGACAACGGCTTTGGCGCCGCCTACCAGGCAAGTCTTATCAACCATCTGAGCGCCGGCACGCCCCGCGCCCGCTAAGGAGCATTCCATGTCCAACCATCAGCACACGCTTATCATCGACGGCACCTCGGGCATCAGCGGCGA
>CAVCBD010000186.1:0-2603 GCA_963599935.1 Acutalibacteraceae bacterium | reverse complement strand
CCCATCGCCAGAATGACCGTAGCGGCACCGGTGACGATGTCGCCGCCGGCCCAGATGCGGGGATCGGTGGTCTGGCCGGTCTCCTCGTCGGCGACGATGTAGCCCCACTTGTTGAGCTCCATCTTGCCGCCGATCTTGGCAGCGAAGGGGTTGGCGTTGGTGCCGATAGCCGAGATCGCGACATCGCAGGGGATCTCCTCGATGGCGCCCTCGATGGCAACCGGACGACGACGGCCGGACTCGTCGGGCTCGCCGAGCTCCATCTTCTGGACCTTGACGGCGCACACGGAGCCGTCCTCGCCAGCGACAAATTCGAGCGGGGAGACGAGCGGCAGGACCTCGACGCCCTCGGCCTTAGCGTGGTGCAGCTCGGCGCGACGGCAGGGCATCTCGTCCTCGGTACGGCGGTAGGCGATGATGGCGTGCTCGGCGCCCAGACGCTTAGCGGTACGGACGGCGTCCATAGCCACGTTGCCGCCGCCGAAGACGACGACGTTCTTGCCGTGCTTGGTGGGGGTGTCGTACTCGGGGAACTTGTTGGCCTTCATCAGGTTCACGCGGGTGAGGTACTCGTTGGCGAAGAAGACGTTGGGCAGGTTCTCGCCGGGGACGTTGAGGAACTTGGGCAGGCCGGCGCCGGTTGCCACGTAGATGGCGTCGAAGCCCTGCTCGAACAGCTCCTCGGCCGTGGCCATGTTGCCCACGACGGAGTTGTACTCAAACTTGACGCCCATGTCCTCCAGGCCGTCAATCTCGCGCTTGACGACTGCCTTGGGCAGACGGAACTCGGGGATGCCGTAGACCAGCACGCCGCCGCCGGTGAAGAAGGCCTCGAAGACGGTAACGTCAAAGCCGTTGCGGGCGAGCTCGCCGGCGCAGGTGATGCCGGACGGGCCGGAGCCGACGACGGCGACCTTCTTGCCGTTCTTGGGAGCCATCTTGGGCGTGGAGGCGAGCTCGGGGCGGTCACCCAGGAAGCGCTCGAGCTGGCCGATGGCCACGGGCTCGGACTTCTTACCACGGATGCACTTACCCTCGCACTGGTTCTCCTGCGGGCAGACGCGGCCGCAGATGGCGGGAAGCATGGAGTCCTCGCGGATGGTGTCGAGAGCGCCGCCGAAGTCCTTCTCGCGGATCTGCTCGATAAAGCGGGGGATGTTGATGTTGACGGGGCAGCCCTCAACACAGAACGGCTTCTTGCAGTTGAGGCAGCGCTCGGCCTCGGCCAGCGCCATCTCCTCGGTGAAGCCCTTGTCGACGGGGCGGAAGTCGCAGGCGCGCTCGGCGGCCGGCTCCTCGTTATCGGGGGTGCGGGGCGACTTCATATCGGCAACGAAACGACCGTTAACTAGTGGCATGCGCAGCTCTTTTCCTCATAGGCCTTGAGGGACTCGCCCTCTTCGGAACGGTAAGCGGCCTGGCGGGCACGAAGGTCATCCCAGTCGACCAGGGTGGCATCGAAGTCGGGGCCGTCGACGCAAGCGAACTTGGTCACGCCGCCCACCTCGACGCGGCAGCAGCCGCACATGCCGGTGCCGTCAACCATGATGGGGTTGAGCGACGCGGTGATGGGGGTGTCGTACTTCTGGGCGGTGAGGGTCGAGAACTTCATCATCGGAACGGGGCCGACGCAGAAGACCTGGCTCACGGCCTTGTCCTGCAGCAGGCGCTCCAGCGGAGCGGTGACAACGCCCTGCTCGCCGTAGGAGCCGTCATCGGTGGTGATGTGGATGTGGTCCTCGTCGAGGAGCTCGCGGAACTGGTCCTCCATAAGCAGGAGGTCCTTGGTGCGGGCGCCCATGATGGCGTGCACCTCGTGGCCGGTCTCGACCAGGTGCTTGGCGACCGGGAAGGCAATTGCCAGGCCGACGCCGCCGCCAATGACGGCGCAGGGGCCCTCGGCCATCTCGGTGGGAACGCCCAGCGGGCCCACGACGTCGCGCAGCGACTCGCCGGCCTCGTAGGTGGACAGCATCTCGGTGGTCTTGCCGATCACCATGAAGATGAACTCGACCCAGCCCTCGTCACCGTTCCAGCCGGCCAGGGTAAACGGGACGCGCTCGCCCGTCTCGTTGGCGCGGACCATGAGGAACTGTCCAGCGTGCGCATGTTTGGCGATTGCAGGCGCCTCGATGCGGAACTTGAACACCTTCTCCGAGAACTGCGTCTTCTCCAGGATCTTATACATAGAACCCCTCTCTTGTAAGGGCTGCCGAACCGTGCCTCCACGGAAATGGACGGTAGCCCGAATAAAACCGTACGCGCACAGGCGTTGTGCAGACATACGGTGCAAATTATACCCTCATGGCCATGCCGTTTACGTGTTTCTTCGGCAGGTGGGAAAACGGTTTATCCCGGTTTATCCCGTCTGACCAACCAAAAAGGGACAGGTTTATTTTGGTCGGTTTTATCAGGCAAAACGGCAAGGGGGGCCGGTCTCGCGTTGTGATGAGACCGGCCCCCCTTTGGGGTGCTGCGTATGTATGGCGGCGGGTTGCTTATTGCGATGCGGCCGTTGCGGCGTTTTCGCAGATAAAACCTGCCAAAATGAACTGCATCCCATTTCTTGGACTTTGAAATTAAGGTTCGAGAAAAGGGAGGCA
>CAVCBD010000185.1:0-2605 GCA_963599935.1 Acutalibacteraceae bacterium | reverse complement strand
GCCTTGATGAACTCGCGGTTGAGGCGAGCGATGTTGGCGATAGACTCGTTCTTCGGGCACTCAGCCTCGCAAGCGCGGGTGTTGGTGCAGTTGCCGAAGCCGAGTTCCTCCATCTTGGCTACCATTGCCTTTGCGCGCTTAGCTGCCTCGGGGCGACCCTGCGGCAGGAGGGCGAGCTGGCTCACCTTAGAGCTTACGAAGAGCATTGCCGAGCCGTTCTTACATGCAGCTACGCAGCAACCGCAGCCGATACATGTAGCGCAGTCCATTGCCTCGTCAGCGTCTTCCTTCGGGATGAGGATAGCGTTAGCGTCCTGGGGCTGACCGGTGCGTACGCTTACATAGCCACCTGCCTGCATGATCTTGTCGAACGCTGTGCGGTCTACCATGCAGTCCTTGATTACGGGGAACGCTGCTGAGCGCCACGGCTCAACGGTGATTACGTCGCCGTCGTTGAACTTACGCATGTAGAGCTGGCATGTGGTAGCGCCCTGGTTCGGTCCGTGTGGGTGACCGTTGATGTAGAGTGAGCACATACCGCAGATGCCCTCGCGGCAGTCGTGGTCGAATACGAAAGGCTCGTTGCCTTCCTCGATGAGCTGCTCGTTAAGGATGTCGAGCATCTCAAGGAATGAGGTATCCGTAGGGATATCCTTCATCTCGCGTGTGTCGAAGTGGCCCTTGTCCTGAGGACCGTTCTGACGCCAATATTTCAGTGTGAATGATATGTTTGCCATAATTTTTATTAGTTCTTATAGTTACGTGTCTGTACCTTGATTGCCTCGTATTCGAGCGGTTCCTTGATGAGTTCAGGAGCGGTCTCGTCGTCGCCCTTGTACTCCCAGCAGCCTACGTAGAAGAAGTGCTCGTCGTCGCGCTTTGCCTCGCCCTCTTCTGTCTGGTGCTCCTCGCGGAAGTGACCACCGCAAGACTCCTCGCGTGAGAGTGCGTCGTGTGCGATGAGCTCACCCATGAGGATGAAGTCGCGGAGGTGGATAGCCTTGTCGAGCTCTACGTTCAGACCTTCCTTCTTGCCTGGGATGAAGAGGTTGGTGTTGAACTCGTTGCGGATCTTCTTGATGAGCTTGATGCCTTCCTCGAGACCCTCCTTTGTGCGGCCCATACCTACGTGCTCCCAGAGGATGTGGCCGAGCTCCTTGTGGATAGAGTCGACAGAGCGCTTGCCCTTGATGTTCATGAGGCGGTCGATTTCTGCCTGAACGCCCTTTTCTGCCTCTGCGAACTCGGGGAGGTCGACTGAAAGGTGCGGCCAGATAGCCTGGTCGGCGAGGTAGTTCTGGATGGTGTACGGCAGTACGAAGTAGCCGTCTGCGAGACCCTGCATGAGGGCTGATGCGCCGAGGCGGTTAGCGCCGTGGTCAGAGAAGTTGCACTCGCCGATTGCGAACAGACCGGTGATAGAGGTCTGCAGCTCGTAGTCTACCCAGATGCCGCCCATTGTGTAGTGGATAGCCGGATAGATCATCATCGGGTTGTAGTACTTCACGCCGTTGATTTCGTTTGCAAGCTCGCCCGGGTTGACGTCGGTGATTTCCTCGTACATGTCGAAGAGGTTGCCGTAGCGCTGGCGGATAACGTCGATGCCGAGGCGGTTGATTGACTCAGAGAAGTCGAGGAACACGGCGAGGCCGGTGTTGTTCACGCCGAAGCCCTTGTCGCAACGCTCCTTGGCTGCGCGCGAAGCAACGTCACGCGGAACGAGGTTGCCGAATGCCGGATAGCGACGCTCCAAGTAGTAGTCGCGGTCTTCCTCCGGAATGTCCGAGCCCTTCTTTGTGCCTGCCTGGAGAGCCTTTGCGTCTTCGAGCTTCTTCGGCACCCAGATGCGGCCGTCGTTACGCAGCGACTCTGACATAAGTGTGAGCTTCGACTGCTTGTCGCCGTGTACGGGGATACATGTCGGGTGGATCTGTACGTAGCAAGGGTTAGCGAAGTAAGCGCCCTTACGGTAGCACTGAACGGCTGCTGTACAGTTGCAACCCATAGCGTTTGTAGAGAGGAAGTAAGCGTTGCCGTAACCGCCGGTAGCGATTACTACGGCGTTAGCAGAGAAGCGCTCGAGCTTGCCGCTGACGAGGTTCTTGGCGATGATACCGCGTGCGCGACCGTCTACGATTACTACGTCTTCCATCTCGTAGCGTGTGTAGAGCTGTACGCGGCCTGTGCTCACCTGCTTAGAGAGTGCTGAGTAGGCACCGAGGAGGAGCTGCTGGCCGGTCTGACCCTTAGCGTAGAATGTACGTGACACCTGAGCGCCACCGAACGAACGGTTGGCAAGCATGCCGCCGTACTCGCGTGCGAATGGTACGCCCTGAGCTACGCACTGGTCGATGATGTCGTTTGACACCTCTGCCAGACGGTATACGTTAGCCTCGCGTGCACGGTAGTCGCCGCCCTTCACTGTGTCGTAGAACAGACGGTATACTGAGTCGCCGTCGTTCTGGTAGTTCTTGGCTGCGTTGATACCGCCCTGAGCGGCGATAGAGTGAGCGCGACGCGGTGAGTCCTGGATACAGAAGTTAAGTACGCGGAAACCCATCTCGCCGAGGCTGGCTGCTGCAGAAGCACCTGCAAGACCTGTACC
>CAVCBD010000184.1:0-2627 GCA_963599935.1 Acutalibacteraceae bacterium | reverse complement strand
CCCGCTGGGCCGCGGAGCGGGGGCAGCGCGAGCAGGTGGCGTCGCTCGCCCACGACCTCAAGACGCCGCTCACCGTGCTGCGCGCCAACGCCGACTTCGTGGCGGAGGAGCTGGAAGACGAGAATGACAGCGACCTCTCGGCCGCCGCGCGCGACATAGCCGGCGGTGTCGAAAGGCTCGACGGCTACGTGCGCCTGCTCATCGAGGCCTCGCGCGGGTCCGGCGGGGCGGAGAGGGCCCCCATGCGGCCGGCCGAGCTCTGCGAACAGGTCCTCGCCGAGGCCGCCCAGATCGCCCGGGCGCGAGGCGTGACGCTCGACGCGGCCACGGGCCCCGCTGTCGCGGGCGCGCCCGAGGCCCCGCTCGACCGAACCGCCCTGGCGCGAGCCGCCGCGAACCTCGTGGCCAACGCCGCCGAGCACGCGCGCTCGCGCGTGGCGGTCTCCTGCGACGTCGCGGGCGGCCACCTCGTCATCGAGGTGGCCGACGACGGACCGGGCTTCTCTCCCGCTGCCCTCGAACGCGGCTGTGAGCGCCTCTTCACAGACGACTCCTCCCGCTCCTTGCGCGACGGGGGCCGCCACTACGGGCTCGGCCTCCACGCCGCCTCCGAGGCTGCGAGCGCCCACGGGGGCTCCGTCTCGCTCGCCAACAGTCCCTCGGGCGGCGCGGTGGCCACCATCGCGGTCCCCCTGTGCGGGATCTGACGATTTCCTCGATGTCTACCTCGACTGCGATATGTCGCTCGCCGAGGCCGCGACGAGATGGTGTTGCGTCTGCCCCGCTTGGTGCTTCTAGCTCAAATTTGATCTGATGTAAGGCCCGTGCAATCCTGCATGGGCCGTTCTTTTGGCAATTGCTCGACCGATTCGTGGCTTGAAACACAAATTATCGAGTTAAGGAGACATGGGTTCATACAGCGGCTCTCAGAGCGCCCGCCGCACTCCCCCGCCATTACCCTGCGGGGTCCTCGTGTAGAGCTCATCCTGCTTGGCATTTCGCTGCAACAGCCCACTCGTCCACCGATCAAGTGAACTACTGGAATAAATACAGCGACACGCTTGTCCGTTATAGTCGCTATATCTGTGTTAATCGCCGCGATAAATGCAGCCCTTTCTCGGCGTGTACCTGCTGCGCGTATGTAGAATCATATCGCGTTAATAAATCGGCTCAAGCGCGTGCAAAACGCGCAAGTAGCCGCAAAAGGCGATTATCGCGTAGGTAGATTTTTGGCACCCTGTTGCTTACTGAAAATTAAGCAATTGCTTAAAACAAAAAAGGTCAGACACTAGGTGCCTGACCTGCAAACTTCTGGTCGGGACGACTGGATTCGAACCAGCGACCCCTTGACCCCCAGTCAAGTGCGCTACCAAGCTGCGCCACGTCCCGAAGCTTTTGTTTGTTGCTCTGCTCTCGCTCGCAACAGGGAGTATATTAACCCGAAACTTTGTCCTTGTGCAAGAACTTTTTTACAAATTTTGAAGCAAGTCCAAAATTGCATCTGCGAGCTGGGGTTTTGTTAGTACGGGAAGTTCTTGCGTGCCCGCTGTGCTCACGATCCAAGCTTTGTTGGTATCGGTTCCAAAGCCCGAATCGGCGCGCGAAACATCGTTGGCGATAATGGCATCGCAACCCTTACGCGCGAGTTTGCGCTGCGCGTACTCCACGACGTTATCGGTCTCGGCTGCAAAGCCAATCACGCACCGCTCTCCCTTTTGGCGCGAGAGCTCAGCCAAAATATCAACGGTCTCGACGAGCTCGATGCGATCCAGGCGCTCGTTGGCCTTTTTGAGCTTATGGTCGGCAGGGGCCGGGGGCGTGTAGTCGGCGACGGCTGCCGCGCAAATGGCAGCGTCGGCCGTCTGGAAGGCGCTCAGCGCCGCCTGCAGCATCTCTGCGGCGGTCTGCACGCGCACGCACTTTACGCCGCGGGGAACATCGAGCGACGTCGGTCCCAGCACGAGCGTGACGGCGGCTCCACGGCGGGCGGCCTCCCCCGCCAGGGCGATGCCCATCTTGCCCGACGATCGGTTTCCAATAAAACGCACGGGGTCGATCGGTTCGTGCGTAGGACCGGCGGTGATCACGATGCGCTTGCCCGTCAGGTCTTGCGGCACGGGATTGAGCACCTCGCAGATGGCCTCAACGATGTCCTCGGGCTCGCTCATGCGTCCCGTGTCCACGTCGCCGCAGGCAAGGTAGCCGCTGCCGGGTCCCACCACATGGACGCCACGGTCGCGCAACGTGGCCATATTGGCCTGCGTCGCCGGCGCCTTCCACATGCCATTGTTCATGGCCGGCGCGATCACAATGGGTCGCGGCGTGGCGAGCAGCGTGGTGGAGATGAGGTCGTCGGCGATGCCGTTGGCCATCTTGGCGATGATATTGGCCGTCGCGGGCGCCACGATCACCAGATCGGGTTCCTGCGCGAGTGAAATGTGGTGGATGGGGTCGGAGGGGTCGTCGAACAGACCCACGGCGACGGGCTCGTTGGTGAGCGCACGGAAGGTAAGCGGCCCCACAAACTCGGTGGCATGCTCGCTCATAACGACCTTGACGCGCGCGCCGCGCTTTTGCAGCAGGCGCACGATATTGCACGACTTATAGGCGGCGATCCCGCCGGTAAT
>CAVCBD010000183.1:0-2655 GCA_963599935.1 Acutalibacteraceae bacterium | reverse complement strand
AGCCCAATAGTGCGCTGCCTCCTCCTTGTCGCCACTCATCATGTACACCTCGATGCCAGCCGACTGCAGCTGCGCCATCGCCTCCTTGGCGTTTGGCTTCAGCGTTTCGCGCTCTTCGAGCGGTATGTCTGTCGGGCGTGTGAAGTCGATGTTCGGGTTTGGAATGGTGAGCGTGCCCGTCTTGTCGACGACGAGTGCCTGAATCTTACGCAGGTTCTCCAGCGCCGACGCGTCCTTTATGAGAATCTGCTTCTGCGCAGCCTTACCGATGCCCACCATGAGCGCCGTCGGCGTAGCCAATCCCATTGCGCAGGGGCAGGCTATGACGAGCACAGCCACAGCCGAGAGAATAGCGTGCGGCAGTGCGGCGTTGCCTCCTACAGCCCACCACACGCAGAACGTGAGCAGCGCGATGGCAGCCACCGTCGGCACGAACACGCGTGCAGCGCGGTCTACGATGCGCTGTACGGGCGCCTTGCTGCCCTGCGCCTCCTGCACCATGCGTATGATGTGCGCAAGAGCTGTGTTCTCGCCAATCTGACGCGCACGCATACGCAGTTTGCCCTGACTGGGTATGGTTCCGGCGAGCACGGTGTCGCCTGCTTTCTTCATAGCCGGTGTAGGTTCGCCGCTTATCATAGCCTCGTCTACATACGCCGCATCGGCAGTCATGAAACTCTCAGCCGAGCACACCACGCCGTCCACCGGAATCTTCTCTCCGGCGCGCACCTCTATCGTGTCGCCTATCTGAATCGTCGAGATAGGCACCTCCTCCATGCGGTAGTCGTCGGTGCCTTCCATCTTCTCGTGCGTCACGATGCGCGCTGTCTTGGGCTGCATGCCCATGAGCTGGCGTATGCTGCTCGCCGTGCTGTCTTTCGCTTTCTCCTCAAGACATCTGCCGGTGAGCACGAACGTGATTATCATCACCGAAGCGTCGAAGTAGGTGTGCCACTCTATGCCGCGTGCGCCCCAAACCGTCTCGCCGAAGAACGTATTGAACGTGCTGAAGAGGAACGCTATGAGCGTGCTCAGCGCCACGAGCGAGTCCATGTTCGCCGTGCGATGCGTTATCTGTTTTGCCGCCGACACATAGAAGCGTCTGCCGCAGTAGAACATGTTCAAGAGAGCGAGTATGAGGCAAATCTGGTTGTTGAACGCTCCGTCGCCGCTCATGCCGAAGTACATCGTGAGTGCGGCAAACAGCCACGAAAGCAGCGTGCGGCGGCGCAGCAGCGCATATTCACGACGGTTAATCTCCTCGGCGTTGCGGTCGCTCTCCACCACGAGGTCGTAGCCGGCGTTGCTCACCTCGCGCTTCATGTCGTCGAGCGTAATCACGTCTGGGTCGTAGTCTACAAGCACCGTGCGTGTAGACAGTGTTACCGTAGCCGAGTTGACCCCCCGCAACCCTCTGAGCTTGTTCTCTACATTGGCGGCGCAGACAACGCACGCCATACCTATAACTGGTATTGTCTTTTTCATACTGATTGTTTATAATTTGAATGCAAAATTATAAAAAACATAGTGCAATGAGGTTGCAAAAACGCCTCCCCACTATGACCGCTTCTGCGTATCGGGCAGCAGTCCGGCGATTATGCCGAGCAGCGGCAGGAAGGCGCTCACCTTGAAGATGTATTCGACGCTGGTCTTGTCGGCGAGCCATCCGAAGAACGCCGAACCGATGCCGCCAAGACCGAACATCAAGCCGAAGAAGATGCCGGCTATAAGCCCCACCTTGTCGGGCATGAGGTCGGTGGCGTAGACCACTATCGAGGAGAACGCCGAGGCGATGATGAGTCCGGAGAGGAAGGTGAACACGATGGTCCATGTCAGATTGACGTAGGGCATGGCGAGGGCGAACGGAGCCGCGCCAAGAATGGAGAACCATATCACGTACTTGCGTCCGAAGCGGTCGCCGAACACGCCGCCGGCGAGCGTGCCGATGGCGAAGGCGGCGAGGAACACGAAGAGGCATATCTGCGAAGCCTGCACCGAGACGCCGAACTTGTCGATGAGGTAGAACGTGAAGTAGCTCGTGATGCAGGATGTGTAGAAGTATTTCGAGAAGATGAGCAGGATGAGTATGAGCAATGCGCCGTACTTTGCGCGTCGGGAGATGTGCGTGTTCAGCGCTTCCGCCTTGCGCGGATGCTTCACGGCGTACTGCAGGCGGGCTTTATACCACGCTCCGAGGCGCACCATGATGAGTGCTGCGAGCAGGGCGGCTATGGCGAACCACGATATGGCGTGCTGTCCGAAGGGCAGGATGATGAGCGCTGCGAGCAACGGACCGAGCGCCGAACCGCCGTTGCCGCCCACCTGGAAGATCGACTGCGCAAGACTCTTCTTGCCGCCCGACGCCAGTTGCGTCACGCTCGACGCCGTAGGGTGGAACACGGACGAGCCGAAGCCTACGACGCTCACAGCCAGCAGTATGAGCAGATAGTTCTCGGCGAACGCAAGCATGAGCAGTCCGGCGAGCGTGAAGCACATGCCGACGGAGAGCGCATAGGGGCGCGGATGGCGGTCGGCAGACAGTCCGGTGAAGGGCTGCAGAATGGAGGATGTCATCTGAAAGACGAGCGTTATGATACCTATCTGCGCGAACGAGAAGTCGAACTTGTCCTTGAGGATAGGATAGATAGACGGAAT
>CAVCBD010000182.1:0-2664 GCA_963599935.1 Acutalibacteraceae bacterium | reverse complement strand
GTTGAAGCGTTTTAGTGTGCCTTTTACGGGAATCTTACCGTTTACCGAATTATTTCTTGCTATCATGCAAGACGTAGGGTAAATCTCCGATCGCAAGGAGACACAAATGGTGAAAAAGTCACCGGAAAACACTACTCCCGCAATTGTGGACAACGTAGAGGCGCTTGAGGCTAAGCTCGCTCAGATGCGAGAGGCCCAGGCGCTTTTTGCTACGTACACGCAGGAGCAGGTCGACAAGATCTTCTATGAGGCCGCCATGGCCGCCAACAAGGCTCGTATCCCGTTGGCGAAGATGGCCATCGAGGAGACCGGCCGCGGCGTTCTTGAGGACAAGGTCATCAAGAACCACTACGCCGCAGAGTACATCTACAACGCTTACAAGAACACCAAGACCTGTGGTGTCCTGGAGCGCGACGAGGCCTACGGCATCACCAAGATCGCCGAGCCCATCGGCATCGTGGGCGCCGTCATCCCGACGACCAACCCCACCTCCACTGCGATCTTCAAGACGCTGATCAGCCTGAAGACCCGCAACGCCATCATCATCTCCCCGCACCCGGCTGCCGCCAAGTGCACCATCGCCGCCGCTAAGCTCGTGCTTGACGCCGCCGTCAAGGCCGGTGCCCCCGAGGGCATCATCGGCTGGGTCGATGTCCCCTCCATCGAGCTGACCAACATGGTCATGCGCGACGTCGACATCATCCTCGCCACCGGTGGCCCGGGCATGGTCAAGGCCGCCTACTCCTCGGGCAAGCCCGCCCTGGGCGTTGGCGCCGGTAACACCCCGGTCGTCATCGACGACACCGCCGACGTGCTGCTCGCCGTCAACTCCATCATCCACTCCAAGACCTTCGACAACGGCATGATCTGCGCTTCCGAGCAGTCCGTGACCGTCATCGACACCATCTATGACCAGGTTAAGGCCGAGTTCCAGAAGCGCGGCTGCTACTTCGTCAAGCAGGGTGCCGAGATGGAGGCACTGCGTGCCGCCATGTTCAAGAACGGCGCCCTCGATCACCGCATCCCCGGCATGGCTGCCGCCAAGATCGCCGAGCTCGCAGGCATCGAGGTTCCCGCCAAGACCAAGATCCTGATCGCCGAGGTCACCTCCACCGACCCCGCCAAGGAGGAGTTCTCCCACGAGAAGCTCTCCCCGGTCCTGGCCATGTACCACGCCAAGGACTTCCAGGAGGCCGTCGACAAGGCCGAGCACCTGGTGCTCGCCGGTGGCCCGGGCCACACCGCCTCTCTGTACGTGCACCCCGCCCAGGCCGAGAAGATCAGCCTGTTCGAGCACGTCATGAAGGCCTGCCGTATCGTCATCAATACCCCGTCCTCGCACGGCGGCATCGGTGACCTGTACAACTTTGGCATGAAGCCGTCTCTGACCCTGGGCTGCGGCTCCTGGGGCGGCAACTCCGTCTCCGAGAACGTTGGGGTGAAGCACTTGATCAACGTTAAGACTGTGGCCGAGCGCCGTGAGAACATGCTGTGGTTCCGCGCTCCCGAGAAGGTCTACTTCAAGAAGGGTTCCACGCCCGTCGCCCTCGACGAGCTCGGTACCGTCATGGGCAAGAAGCGCGCCTTCATCGTCACCGACCAGTTCCTCTTCAAGAATGGCAACACCCGCGCCATCGAGGCCAAGCTCGACGAGATGGGCATCGCCCACGACTGCTTCTACGACGTCGAGCCCGATCCGTCGCTGCAGTGCGCACGTCGCGGCGCCAAGCAGATGGCTCTCTTTGAGCCGGACGTCATCATCGCCGTCGGCGGTGGCTCCGCTATGGACGCCGGCAAGATCATGTGGATGATGTACGAACACCCCGAGTGCAAGTTTGAGGACATGGCCATGGACTTCATGGACATCCGCAAGCGTATCTTCACTTTCCCCGAGATGGGCAAGAAGGCCTACTTCGTCGCCGTCCCGACCTCTTCGGGTACCGGCTCCGAGTGCACGCCGTTCGCCATCATCACCGACAAGGAGACCGGCATCAAGTGGCCGCTCGCCGACTACGCGCTGCTCCCCAACATGGCTATCGTCGACGCCGACAACTGCATGACCGCCCCGCGCGGCCTGACCGCCGCCTCCGGCATCGACGTCATGACCCACGCCATCGAGTCCTACGTCTCCATCATGGCTTCCGACTACACCAAGGGCCTCTCCGAGCGCGCTGCTAAGCTCGTCTTCGAGAACCTGCCCTCCAGCTTCACTAACGGCGCCAAGGACCCGCATGCCCGCGAGGAGATGCACAACGCCTCCTGCATGGCCGGTATGGCCTTCGCCAACGCCTTCCTGGGCCTCAACCACTCCATGGCTCACAAGCTCGGCGCCTTCCATCACCTGCCCCACGGCCTCGCCAACGCTGTCATCCTGACCCGCGTTATGCGCTACAACGCCGCCGAGGCTCCCGTCAAGATGGGCACGTTCTCCCAGTATCCTTACCCCAACGCGCTGCACAACTACGCCGAGATGGCCAAGTACTGCGGCATCGAGGGCAAGGACGACAAGGAGGTCTTCGAGAACTTCATCACGAAGCTCGAGGAGCTCAAGGACTTCATCGGTGTCAAGAAGACCATCGCCGACTACGGTGTTGACGAGCAGTACTTCCTCGACACCCTCGACGAGATGACCGAGCAGGCATTCAACGACCAGTGCACCGGCGC
>CAVCBD010000181.1:0-2681 GCA_963599935.1 Acutalibacteraceae bacterium | reverse complement strand
AAAGGTCGGTCTCATCAAGGTCCGCCTGTACCGTCCGTTCAAGGCCGAGCGCCTGCTCGAGGCCATTCCCGCGACCTGCAAGAAGATCGCCGTCCTCGACCGCACCAAGGAGCCCGGCGCACAGGGCGAGCCCCTGTACCTCGACGTCGTCACCGCGCTCGCCAACGCCGGCAAGACCGACATTCAGGTCATCGGCGGCCGTTACGGTCTCGGCTCCAAGGATACCCCGCCCGCTTCCGTCTTCGCCGTTTACAGCGAGCTGAAGAAGGACGAGATGAAGCGTCAGTTCACCATCGGCATCGTCGATGACGTGACCGGCCTCTCCCTCCCCGAGGACAAGAACTGCCCGAACACCGCGGCGGAAGGCACCATCGAGTGCAAGTTCTGGGGTCTCGGCGGCGACGGTACCGTCGGCGCGAACAAGAACTCCATCAAGATCATCGGCGACCATACCGACAAGTACGTTCAGGCCTACTTCCAGTATGACTCCAAGAAGACCGGCGGCGTGACCATCAGCCACCTGCGCTTCGGCGACAAGCCCATCCGCAGCCCCTACTACATCAACAAGGCCGACTTCGTCGCCTGCCACAACCCCAGCTACATCACCAAGGGCTTCAAGATGGTCAACGACGTCAAGCCCGGCGGCGTGTTCATGATCAACTGCCAGTGGGATTTCGATGAGCTGAACCATCACCTCAAGGCGGACGCCAAGCGCTACATCGCCAGGAATAACATCCAGCTCTACACCATCAACGCCATCGACCTCGCCATCGAGATCGGCATGGGCAAGCGCAACAACACCATCCTTCAGTCCGCGTTCTTCTCCCTCGCCAAGGTCATGCCCGAGGAGCAGGCCATCCAGTACATGAAGGACGCCGCGACGCACTCCTACCTGAAGAAGGGCCAGGACATCGTCGATATGAACCACAAGGCCATCGACCTCGGCGCCACCGCCTACAAGAAGATCGACGTTCCCGCCGATTGGGCCAACGCCGTGGACGAGGACAAGGCCGAGGTGCTCAAGGGCAAGCCGGAGCTGGTCAAGCAGGTCAAGGACATTCTCGACCCCATCGACCGCATGGACGGCGACAGCCTGCCGGTTTCCGCCTTCATGCCGCACGTGGACGGCCAGTGGGAGCTGGGTGCTGCCGCTTACGAGAAGCGCGGCGTCGCCGTCTCCGTTCCCACCTGGGACGAGACCAAGTGCATCCAGTGCAACAACTGTGCCTACGTCTGCCCGCACGCTACCATCCGTCCCTTCGCTCTCACCGAGGAGGAGGCCAAGAACGCTCCCGCCGCTGCCAAGATCGTTGACATCAAGGCCGGTAAGGGCAAGGGCGTCTATAAGTACACCATGGCCATCTCCCCGCTCGACTGCATGGGCTGCGGCGTCTGCATCGGCCAGTGCCCGGTCGGCGCGCTGACCATGGTCCCGCAGGAGGGCGAGCTCAAGCAGCAGGAGGTCTTCGACTACTGCGTCGACGAGGTCGCGCCCAAGGCCGATATGCAGGATACCACCGTCAAGGGCAGCCAGTTCATGCAGCCCATGCTCGAGTTCTCCGGCTCCTGCGCCGGCTGCGCCGAGACGAGCTACGCGCGCCTCGTCACCCAGCTCTTCGGCGACCGTATGTACATCTCCAACGCCACCGGCTGCTCGTCCATCTGGGGCGGCCCCGGCGCTACCTCCCCGTACTGCACGGATAAGAACGGCCACGGCCCCGCGTGGTGCAACTCCCTGTTCGAGGACAACGCCGAGCACGGCTTCGGTATGTTCATCGGTCAGGAGAAGCTCCGTGAGGATCTTGCCGACAAGACCCGCGAGCTGATCGCTGTCGAGTGGGCGCGTCCCGAGCTCAAGGAAGCCGCGCAGAAGTGGCTCGACACCTTCACCGACGGCAAGGCCAACGCCGAGGCGACCAAGGCTTATGTTGCCGCGCTGATGGCGAGCATCGCCACCGTCGACGAGCTTGCCGCTGTTCCGCAGTTTGCTGAGCACGCCGCCGAGCTCAAGGCCAAGGGCGAGAAGTTCTGTGACTGCGCCGCCTGCAAGCTGGTCGCCGAGATTCTCGACAAGAAGGAATACCTCGCCAAGAAGTCCCAGTGGATCTTCGGCGGCGACGGCTGGGCCTACGATATCGGTTACGGCGGTCTCGACCACGTCATCGCCCAGAACAAGGACGTCAACATCTTCGTCTTTGATACCGAGGTCTACTCCAACACCGGCGGACAGGCGTCCAAGGCTTCCAACATCGGTCAGGTCGCGCAGTTTGCGGCAGCCGGTAAGGAGACCAAGAAGAAGAGCCTCTCCGAGATCGCGATGCAGTATGGCTACGTCTACGTCGCGCAGGTCGCCATGGGCGCCAACCCCGCGCAGACCATCAAGGCCATCTGCGAGGCCGAGGCTTATCCCGGCCCGTCCCTCATCATCGGCTACAGCCCCTGCGAGATGCACTCCATCAAGGGCGGCATGATGAACTGCCAGAAGGAAATGAAGAAGGCCGTCGAGTGCGGCTACTGGAACCTGTTCCGCTTCAACCCCGCTGCCGAGCAGAAGTTCACCCTCGACTCCAAGGCGCCCGCGGGCGGCTATCAGGAGTTCCTGATGAACGAGGCCCGTTACAGCCGCCTGACCCGCGAGTTCCCCGAGCGCGCCGACACCCTGTTTGCCCGCAACGAGGAAG
>CAVCBD010000180.1:0-2738 GCA_963599935.1 Acutalibacteraceae bacterium | reverse complement strand
CGTCCCAGGTGCCCTTGGTGTCGTACCAGAGCGCGTTGAGGTCCTTGACGTCGCGGGCCTGCTGCTCGACCCAGGTGTAATACTTGAGGTTGTGGATGCGCTTGCGGTCGGTGTAGGTCAGCTCCATCAGGTTGTCGGTCTTGAGGCCGAGCATGTGGAGGTTGTGGTCGAGCTTGGCTTCCTCAATGTTGTACGCGCCGTGCATCTCGTTGAGTTCCTCGATGCGGCTGCCATACATCACGGCGGAGTCGGTCAGGACGGTGGCGACCACGTCGTTCTCGGTCAGCTCATAATATTTTGCCATCTTGATGCAGCAAAGGACGTTCGCAATGCCGGAGATGCCGAGCCAGGTCAGCTTCTCGATCAGCTCGTCGGAGAGCTTGAGCTCTTCCTTGAGGTACTTCTGGCCTTCCTTGGTGTTGAACAGGCGCAGCAGGCGCTGGCTGTCCTCATCGTCGATGGCGATGGCCATGTCGGTGTTCTTCACGTTGTGGATCCAGGGAATGTGCTTGTCGCCGATGCCCTCGATGCGGTGGCCGCCGAAGCCGTTCTCGAGAATGGTGGGGCACTGCAGCGCCTCGCCCACGCCGAGCTTGAGGCCGGGATAACGCTCCTTGAGCAGGTCGCCCGCGCTCATGGTGCCGGCGGAGCCGGAGGTGAAGCAGGCGCCGGCAAAGTTCTGGCCGGGCTTCTTCACGGCCTCGAACAGGTCGGCCAGCGCGTAGCCGGTGACGTTGTAGTGCCACAGGGGGTTGCCCATCTCGGCGAACTGGTTGAAGATCATCATGCTGGGATCCTGCTTGAGCTCCCAGGTCTTGTCGAAGATCTCCTTGACGTTGGACTCGCAGCCGGGCGTAGCGATGACCTGACCGGCGATCTTGCTCAGCCAGTCGAAGCGCTCCTTGCTCATCTCGGCGGGGAGAATGGCGACGGAGTCAACGGCGAGCAGCTTGGAGTTGAACGCGCCGCCGCGGCAGTAGTTGCCCGTGGAGGGCCAAACGGCGTGGTGATAGTTGGCGTCGAACTGGCCGGTGACCAGACGCGGAGCGAGGCAGCCGAAGGAAGCGCCGACCTTGTGGCAGCCGGTGGGGAACCACTTGCCCGCCATGGCGACGATGCGGCACTTCACGCCGGACAGCTCGCTGGGGATCTCTACATAGTTGGGGACCTCCTGAAAGAGGCCGCCGGACTCCTTGGCCTCGTTCTTCCAGGTGATGCGGAAGAGGTTGAGGGGGTTGACGTCCCACAGACCCACGTTCTTCAGCTTGGCCTGGATCTTCTCGGGAATGGTCTCGGGATGCTGCATCTGCGCGATGGTGGGGATGATGACGTTGTTTTCCTTGGCCTTCTGGATGTTATGCTCCAGTCCGACCTTGTTGATGCTCAGATCGATTTTACCCATTTTGCTTGTCCTCCTGTTGTTTGTCAATGTAAGAATAAAGTGTATATTTTGAAATTCCGAAGTATTTGGCGACCTTGTCGCCGGACTTGGTGACGAGGAATGCACCGCTCTGGCTCAAAAAGCCGATGGCGCGCATCTTGTCCTCCTTGTTCATCAGCGCCGCGGGCTTGCCCACGAGGGCGACCGACTGGGCGATGAGCTCGTCGAGCACGTCGTTGACGTTGATGATCTTCTCCGGCTCCGTCTGCGTGCTGTCGCCCGCGGCGGTCAGCTCGCGCACGGCGCTCTCGACCATCAGAAGCGAGGAGATGTCGTAGTTGATGCCGAGGATGGCCACGACCTTGCCGCCCTTGCCGCGAATGTACATCGTGGAGGACTTTAAGATCTTGCCGTCCGGCGTCTTGGTGAGGTAGCTCAGATGATCCATGGGCTGCGCGTCCGCGTTGCGCACCTGCTCCATCGCGACGTGGGATGCGCCGTCGCCGACCTTGCGGCCCGTGACGTGTCCGTTCTCGATGATGACGATGGAATGCTCGGGATGCTTGGCAGCCACGTCGTGGACCACGACCTCGCAGCTGCTGCCGAACTGGGCGGCGATGCCCTTGGCAATCTGCCGCAGAGTCTCCAGCTTTGACGCTTCTATAGTTTATCTCCTCCCTTACGCTGTTTTCACGCTTACATCATACCATAGATAAAAGAAAAAGCAATCATTTTTTCAAAAAAATTTTCAGATTTGCAAATTTTTTGTTTGACTTTGCCGAAGCTTATGCTATGATAGAGGCAGAGTAAAAGGAAATGAGAATTACAATAGACAAATCTGAATTTATGTACGGAGGTTTTCTCATGGATTTTGAAGCGATCAAAAAGGCTGCTCAAGGCTATCAGGCGGACATGACCCGTTTCCTGCGCGACATGATCGCCATCCCCAGCGAGAGCTGCGAGGAAAAGGGCGTCGCCAACCGCATTGCCGAGGAAATGAAGAAGCTTGGCTACGATAAGGTCGAGTTCGACAAGCTCGGCAACGTCATCGGCTGGATGGGCACGGGCGACAAGATCATCGCGCTCGACTCCCACATCGACACCGTCGGCATCGGCAACATCGAAAACTGGACCCACGACCCCTATCAGGGCTACGAGGACGAGAAGGTCATCTACGGCCGCGGCGGCTCCGACCAGGAGGGCGGCATGGCCTCCGCCACCTACGGCGCGAAGATCATGAAGGACCTCGGCCTCATCCCCGAGGGCTACAAGATCATGGTCGTCGGCTCCGTGCAGGAGGAGGACTGCGACGGTATGTGCTGGCAGTCCATCGTCAACGAATACTTCAAGGGTCCCG
>CAVCBD010000179.1:0-2762 GCA_963599935.1 Acutalibacteraceae bacterium | reverse complement strand
GCAGCCTCGAGCTTCTCCTTGGCAGCCTCGGCGTCCTCCTTCTTGGCACCCTCGAGAACAGCCTTGGGAGCGCCCTCGACGACCTCCTTGGCCTCCTTCAGGCCAAGGTTGGTGAGCTCACGGACGGCCTTGATGACCTGGATCTTGTTGTCGCCGAAGCCCTCGAGCACGACGTCAAACTCGGTCTTCTCCTCGGCCTCAGCAGCGCCAGCAGCAGGAGCGGCGACAACAGCGGCAGGAGCAGCGGCGGAAACGCCGAAGGTGTCCTCGATAGCCTTGACGAGCTCGGAAGCCTCGAGAAGGGTCATTTCCTTAAGAGCATCGATGATCTCATCGGTGGTAAGCTTAGCCATTTCTAAGTCCTTTCGGTTTCCGTGCGGATGCACGGAGATCAGTTAAAACACGGCGCGAATGCGCCAGGGGTGCGGCGTTGCCGCCGCGGGTGAAAACAGCGACTAGGCTGCCTTCTGCTCGGAGACCTGCTGGATCGAACGAGCGAGACCAGAGGAAACGCCGTTGACGCAGACAGCGATGTCGCGAGCGAAACCGGAGATGAGACCGGCGATCTGGCCGAGAAGCTGATCCTTGGTGGGCAGCTCGGCGATAGCCTTAACATCATCAGCGGAAACGGCCTTGCCGTCGGAGATACCGCCCTTGATCTCAAGGACGCCCTTGGACTTAGCGGAGAAGTCCTTAAGGGCCTTAGCGGCCTCGACCGGCTCGGTCTCGTAGAACACATAAGCGACGGGGCCGGCGAGGATCTCGTCGAGCTCGGGCTGCTCCTGGTTCTTGAGAGCGATCTTGACCAGGTTGTTCTTGTAGACCTTCATCTCGGCGCCGCACTCGCGAAGCTGATGACGCAGCTCCTGAGCCTGCTTAACCGTCAGACCGTTGTAGTTGACGACGAACAGACCGGCGTTCTCGGCGATACGGGACTCGATCTCTGCAACCTTGTCGATTTTGTACTGCTGGGGCATGAATTACACCTCCTCAAATTCTTTCCGGGCACGGTCCGCCACAAGGACGTGACGGGGGCATGTCCAAAAAGAAAGCCCCCGCGCTGCATGAGCGACGGGGGCGAGAAGACATATCTACTCGACCACCTCGGCTGGCGGGATGTCCCATTAAGCTCGCGGGCAAAGCCCGTTTGCGCCGGCTGTCTCTGGCAGCGGATTCGTGCGTGAACCGAAAGTATTATGGCGGGGACCCCGGCGTCGGTCAACGGGCGCGAGGATTCGCACACAAACCCTGCATACGCTCCGGTCCGAGGGGCCGGGTTGAGACTTTCGCTCGGTCAAGTCCTGGCTCGCACGAAGGCCACATTAAGTGGCCTTCGGCTCGTGCGGAATCTACGAAAACCTTGCGCCTGGCCTTCGACGGCGCGTGCCTGCGTTGACTTTGGACAGCCCGGGTTTTCGTTGGCTGACGCCCCCACTCATAATGCTTGGGTCGGTGGGCTGATGGGTTGGGTCCCTGATGGCTATAGAGTTGAGACGAAGGTTGACAGGCGGTGGAGGCCTTCGTCCAGGTTTTCGTCGGAGACGCAGTAGCTTAGGCGGATGTGGCCTTCGGTGCCGAAGCAGTCGCCTGGGACTAGGGCTACGTTGGCCTCTTTGATGGCTTTGATGCAGAAGGCTTCGCTTGTTAGGCCGTACTGTTTGATGCTGGGGAAGGTATAGAAGGCTCCTGCGGGCTCTACTACGTCGAGGCCCATGTTGTTGAGGGCTGTAAGAACTCGTTTGCGGCGGGCTCGGTAGACTTCGAGCATGGGGGTTGGGTCCACGGTGAGTGCCGTGCGAGCGGCGTCCATTTCGAAGGAGACGGCACTCGATACTAGGTATTGGTGGGCCTTTGCGATCTCGGCGATGACGGGGGTTGTAGCGGCGAGCCAGCCCAGGCGCCAGCCGGTCATGGACCAGGGCTTGGAGAAGCTCTCGATGACAATCGTTTGATCGCGAAGTTCCTGGTGGCGCTGGGCAAAGCGCTCGTAGCCATCCACATAGACGAGGCGGTTGTATACGTCGTCGCAGACCACGTAGATGCCCGTCTGTTCCGCCACGCGCGCCACGGCATCGAGCGATGCCGCGTTGAGAATGCAGCCCGTGGGGTTGTTGGGCGAGCAGATGACGATGGCCTTGGTCGCCGGCGTCACGCAGGCGCGAAGCGCGTCCTCGTCAATCTGAAATTGCGCAGGCTCCGTATCCAGAAAGACCGCCTTGGCGTGGTTGGCCACGACGATGCTTTCGTACAGGCCAAAGGCCGGCGTGGGGATGACGACCTCG
This sequence comes from Acutalibacteraceae bacterium, assembly GCA_963599935.1. GTDB lineage: Bacteria > Actinomycetota > Coriobacteriia > Coriobacteriales > Coriobacteriaceae > Collinsella. The sequence goes on along the minus strand of CAVCBD010000179.1, from coordinate 480 downwards.
TCGCCGGGGTTGAGCATAGCCATAAATGTTGCCGACAGGGCCTCGGTCGCACCGTCGGTCAGGACGACCTCGTCGGCCGAAAACGCAAGGCCCGCTTCGCCCATATATGCGGATAGCGCCTCGCGCAGGGCGGGGCGACCGTTGTTGGGCGGATAGTGCGTGTCACCGCGGTCCAGTGCGGCGGTTACCTCGGCGCTAATCACGTCGGGCGTGGGAAAATCAGGCTCGCCAAGCGCAAGCGCGATGCACCCTGGGTGCTGGGCGGCGAGCGCGTTAATCCGACGGATGCCGGAGGGCTTAAGCGTGGCAAGCGAGGTGTTCATAGGCAGACGCATGGCGTTCCTTTCGTAAGGGTTGCACTAGGATAGCGCGGTGGGACGCTGCCAGACGGTGTAACCTAAACGGAAACGAACCGGAAAGGAGATGGCATGGAGACGATCGCGCGCGGCGATAAGCCCAAGACGTTGCAAACCATTGCGT
>CAVCBD010000178.1:0-2770 GCA_963599935.1 Acutalibacteraceae bacterium | reverse complement strand
CCGCTGAACTGGGCGGACAATCTAGAACCTATTCAGTTATGCCGCAAAAGTCGGGCGCTATGGTACCACGCCCTCCGGCATCGACCACAAGCTACATAGTATGGGTCGAATAGACTGGATCGTCCCGCCAAAGCTGCACAGCGTCGCAAAGCGCAACGCCCTCACGCACAGCGCGGTCGCGCGTAGCGTTCATATCGATCACACGCTGGTTACTCGAGCCCCTAAAGCGCAACGAGATATCATAAAGATCCTGAACAAACGGGCCATCCACCAACATGTCGAGGCAGGCAAGGATACGGTCCGTCACCTCAGTATGGTGACGACCACCCGGCATAAGCTCCTCGAGCACGTCGCCGGTAAAACACCAAATGGTCTTTCCTGACCCCGCAGGATAAGCGGCACGAACACGCTCGACAAACTCAACGAGTCCCGCCTGATTCTCAGGTTCCATAGGCTCGCCGCCCAAAATCGTCAGACCATCGATAAAGGGATGGTCGAGGCTCTCGATAATCTTGTCCTCGACGGCGCGATCAAAGGGCTCGCCCGCGGCAAAGTCCCACGCGACAGAGTTAAAGCAATTCTTGCACCCACGACGGCACCCGCTCACAAACAGAGAAGTACGAACGCCTTCCCCATCAGCAATGTCGAAATACTTAATGTTCGCGTAGTTCATAAGTAACCTTCCTGGGGGTCTGGAGCATATCATCCCGTCCTCAAACATTCTCGGCCTGCGGCCTGCGAAACTGCGGGCGGGACGATATGTCCCGGCCTCATGCAAAAGGCAACTCAATGAACGAAGCGAACATCGAGTATAGGGTTCGAGGTCCAATAAAAACTGGGTTGCGGCTCAACCGCCATCGCAAGTAAATCGCAGCTGCAGCTCGAATTATTTCCGCTAAGAACTTCGAGGAGTGAGCAGACCGCGCGCTGCATCTCAGCTACGTCAACTTGGCTGAGCCGAGAGGGCCGCTTGGGCTTTTGCTCGATATGAGTTCCGCACGCAAAGAAGGCCACTTAATGTGGCCTTCGTCTTGCGCAGGACTGTCCGAAATAGCGAGCAAATGCCCAAGCGGCCCTCTCGGTTCAGCCCCGGAGCGGTATTAGAGATGCAGCACGCGGTCGCGGATCTCCTCGGTTCGACCCTGGTTCCAGAACTGGGTACCGATGTAGCCGCACGTGCGACGGGCGACATTCATCTTCTCCTGGTCGCGGTTGCCGCAGTTGGGGCACTCCCACACCAGCTTGCCATCGTCCTCGACAATCTTGATCTCGCCGTCGTAGCCGCACACCTGGCAGTAGTCGCTCTTGGTGTTGAGCTCGGCGTACATGATGTTGTCGTAGATGTACTGCATCACGCGGATGACAGCCTTGAGGTTGTCCTGCATGTTGGGAACCTCGACGTAGGAAATGGCACCGCCCGGCGAAAGCTGCTGGAACATGCCCTCGAACTTGAGCTTGTCGAATGCGTCGATCTCCTCGGACACGTGGACGTGGTAGCTGTTGGTGATGTAGCCCTTGTCCGTCACGCCCGGGATGATGCCAAAACGACGCTGCAGGCACTTGGCGAACTTGTAGGTCGTCGACTCAAGCGGGGTACCGTACAGCGAGAAGTCAATATCGCTTTCGGCCTTCCACTCGGCGCACTTATCGTTCATACGCTGCATGACGGCCATGGCAAAGGGCGTGCCCTCCTTCTCGGTGTGGCTGTGGCCCGTCATGTACTTGACGCACTCATACAGGCCGGCATACCCCAGGCTGATGGTGGAATAGCCGCCCACGAGCAGCTTATCGATCGTCTCGCCCTTCTTCAGACGCGCCAGGGCACCGTACTGCCAAAGAATCGGTGCGGCATCCGAAAGCGTACCCATCAGACGCTCATGACGGCACAGCAGAGCGCGGTGGCACAACTCAAGACGCTCGTCGAAGATCTTCCAGAACTTGTCCATGTCCTGGTGCGAGCTCAGCGCGACATCGGGCAGGTTGATGGTCACAACGCCCTGGTTAAAGCGACCGTAGTACTTGGGCTTGTTCGGGTCATAGTTCAGCGCGTTGGCTACGTTGTTAAATCCGTTACCGGAGCGGTCGGGCGTCAAGAAGCTGCGGCAACCCATGCAGGTGTAGCAATCGCCGTTGCCGGTGGTCTCGCCCTTAGACAGCTTGAGCTCGCGCATCTTCTTCTCGGAGATGTAGTCGGGCACCATGCGCTTGGCGGTGCACTTGGCAGCCAGCTGGGTCAGGTAGAAGTACGGGGAATTCTCGTGAACGTTATCGTCCTCGAGTACATAGATAAGCTTGGGGAATGCCGGGGTAATCCACACGCCGGCTTCGTTCTTAACGCCCTCATAGCGCTGACGAAGCGTCTCCTCCACGATCATGGCAAGGTCGTGCTTCTCCTGCGCTGAGCGAGCCTCGTTGAGATACATAAAGACCGTCACAAACGGCGCCTGGCCGTTTGTGGTCATAAGGGTCACGACCTGATACTGAATCGTCTGGACGCCGCGACGGATCTCGTCACGCAGACGGTCCTCAACGACCTCACGGACCTTTTCGGCAGATGCCGAAACACCGAGCTCCTCGAGCTCGCGGGCAACCTCGCCGCGAATCTTTTGACGGCTCACCTCAACAAAGGGGGCGAGATGGGTCAGCGAAATAGACTGGCCGCCGTACTGGGAGGAAGCAACCTGGGCGATAATCTGCGTCGCGATGTTGCAGGCAGTCGAGAAGCTGTGCGGCTTCTCGATCAGCGTGCCCGAGATAACGGTGCCGTTCT
>CAVCBD010000177.1:0-2790 GCA_963599935.1 Acutalibacteraceae bacterium | reverse complement strand
GTGGGCAAGAGCGTGGGCGAGGTCATCGCCGAGCGATTCCTGTCGATTGACAAGCTCATCTTGGCGAGCGAAGAGGATATTGCCGAGTGCGAGGGCATCGGTCCCAAGATTGCGGCGAGCGTCAAACAGTTCCTGGCCGTGCCCGAAAACCTTGCCGTGCTGGAGCGCTTGCGCCAGGCTGGTCTGTCGCTCGAGGTCGACTTGGGCGCCGCGCACGCGCAAGCCGCGGCCGACGCTGGCGTGGCGGGCGAGCTCGCCGACGCACAGCCGCTTGCGGGTCTGACCTTCGTGCTCACCGGCACGCTCGTCAACCGCACTCGCGACGAGGCGGGCGCGGCGCTCAAGGTGCTCGGCGCCAAGGTTTCGGGTAGCGTGTCAAAGAAGACGAGCTATCTGGTCGCCGGCCCCAAAGCGGGCTCCAAGCTCACCAAGGCCGAGCAGCTGGGTGTGCCCGTGCTGGATGAGGACGCACTCGAGCAGATCCTGGCGACTGGTCAGGTACCCCAGGCTTAGTGCATCGATAACCAAATTGAAGAACCGCCCGGAAGCACGATGCCTTCCGGGCGGTTCTTACTTTGCTGGGGCAACCGGCACCGTGATCTGCGTCACGTAGGTCGCTGAGGGTGATCCTGCGGATCGGTACCGTCTCGGAGCGATAAGAGATTCATACAAAGCAGAGGTGCCCGTAATGGTTGATTGCCCCCATTGTGGTGATTTTTATATACACTAACATTAACATTAACGTGTATACTAAGCAGCGAAGATATATGTTGAGAGGAGCCGCTATGGTTACCGTCGCGTTTTCGGAACTGCGCCAAAACCTTACGCAGGTGGCCGAAAAGGTTGCCAATGAGGGCGAGGAAGTTGTGGTCTTCAAGCGGAGCAAGCCGTTGTTCAAGATCGTGCCGCTCGACTATCAAGGCCCGGTTGCAGTGGAATATGACGCTACCCAGGAGCGCGGGGGCGCAAAGCCGACGCGCGGCTCGGACAAGCCCAAGCGCGACGTGGGTACGATGTGGCATCCCAAGATCACCTGGAAGGAGATTCGCGAAATGCTCGCGGAGGATGAGGACTACCAGGAGTATCTCGATATCGTAGCCAAAATGCCAAAAGGAACGCCGCTCGATACGATGACAGTTGAAGATGAAAAGCGCGTTGCGAGGGAGCGCTACCTATGAGAGCATTTCTCGATACCAATTTTCTGCTCGATTGCGTGCTTCCGGGCCGGCCGGAACATGCGTCGGCGCAAGCGATCAAGGGGCTCGTCGACGTGGGGCTTATCGAGGGCGTTGTTTCGGCTTGTTCTCTCAAGGACGCGTACTACATTCTCACCAAACAGGCCGGCGAGTCGCGCGCCCGCGAGGTGGTACGCGACTGCCTTAAGAGCTACTCGTTAGAGCCTCTCGACCAAGAAGCTTGTTTTACCTCCGCCTATTCCGATGAGCCGGACTTTGAGGACGGCTGTATCCGTGCGATGGCCGAGCGTGCCGGTGCGGACTTTATCATCACGCGCGATCGAGCCGCTTTTGTGCGCTCGACCATCAAGACCTTCTCGCCCGCAGAGTTCATCCGGGCGTTTCCGATTCCGGAGGAGTAAATCTGCCATATCGGGGATTGTCCTCGACATGGCGGTTCTCCTGGGGTCGTCGCTGATGATGTCGTCGATGAGGGCGATTTCGCGTCGCCCCGCTACGCCACCAGCTTGTCAAAGGTTCCGCGGCGGTTGAGTACGGTAAATGCAATCACGCAAATGACCGCCGACAGAATCGAGCCGCACGGCGAGGCGATGCCCATGGGAAACAACGTATCGGAATAGGCGTTCGACAGCAGCCACGCGCCCGGCACGCGAATGAGTGCCACAGCCAGCACGTTGTGCGCAAAGCCGATGTAGCTCTTGCCATACGCAGCGAAAAAGCCGCTAAAGCAAATGTGGATGCCGGCAAAGATTGCATCGAAAATATAACTGTGCATATAGCCGGTACCGGCCGCGACCACCGCGGCGTCCTTGGCAAAAAAGCCAATAAACGCCGGCGCCACCAGCCACATCAGCGCTGTAATCAGGCAGCCGTACACCACCGAGATGGTCATGGCATCCTTGAGCACCTGACGCGCGCGGTCGCCCTTGCCCGCGCCGGCGTTTTGTGCCGTGAGCGCGCTGACGGTGGCACCCATGGAACTCGGCACAATGAACAAAAAGCTGATCATCTTCTCGACCAGGCCCACGGCGGCGGCGTCGACCAGACCGCGGTGGTTGGCGATGACGGTGATAAACATAAACGCCACCTGGATGCAGCCGTCCTGCACAGCCACGGGCACGCCGATTTTAAGAATGCTGCCGAGCACCTCGGGCTGGGGGCGCAGGTCGCTGCGCTTAACGTGGATATTCGTGCGACGGCTTTTGAGCCACATGAGCGCAAGGGCAACGCTGGCCGTCTGTGCGATGACCGTGCCGAGTGCGGCGCCCACGGGGCCGAGCCACATGTGGCCGATAAACAGAAAATCGAGCGCGATGTTGATGATGCATGCCACGCCAATTACGTACATGGGCGAGCGCGAATCGCCCAGCCCGCGAAAGATGGCCGAAAGAATGTTGTACGCGGCGATAAAGGGAATGCCGATAAAGCAGATACGCAGGTAGGCGGCAGTGCCTTCGACGGCTTCGGCGGGAGTGCCAATGAGTGCCACGATCCGCGGGCAAAGCGCGAGCAGGACAGCGGCCAGTACCACCGAGACACCCATAAAGAGCGTGATGGTATTGCCGATGGCGGTCTCGGCGCGATCGAAGCGGCG
>CAVCBD010000176.1:0-2879 GCA_963599935.1 Acutalibacteraceae bacterium | reverse complement strand
TCGGCCATGGTCTGCACAATCTGGCGCAGCTTGTCCATGGGATAGCCCTCTTCGAGGATAAAGCCGCACGACAGGTAGCGCACGTTAGCGCCCGAGGTCGCGACGTCGTTGACGGTTCCGCATACGGCGAGGCGGCCGATATTGCCGCCGGGGAAGAACTGCGGCGTTACCACAAAGCTGTCGGTCGACATGGCGATTCGCTCGCTTGCGGGCAGCGCGGCGACACCAGCATCGTTGCCCGCAAGCAGCTCGGGCGACCCAAAGGCATCCAGAAAGACCTCATCGATAATGCGCTTCATCATCTGGCCGCCGGAGCCGTGGCCCAGCAGGACAGTGCTATCGGTGGCAGTACGGGACATATCGAAAACTCCAATCGTGGGTGGTGTCAGCATGCGGGCGCGTCCGGGTTAGTCGCGGTAGCGGTAGTACGCCGCGCAGCTGCCTTCGGAGCTCACCATGCACGGGCCGACGGGGTGCTCGGGCGTGCAGGTGCGGCCAAACAATGGGCAGTCGCTCGGCGTGATGGCACCGCGCAGCACGTCGCCGCAGCGGCACCCGCGCGGCTCGACCGTCGCCTCAATGGGCACGTCAAAGCGGGCGCCGGCATCAAAGCGCGCGAATTCGGGTCGGATGGAAAGACCCGAGTTGGCAATCGGTCCCAGCCCGCGCCACGTGGTGTCGCACGGCTCAAACACCTGCTCGACCAGCTGGCGTGCCACGGGGTTGCCGTCAGCGTTGACGCCACGGCGGTAGGCGTTGTCGATTGCGGGCCTGTGCTCGACAACCATCTGGACCAGCATGCTGATGCCCTGCAAGATATCGACCGGCTCAAATCCCGTGACCACGCCGGGGGTCTCGAACTCATCGACCAAAAACCTAAAGGGTGCCAGGCCCGTGATGGTAGCGACGTGACCAGGCAGGATAAAGCCGTCGATGGTCGTCTCGGGGTCGTTGGAGATCGCACGCAGAGCCGGCGGCGTGGTCTTGTGAGCACAGTAGACCGAGAAGTTCTGGAGCCCGCGCGCGTCGGCCTCCAGGATAGCGGCGGCAATGGTGGGCGTTGTGGTCTCAAAGCCGACGCCCATAAAGATGACCGGGCGTTCGGGATTTTGCTTGGCAATGTCGAGTGCGTCGAGCGGAGAGTAGACGATGCGGATGTCGCGCCCCGCCGCCTTTTGCGCGGCAAGCGAGGTGGACGATCCAGGCACGCGCATCATGTCGCCAAAGGTGGTGATGATGGCGCCGTCCATGTTGGAAAGCGCGATTGCGTGATCGATGTCGCGGTTGGCGGTGACGCAAACGGGGCACCCCGGGCCGCTTAGCAGTTTGAGTCCCGTCGGCATAATGGAGCGAAAGCCATAGCGGCCAATGCTCACGGTATGCGTACCGCAGACTTCCATAAGGTTGATGCTGCGGTTGCCGACAAGCTCGTGAATACGATCGATGAGCTCGCGAGCCAGCTTGGGGTCGCGAAATGCCGAAAAATCGATACCGGAGCGAACCGGCTGCGCCGCCGCCACTAGTATGCCTCGGCCGGGTTGGTGGCGAGCTGGTCCTCTTCGGCCAGCTCGGCCATGGCATTGACGAGTTCGAGTGTCTCTTGGGCTTCCTGCTCGTCGACAATCTGAATGCCAAAGCCGGCGTGCACGAGAATATAGTCGCCTACCTGTGCCGTCGGCACGAGGCGCAGCGAAACGGGGCGCTCGATGCCCATCATGTCGACGGTCGCCTTAAGGTCGTCGTCGCGTTTGACCACTTTACCGGGAACGGCAAGGCACATAATGTTCCCCTTTTATACGTTTTGCGCTGGATAGGCGCCTAATTACCCATCAGTTGATGGTAGCGCTCGCGGGGGTCACGAGCAAACGCGTTACACCTGTGAGACGGCGGCGCGCAGGCTGGCAAAACAGCCTATCGCGATGCTGCCTGCGCGAGGCGAGCGCGAGCGATGGCGGCCTGACCGTAGGCGATGCAGCCGTCGTTGACGGGCACGGCGTGGGGGACCAAGACGGCAAGACCGGCGTCTTTGAGTTCGTGGGTAAGGAGCTGAAGCAAAAGCCGGTTCATGAACACGCCGCCCGAGAGCGCGACGGTATCGAGGCCTTCGCGCTCACAGATCTCGCGTGCGGTTCGTGCCGAAGAGCGCGCGATGGCGATATGGAGCTCGAGCGCGAGCCTGTCGGCCGGCGCGCCTGCCTCGATTCCATTCAGAAGAGCTTCGATGAGCGGTTGGGGGTCCAAGATGGGGGAGTCGTCGGCAGACGTGAATACGCCTGTATGATTGCCGTCGAGATGAACGGGCTTACCGCCGAGCGCGCGCCAGGCGGCGGCTTCGAGTTCTATGGCGGGTTCGCCCTCGTAGGTTGCCTTGTCGCAGATGCCCAGAATCGCTGCTGCGGCATCAAAGAGACGCCCCATGCTGCTGGTGCGCGGGCTGTTGATGCCGCGCTCGATCATGGTGGCTGTCACGCTGCGCGTTTGCTCGTCGAGGCTGTCCAAAAGCCGAGCGGCACCCGGGTGCTCGAGCAGGCCGAGCCCGCTCAGCAGGGCAAAGGCGTTGCGGCGGGCGTCGCGCACGGAGGCCGCCCCGCCGGGGAGCGCCCAGGTGCGCAAATGCGCGGCGCGTTCAAAATCGGCAAGGCCGGCGACAAGGAACTCGCCGCCCCAAATGGTCCCATCGGTACCGGCGCCGGTGCCGTCAAAGGCGATGCCGAGGACGCGTGCATCGGGCGCAAGCCGGCCTGCGACAATCGCCTCTGCCATTACGCTCGCGATGTGCGCATGATGATGTTGGACTTCGATAAGCGGCAGATTGTGCTCCCGTGCCTGTTCGCGCGCCCACTGGCTCGACAGATAGCTGGGATGCATGTCGCATGTCA
>CAVCBD010000175.1:0-2949 GCA_963599935.1 Acutalibacteraceae bacterium | reverse complement strand
GTGAGTGTAATGCGCACATCGGTGATGGGCGAGCCGGTCAGCACGCCCAGGTGATCGCGCTCCATGGCGTTGGTGAGTGCCAGACGCTGCCAGTTAAGATCGAGCTCGTCGGTCGAGGTCACGGTGCCAAACTGCACGCCCGAACCCGCTGGCAACGGCTCCAGGCGCAGATGCACCTCGGCATAGTGGCGCAGCGGCTCAAAGTGGCCCACGCCCTCGACCGGCTGCGAAATAGTCTCCTTATAGAGAATGCCGCCAGACTCAAACGCAACCGAAAGGCCAAAGCGATCTGCCAACACCCGCTGCACGACCTCGAGTTGCACGGCGCCCATCAACTGCAAATGAATCTGCTCAAGATGCGTATTCCAGCTTACGCCGAGCATGGGATCTTCGTCCGCCAGCTCAGTCAGCGCTTTGAACACCGTATGGACGTCATGTTCGTCCGGAAGCACCGTATAGGTGAGGACCGGAGCGATGATGGGCGCATCGCACGCGGGCTCCGCGCCCAGGGCGTCCCCTGGGCGAACGTGCGCAAGACCCGTCACGGCGCAAATACCGCTAGCAGCAACTTCTTGGGCATGCTCATACTTTTCGCCGTTATAGATGCGTACCTGATCGATCTTTTGCTCCCATGCCTCGGCACCGGAACGTCCGTCAATCATCTGTTTGGCATGTAGCGTGCCGCCGGTCACTTTAACCCATGCCAAGCGCTCGCCGCGATCCCCGCGGCTGACACGATAGACGCGCGCGGCAAACTCCGGGAGCCACGCCCGCTCACGCATCAGCGCGCATATGCCATCCAGCAGTTCGTCCACGCCTTGGTCCTTGAGCGCCGACCCGGCAAAGCAGGGAAAGAGCTTGCGCTCGGCAACCATGCGCGACAGCGTTGCGACAGAAAGCTCGCCCGCCTCAAGAAACTCCTCGAGCGCCGCCTCGTCCAATGCAGCAGCGTCCTCCTGAACGGCGCCGCCCGCCAGCAGTTCGTTGGCATCCAGGCAGCCCTCGGAAGGACGTTGCCCAAGTTGTGCCAGCAAAACATCGCGACCAGGGTTCTCAAGATCGATTTTGTTGATAAAGATGAACGTCGGAATGTCGTAACGAGCAAGCAGGCGCCACAACGTTTCGGTATGGCCCTGTACGCCATCGTTGGCACCCACCACCAGAATCGCGTAGTCGAGCGCACGCAGCGTACGCTCCGCCTCGGCCGAAAAATCGACGTGGCCGGGAGCGTCCACAAGCATGACGTGGGTGTCGCCGTGGTCGAGCACGGCCTGCGACGAGAAGATCGTGATGCCGCGCTCACGCTCAATCTCGTTCGTGTCAAGATGCGAGTCGCCATCGTCCACGCGCCCGCGCTTGCGAATGCGGCCGGCATGAAACAGCATGGCCTCGGCCAGCGTGGTCTTACCGGCATCGACATGTGCCAGAATTCCTATGACCGCTTGCTTCGACATGGCTCTCCTCTTATTTCAAACTCATCACACGCCGCAATAGGCATTCTTGTTCCATACCGGATGATACAATTTACAAGCCGGCGGGCGAAGCGGGCCCTATCCCCCGACCGAGCTCATCGCCCTGCGTTGCCGCGCGGCGATTTTCGTAGGTTCGCGCCTTGCGAAAGCCGGCACCTCCCCTTTTGTCTGTCCGGGCTCATCTGGGGCGGTGGCAATGCGAGCCACACGACACCGAGGAGCCCCCATGAAGGCGCTGCTCAACGAATTCAAGGAATTCATCAATCGCGGCAACGTGATGGACATGGCCGTCGGCGTCATCATTGGTGGCGCGTTCACTGCCATCGTGGCCTCGCTTACCGACAACATCATCAACCCGCTCATCGCCGTGATTGCCGGCGGCAGCGCCACCGAGATCTCGGGGCTGGTGGTGCCGGGCACCAATATCGACTTTGGCGCGTTCATCGGCGCGTGCATCAACTTTTTGATCGTGGCGGCCATCGTCTTTGCCATCGTCAAGGCGTTTAACAAGGCACAGGAGATTGGCGACAAGTTGGCCGGCGCCCCCGCCGAGGAAGCCGCCCCCAAGCCCGTCTGTCCCTATTGCCTGGAAGAGGTAAACGAGGGCGCAACCAAGTGCTGCCACTGCGGAAGCGAGCTGCCCAAGGCGTAGCCAGCATCTCCCTGGCGACGGACGTTGGTCCTTTGCCTAGCAAAAACATCACTTGCAAACAGAAATGGCCCCACTCGGGGCCATTTTCCGTTCGCGCGAATTGCCGATACGCGACTCGGCCTTTACGCCTCGCGCAGCCAGTCGAAGGCGACGCGCGGCGTGCCGTCCGACACATACACGATACCGGCGCGCTTAAACCCAGCCTCGGCGATGGCACCTTGCATGGGCAGGTTGTCTTGATGCGTGTCGATGCGCAGATGGTCGACGCGTTCCTTGGCAAAGGCAAACATCGCGGCCGCAACGCCATGCGTGGTGCCGTCGGATGCCACGCGGTGCAGCACGGCATACGGGGCGTCGCTGCGCCATTGACCGTCCTCGATCACATCATAGGAACTGTCCGGCCCCGGCAAAAAGGCAAACGTCGCCACCACGCGTCCGTCTTCTTCGCACACGTAGCTACCGCCCGCAGCGATATCGCTTTCGAGCTGCTCGGCCGGGGGCGTACCCACCGGCCACTGCGTGGCATTGCCATGTGCGCGCATAAAAGCGCGGGCAGCGTCATAGATAGCCATGACGGCGGGAATGTCGGTATCGAGGGTTTTTCTGATCATCGCGCGGCGACCTCACGTTTATTGGTATCACTTTGATTGAGCAATGATACCAGCGTTTGGAGAGGGGCACGAAGCAGATGGGAAGCAAAAAGCGAGCCGCCTGGTCAAAGGCAAAAAGCGAGTTTTTGGGCGCTGCCACCGGCGGCGATATGAGCGACCTGTTTGCGCGCGAAGGCGATCGTCGCGACGCCCTGGATGCCGAGCGCGACGAGGC
>CAVCBD010000174.1:0-2956 GCA_963599935.1 Acutalibacteraceae bacterium | reverse complement strand
CAATGGTATACGGATGCGCCATCGACGTCTTCAATTAAGAAGATATCAGTGCGGAATGTTCTGAAAGGCAACTCCAGAGCGGGCCCTACGTTAACGCGGCAGAGGGGGAGTGCGATTCTTCGATCGCTCACTTAATCTAATAGGAAATTGAGCGAGGCCGGAGCTTTAGCTCCGGCCTCCCCATATTAGGGCTCGGCAAAGCCGAGCCACTAAATTTTTATCAGCCCCCAGAACATGTTTGAGAACTGTGCATGAAGCATGTGCCCCTAGGGCAGGAATGAGGTTGCTTTCCAACGCATTCCTGCCCGAACAGGTCAGTCTACCTGCGCATTTACAAATTCGTAAACTTTTTTGAAAAAAGTGCTTGCACAGTTCTCGAATCATAGGTTATTATCTTCCTCGTTGAACGCGCGGGTCCAAGAAAACGAACCGCGAATCAACAACATAGCATGTCGGAGTGGCGGAATTGGCAGACGCGCTAGCTTGAGGTGCTAGTGACCGCTTTTTGGTCATGCGGGTTCAAGTCCCGCCTCCGACACCATCGCATTTGAGAAGCCTCTTCGGAGGCTTTTTTGTTACCGATAGACGGTGAGGTCCACGATGGAAACGCTTGAGCGCAACGAGTGGGCAGACGTTGCCCAACTGGTCGAGATCACGAGCGATGCTGTCATCATTTGTGAGCTCGACGGAACCATTCTGCATGTGAATAATCGCTTACTTGGTTTGATGTGCGAGGAACGCGCCGACGTCATCGGTGGAGATGTTAAAGACGTCCTGTATTCATCCGCTTTTGAACGTGCGACGGAACATCGTCTGCCATTTGAAACTGATGGCTCCGAGAACGAACTGATGCTCAAGCTGAGTGACGGCTCTTTTATTCCCGTCTTGGTTCGTGCGGGCTCCGTAACGCCTCCACGCATCTTTGGGCGCCGCGCACCACGTGTCCTGGTGGCGCTTCACAGTATCGAAGAGCAGTATTCCCACGATCGTCAGCTCAAACGTGCGCTATCGGAGCTTAGGGTGGCGAATAAACGCCTTTCGGGTACCCTTTCGGTCATTATGAGTACCGTGGGCTCCAATGAGCTCCCCAGCTTGCTCGATACCGTTTTGAATCAGCTCGTCGGAACGCTCGATGCCTCTGGAGCTGCGATTTATTTTTCTGAGAGCGGCGGCTTTAAGCTTCGCGGTGTTTCCAAGGAGCTGCATGACAGCTACCTGCCCGAGTTTTTGCCGTATGGCGCTGGCATTCCGACGTATGTTCTTCGCGAGTCGCGTGCCTGCCGCCTGTCGATTCAGCAGGACCTTGAGGGCGACCGGGTTGCTTCGGGTATGTTCATGGATTTGGACAATCGTTCCAAGCACTTGCTGCGCGTGCAGGATATGCCCCCGTATCGCAGCGAGATCTGTCTTCCCGTGTTTTACGGCACGCAGGTGCTCGGTGTGTTGGAGGTCGGTTGGAAACGTCCACAGGCGCCACTTGCCTATGACCTTAACGTGCTCGAGGTCATCTGCGATTACCTGTCTATTCAGATGGTCGGCATGGCGTCGAGCTTACGTTCGCGCCGCACGGCAGAACTTGGTCGTTCGCTCAACGTGCTGCGCGATGAGCTTTTTACCTATCTTGATGATCCGGTCGCTGCTTCGCACGCCGTCTCGTCCGAAATCTGTGCCGTGCTCAATTGCCATTTTTGCCCCGTGGAGTACGATGCGGGCCTCGAAGCCTATGTTATCGATTTTGAGGGCGGTAGCCGTGTAGCGTTGCCGGGCGATCCAGAGTCACTCTTCTTTTCCGTCACGACGCCGGCGGCGCGCCTGGGGACATCTTCTGATGGGTTCGAGACATCGGTGCTGGGCGGGACGAGTGCCGACGATCTCAGGCACGTGCGCCTTACACGTGTGGACGAATCCACGTCTATGGGTGCATGGTTGAGGGCCCACGGCCTACCGTGTCAGGGACTTTATGTCGACTCCGGCATCGAAGCAGGGCGCTACCACTCGGAATCGGATGGCAAGCGAAGTAACGATGCAATTGTTCCCGCTGATATCGCCAAGGGGCCGACGAGGCGTGTTTTGCTGCTCCGCGATGGCAGCCAGGAGCCCATTGATGACCTCGAATACGACTACATGGTGCATTTGGCGCATGACTTTGAGTTGATTTATGAGGGCGAGTCTCAAAAGCGCGAAGAACGTCATATTGCTCAGACGCTTCAGATTGGCATGAGAAATTCGCTTGGTGACGTTCCGGGCATCGCGACCGATTCGGTATACCTGTCAGCCACGAACTCTGCATTGGTCGGTGGTGACTTCTATACGCTCATCCGTCTTCCCGACGATTGCGCCGTCATGATCCTGGGCGATGTGTCCGGCAAGGGCATCGAGGCGGCATCCATGTCTGCACTCGTCAAGACGGCGCTGACGGCCTATGCCTGGGAGGGTGCGGGGCCTGCCCGCATGGCCCGCTCGCTCAATAGCATGCTCATGGGCTTTTCGAGGGTCGAGACGTTCGTGACGGCCTTTATCGCTAAGATTGACCTTAAAGCCGGGCGCGCTACCTATTGCTCTGCGGGACATCCTCCCACTATGGTCATCAGACCGTCGTCGAAGCCGCTTGGCGGCGGAGAAACCCGAGGGGGAGAAGTGGAGCTCCTTGGGTGCCAATCGGGCGTGATCGGTGCCTTTGAGAGCATGGTCTACGAGACGGGCGCCTTTACGTTCGCTCCTGGTGACATGCTATTTATGTATACCGACGGAACGATTGAAGCACGTGATCGCTCGGGTGCTTTCTTTGGCGAACAGCGCCTTCGCGACCTTCTGCTCTCTGTCTCGGGTGAGGGCGTATCGGGCATTTGCGGCAAGGTCTTGGGCGAGCTTGACCGATTTACCGATTCGGCGCTGGACGATGACATTGCATTGGTGTCCCTTGAGTTTTTACGGGGTCGTTCATAGACGACGCTGG
>CAVCBD010000173.1:0-2973 GCA_963599935.1 Acutalibacteraceae bacterium | reverse complement strand
AGCTTTTTGGTCTGGCCGGTCTTTTCGAATTGAACCTCGATCATGTCTCCGGCGACCGAGATCACGGTACCGGTGCCAAAGGTCTTGTGGCTCACGGTATCGCCCGCGGCAAAGTCCTGCGACGCGCTGGCGCGATCGACCTTGCGCTCCACCGTCGGCGACACCTTGGACGACGGCTTTTTAGCTCGCGGCGCGCCCGAACCAAAGGTCGAGGCAACACGGCCGGCGTCGGGCGAAACCCCGCGATGGCGCTCGGTGCCATAGGTGCTGCCACCAAAGAAATCGTCGAAGCTCGAACCACCGCGCGAGCCGGAGCCGCCGGTCGAGCGCGTGCGCGAGCCAAACACCTTGCCACCATACATGTCCGAGCCCATGCCCGAGCCAAAGGTGCCGTGACGGTCGCCGCGCTTCTCCCAGCCTGTGCCCTCAAAACCGGCAGAGCCGATACCGCTAAACTCGATGTCCTCAAACGGAATCTCGTTGAGGAAGCGCGAGCGCGGGTTGGCCGAGGTCGAGCCGTAGGTACGGCGCGTTGCCGCATATGTCAGGAACAGACGCTTGCGGGCGCGCGTGATGGCGACGTAGGCCAAGCGGCGCTCTTCCTCGAGCTTGCCCGGATCGTCGCTGCCGCCAAAGTCGTGCACGTGCGGGAAGATGCCCTCCTCCATGCCGGCCACGAACACCGCGGGGAACTCCAGACCCTTGGCGGAGTGGATGGTCATCATGGTGATGGCATGCGTCTCGCCGGCAAGAGAGTCCAGGTCGGAGCGCAGGGCCAGCCATTCCATAAGAGCAGGCAGCGCCTTGCAGGTGAGCGGACCATAGGTGCGCTCGATCTCGTCAGCATGCACGGCACCGGCCGGCAGCTCCGTCGGCGCGGCATAGGCGTTGCCCGCGATGGCGGCGGCCAAGGCATCCTGCGGCGAGAGCGCCGGGGCGGCCAGGCTATCGAGCGGATTGGAGCCAGCGGCGTCGCGAGCGCCGACCAGCGCCTCAAACGAGGACGCGGGCGCAGACGGTCCTGGCTCCGGTGCGGGCGCGCTCACCACGACGGGCTCGGGCTCAGCGTCGGCAGGCACGTCGGCAACACCGGCCGCGCGCAGCTCTTCTAGACTCTCGAGCGTACCCTCGATATCCTCGTGCGTCTCCTCAAATTCGGCGGCGACGCCCAGGAATTCCTGGATGTTCTCGGCGCGGCTCTCGGACTCCATGGTGCCCTCGGCGCGAAACGCCTGCAGCAGGCCCGTCTTATCGACAATCATCTCGACGACGTCCTTGAGCTCGCCGTCCATGCAGCGGCCCTCGCGCACCAGCGCCACAAAACTCGACAGGCCGTTGCGCACCTTGGCACTAAACATGCCCGTCTCGGCTGTTGCGATCTCGCAGGCCTGGAAGAACGAGCAGCGGTTGTCGCGCGCCAGCTGCTCGATCTTTTGGATCGAGGTGGAGCCGATGCCGCGGCGCGGCGTGTTGATGACGCGCTTGACGCTCATCTCGTCGGCCGGGTTCACGATCATCTTGAGGTAGGCCATGACGTCGCGAATCTCGGCGCGGTCGAAGAATCGCGTGCCGCCGACGATCTTGTAGGGCACGCCCGCGCGCAGGAACATATCTTCGAGGATACGCGACTGGGCGTTGGTGCGGTAGAACACGGCGATATCGTCGTAGCTCGCACCCTTGGCATGCAGCTTTTCGATCTCGCCGGCAATCCAGCGACCTTCGTCGCGCTCGTCGCTTGCCTGGAAAGCCTGAATCTTCTCGCCATCGCCCTCAGCCGTAAACAGGCGCTTGTCCTTGCGCTGCGAGTTGTGGCGAACAACGGCATTGGCGGCGCTCAGGATGTGACCCGTGGAGCGATAGTTCTGCTCCAACTTGACGGTCTTGCAGTTTTTAAAGTCCTGCTCAAAGTCCAGGATGTTGGTGATGTCGGCGCCACGCCAGCTATAAATGGACTGGTCGTCGTCGCCCACGACCATGAGGTTTTGGTACTTGGCGGCCAGCAGGTTGGCGATTTCGTACTGGACGTGGTTGGTGTCCTGATATTCGTCGACGCTAATGTAGCGGAAGCGCTCTTGGTACTTGTCGAGCACCTCGGGGCGGGTGCGCAGTAGCTCGAGCGTGCGCACGAGCAGGTCGTCGAAGTCCATCGCGTTGGCGGCGCGCAGGCGGCGCTCCAGCTCCAGGTAGACTTGCGCGGCCTTTTTGTCGTTGGGGCTGTCGGCGGATTTGAGCATGTCCTCGGGCCCGATCATGGCGTTTTTGGCCGAGCTGATCTTGCTGCGGATCATGTTGATGGGGAACTGCTTTTGCTCGATGCCGAGCGCCTGCATAATGTCGCGCACCATACGCTTGGAATCATCGTCATCGTAGATGGTGAACTGGCCGGTGTAGCCCAGCAGGTCGGCGTCCTCGCGCAGCATGCGCACGCACATGGCGTGGAAGGTGCACACCCACATGCCGCGGGTGCCGTTGGGGATGAGCGCCGCCAGACGCTCGCGCATCTCGGCCGCGGCCTTGTTGGTAAACGTGATGGCCAGGACCTGCCAGGGCTTAACACCCAGGTCACCGAGCATGTGGGCGATGCGGAAGGTCAGGACGCGGGTCTTGCCCGAGCCGGCGCCGGCAAGGACCAGCAACGGGCCCTCGGTGGTCAGGACCGCCTCGCGCTGGGCGGGATTGAGGCTGTCGATGTCGACGAGCGGCTTGGCGGGCTTGGGCGCGGGAGCCGGGGCGTCGTAGATGTCGAGCGGAACGAGCTCGGGCTCCGGCGCAGCGGGAGCGGTGTACGCATCGAGCGGCACGGGCTCCGGCGCGGGCGGGACAGGCACGGCGGTGTTCTTTTCCCAGGGCAAGGACTGGGTCATGGGCGACTCCTCATCTGACGGACGGCGCGCCTGCGGGCGGCGCCATAGTTTGAGCCGTACCAGTATACCGAGCCGCGCGGACACCGACGCAAATCACACCACGACTCCG
>CAVCBD010000172.1:0-2973 GCA_963599935.1 Acutalibacteraceae bacterium | reverse complement strand
ATTGACTTCGGAACCCATCGCGGCATAGACGGCAACGGTGTGCGGCGCCGCGGCATCCAAGCGGCCCAACAGCTCAACAAGCCGCGCACAGATAGCGGCAGACTTCGCCGCCCGCAAGTCCAAATCAAGAGCATCACGCCGAGCAATCACCGCCCGCCGCAACTCGGCCTTGTCCATCCCGGCTTCCTCTCCCAAACCTACCAAAAAGGGACAGGTTTATTTTGGCAGGTTTTATCTGGGCAAATGTCGAAACCACCACAAAGGTGCCTGTGAACTGCGCCCCGAAACTTGGACTGAATAAATAGCGACTACGCCGCAAGGGCCCGGTCCCGGAACTCCTCCGGCGTCAGGCCCTTCAATCTTACCTGCCTGCGCCGCGTGTTCCAATGGACTATGTACTCCTCCAGGTCGCGCTTGAAGTCCTCGAAGCTGCCCCACTCCCTGCCGCGGTAGAACTCGTCCTTCACGTGGCCGAAGAGCTGCTCGGTGGCGGCGTTGTCGACGCAGTTCCCCTTGCGCGACATGCTCTGGGTGATGCCCGCCCCCTCCAGCCTGGAGGTGTAGGACTCGTGCTGGTACTGCCAGCCCATGTCCGAGTGCATGGTCGGTGCCGCCCCGTCGGGCAGGGCCTCGAGGAGCCGGTCGAGCATCCTGTGCTGCTGGGCGAGGTCCGGCGAGGTCGATATGTCGCTCGCCACGATCTCCTTCGTGCAGAAGTCGAGCACCGGGGCCCAGTAGGCCTTGGCGCCGGCGACCTTGAACTCGGTGACGTCGGTGCCGAGCTTCTGCCACGGCCCCTCGGCGCCGAAGTCCCTCGCGATGACGTTCTCGAACGTGCTCCCCACGAGCCCCCTGCAGGAGCTGTACCGGCGGCGGGAGCCCCGGCGGCGTATCCCGCACCGGATGCCCATCTCGCGCATCATCTTGAGCACGGTCTTGTCGGCCACGACCGCGCCCAGCTCGGCGCGCAGGCACATGGCTATCTGCCGGTGCCCGCAGCCGTTGGCGGTGCGCGAGAATATCTCGGCCGCGGCGTCGCGCAGCTCGGGCCTGGTCGGCCTCCGCGGGTGCGCCAGCGCGTAGTAGTAGGTCGACCTCCTGAGCCCCGAGCACTCCAGCAGGTGGCGCAGGGAGTGCCCCTCCGCCCTCAGCGCCCCCACCGCCTCGGCCGCCGCCCTGGTCAGAGCCCGTCCCGCTCGACCAGGGCGCGCAATTTTTTTAGGTAGGCGACCTCGGCCTCGAGCCTGCGGCAGCGCTCCTCGAGCTCCTGCTCGCGGGTGCGGGCCCGGGGTTTCGACCTCGACCCCCTCGGCCTGCCCTTCGGTCCGGGCCGCAGCGCCTCGGCGCCGCCCTCGCGGTAGAGCCTGCACCAGCGCTCCAGCGGGGACTTCGACCTGATCCCGAACTCGGCCATGGCGTCGGTCTTCGCCATCCCGCCGTCGACCACGGCCGATGCCGCGGCGACCCTCTGCTCGAATGTGTACCTGGATTGTTTCCCGCCCATGGACAGCAGCGCCTCGCTTCCGAACGCCCGGTATACCCACTGCCATTCTCTCACGGTCTCGCGGGGGACGGACAGGGCCTCGGCCGCCGGTTTGCAGCCGACGCCGGCGTCGAAGAGCTCGACGGCCCGCCTCCTGGACTCCAGGTCGTGCTTCACCCTGAGGTCTATACTCATGGAAAACCTCCCATTTCCCGATGTCCAAGAAATGGGAGGCAGTTCACTGTCCCCTTTGTGGTGGTTTTGGCCCATGCGTTAACGCTATAACGCCGCGGCGATTGCTTCGGTCACAAACTTATTGAGTGACTCGCCCTTCTTTGCCGCCGCCAGTGCTGCCTGCTTGTGAAGCTCGGAGCCTGTTCTCACATTGAACGAGCCCTTAAAAGCCCGCTCTGGTTCCTTGCCCTTTTCGGCACAAAACTCAAGGTAATCGTCGACGGCGTCGTGGAAGCATTGCTCCACTTCTTCAGCCGTGGAGCCTTCAAATACAATTGCGTCCCTAATGCCGGCGACCATACCTGTTAGTACATGCTGCTCGGCATCGAACTCGACTGGGGCGAAATAGCCCTTGTATGCCAAAACGTTACTCATGACTGCCTCCGACATCCTGCAGAAATCGAACGATGTTTCGAATTGTCCCCGCTGTCAATTCGTCAGATGGATGAGGCGCGTGCATCACGAACATCCTGCCATCTGAGGGCCTGTAGAAGCGAATGCGCGATCCGGATGTCTTGCCTTTGCTGTCCATTTCAAAGCCATATGAGGCCATGACTTTTAAAAAATCGGCATACCGATACGTCGAAGGGCAGCTAAACAGTTGGGCGATGAGTTTATCGGCTCGAGTCATCCCGCCTCACATTCTGCAACTATATTCTAGTTGCAATTTAGATCCGATGCAATCACCCATACTATAGAACATGTGTACGTATAGAACAAGTGTTCGAACCACTACAAAGGGGCCTGTCCCTTTTGTGGTGGTTTTGCTTGCTGTGGCTAGCCCAGCAGGTCGACTACGTTGAAGTTGGCGTTGCTCTTTGCGATGACGTCGCGGCCGCCAAAGACGCAGGTGGGCGACTCGGCTGCGATGCGCGTCACGTCGGTGCCGAGCGAGCGCAGCTCACCGGGCGTGGCGGCGAGCATCTGGGCGCGACGCTCCTCGCGCGCATGCGGATCGAGCCCGGCCAGGTAGGTCGTGTTGCGGCGCTTGGTGAGCGCGTACGGCTTCACCGGCGCGTCCATACCGCTCACGCAGCTCACGATAAAGCCCTCAAAGGCGGCTTCGTCGGGCTCAAAACCGCCAAGCCATGCACCCGCGCGCTCCATGCGCTCAATCGAAGGATCGATCGCCGGGTCGCGGTAGGTGTAGAACGCCGCCTGACGCTCGCCGGCTGCGCGGAATCCGCAACCGTACGCACCACCCTTCACGCGGATCTCGTTCCACAGGTAGTCGTAGGAGAGCGCGTTGGCAGCCA
>CAVCBD010000171.1:1470-3032 GCA_963599935.1 Acutalibacteraceae bacterium | reverse complement strand
AGTCGTTCAGTTCGGAATTGATGATATCCGTGATGAACATGTGGCCCGGGGCATGGGTGATAGCAATGGGCGGCTTCGCATTTTCGACCGCCGCCTGCGGCGTCACGCCGCAGGGCCAGAACACGGGAATCTCACCCTCGTAGAAATCAACCGCCTCGCCGTAGTCAGGCTTCATCACGTCGGCAACACCGATCTCCGCTGCGTCGCCCATGTGGACGGGGGCACCGTGGACGTTCGGCATTTTGACGGTGATGTCGTACGCCTTTTTAGCATTTTCCGGCGTCATGGGGCGCATAGAGCAGACCATGGGGCCGCAGAACGGACCGGCCGGCTCGGTCATGATATTGGTCTTGAACATCGGTACATTGCGTCCCTGCGCGATGTGACGGATCTCGATACCCTCGCGCATGAGCGTTTCCTCGAACGAGAATGAACAGCCGATCAGGAAGCCGACATAGCCCTCTTTCCAGTAGTCGCTCACATCGGTCAGCTCCTTGCCATCCCACTTGCCATCGCGGTAGATGCGATACTTGGGAATGTCGGTGCAGATGTTGCCGCCCTCGCCCATATCGTGCGTCTCGGGCGTACCTCGGATGATCTCAAGGATTGGGCAGGGGAAGGGGTTGCGCTTGGCAAATTCCTCAAAATCTCCCGCGTATTCCGGCGGAAGGATGATAAGGTTGGCCTGTGCGTAGCCGCGACACATACCGGCGGTTGGGAAGTCGATGACACCCTCGCGGATAAGCTTGCGAACCTCGCTCGGCTTCTTATCGATATAAGGGGTAATATCAAAGGCCATGTGTCGTTCCTCCTATTACTATTATTTTTTGCGTTTTAGGGCTGCGTCAACGATTCATGGCGCCGCGCAGGCAGCGCAGCGCAGCGCGCTGGGCAAGCAGCGCCTCCTGTGCGGTGGTGATGGACACCTTTTCAAAGCGCACCCTGTCGCCCGCTTTGAGTTGGGCGAGGATGCGGAAGTCCGCGGAGATGACGTTGGCGATCTTCGTGTAGCCGCCGGTGGTCTGGCGGTCGGCCAGCATGATGATCGGCTTGCCCGCAGAGGGCACCTGAATCGCGCCGAAGGCAATGCCATCGGAGATGATGTTGCCGTCCTTGATGTGTTCGATCAGCTCGCCGTCAAGGCGGCAGCCCATGCGGTCGAACTCCGGTGTAAGGGTGTAAACGCTGCTGAGAAAGGTCATAGCGCCAAGCTCGGTGAAGGCGTCGTCCTGCGGGCCGAGCACGACACGCAGTTTATACTCTGCGCGCGGCACGAACTCAGGCGAAATGTGGCGCACGCCGAGGTTCTTGAGGTCGGTCTTGGGCGCGCGGAAGGCGATGACGTCGTCCTTTTGCAGCTTGCGGCCCTGATAGCCGCCGATCTTCGCTTTCATGTCCGTTGAGCGGCTGCCCATGACCACGGGGATATCGAGTCCGCCCGCGAACGCCACGAAAGCGCGGCAGCCGGTGCGCAGCATGGTGAAGCGCAGCGTCTGACCCGCGTTCACGGGAACGGCGCGGTAGGTGTCGATGCTCTGACCGTCGAGCGTTGCACCGAGGTC
>CAVCBD010000171.1:0-1173 GCA_963599935.1 Acutalibacteraceae bacterium | reverse complement strand
CGGTCAAATTCCGCCTGATCAATGGCGTAGAACTTGATGTACTGGCCTGCCTTGGGCAGGATGGGAACGGCGCGGTCAGGGTCGTACATGCGCACGGGCGTGCGGCCGATAAGCTGCCAGCCGCCCGGGGAGTCGATGGGATATACGCCCGTCTGGCTGCCGGCGATGCCGACGCTGCCGGCGGGAATCCTGACACGAGGTTGGGCAAGGCGCGGCGCGGCAATTTCCTCGCTCATACCGCCAAGATAGGTGAAACCGGGGGTAAAGCCCAGCATATAGATGAGATATTCCGTGGAGGTGTGAATCCGGATGACCTCCTCAGGCGTTTTGTGATTGTGCTCGGCAACAAAGCCAAGGTCGGGGCCCATTTCCTCCCCGCCGTAGAGCACGGGGATCTCCAACACATCGCTTGGCGGAATCCGGATGTGGTCAAGCTGATTGAGCAGGCCCTTGAGTTTCTTGACAAGCGCACCGTAGGGGATGACCTCAGGGTCGTAGTGAACCATCAGCGAGCGGTAGGTCGGCACGAGTTCCACGATCCCGGGGAGTTTGCTCTCGGTGAGCGCGATGCTGAACGCACGAATCTGCGCGTTGATGTGCTCACTGATCTCGTTGCCGAATTCCACGGTTACGGCTGAGTCACCGCTGAGCAGGAATCTGATGTCGGACATATCGTTCTCCTTTCAGGCGGAGCCGGCCTGTGGGACAGACCGGCTCGCGGAATGGTGCAGGTTCGTTACGCGAAGAGCTTGGTAAGGTTGGGCAGCGCCGTGACGGCAAGGTAGCCCGCGACACCGACCACACACCAGCCAAGGACCTGTAGCCACACGGGGTGCTTGTACTCGCCGACGATGGACTTCTTGTGGCAGCCAAGCAGCATGCAGCACAGGGAAATTGGCAGGATCAGGCCGTTGAGTGCGCCAGCCAGGATGACCATGCGCTTTGCACCACCAAGAATTGCCATAACGAGCGTGGAGAAGGCGATAAAGCCGACGATGAACCACTTGTCATTCTTGGCGATGAAGGGGTGAACGGTCTTGAGGAAGGAGACGGAGGTGTAGGCCGCGCCGATGACGGAGGTGATACCGGCGGAGAACAGCGCGAGACCGAAGAGACGGTAGCCGATGTCGCCGGCAGCAAGGCGGAAAGCCTCGGCTGCGGGGTTGGCAGCGC
>CAVCBD010000170.1:0-3042 GCA_963599935.1 Acutalibacteraceae bacterium | reverse complement strand
CTCCCGTCCTTGCCCTCGCGATGGATATGCGAAGCCGCGTCTGCATAACGTGAGCCGCGACATGTCGGACAGACGATCTCGACGTCGGGCAAGAACTGCACGTCGAGCGATATCGAGCCCGTGCCATCGCACGTAGGGCAGCGCAAGGCGCCAGTGTTGTAGCTAAATGCGCCCGCCTTGTAGCCGGCTGCCTTGGCCTCGGGCGTACGGGCGAAGGCGCGACGTAGCTCATCATGGATGTCAGCATAAGTTGCCACCGTCGAGCGCACGTTGGCACCGATGGGCGTGGCGTCAATCAGGTTGGCACGCGCAATGCCCTCGGCATCGATCCAGCGCACGTGGCGTGGCAAGCGCTCGCCAGCTGCCTGCGCCTTAAGCGCCGGGATGAGCGTCTCGAGCACCAACGTCGTCTTGCCCGAACCCGAAACGCCCGTCACCGCGACAAGGCGGCCGCGCGGGATATCGACTTCGAGCGGCTTGACGGTATGAATGGTATCGGTTGCCATGCGGATGTGGCCCTGGTCGAACATTTCGTCGTCAGTCACCTGCGGACGCAAGCGCTTGGGCTCGGCGCGCAAAAACGGCGCGATACGGCTGCCCTGCGATTGTTCGACCTCGTCTACCGTACCAGCGGCGATTACGTTGCCGCCGCCTGCTCCGGCAACGGGGCCCATCTCGACCAGATAATCAGCCTCCGCCAGCACACGTGTATCGTGGTCGACAACAACCACGGTATTGCCGTCATCCACCAGGTCGCGCATTACGCCCACCAAGCCGTCGACATTGGCAGGATGCAAGCCAATTGAGGGCTCGTCCAGCACATAGAGCACGCCTGTCGATCGGTTGCGCACCACGCGGGCGAGTTGCACGCGCTGGCGCTCACCCGTGGAGAGCGTGGCACCGGCGCGATCGAGCGAAAGGTAATCGAGACCCAGGTCGACCAGACGACGAGCCGTGCTCAAAAACGAATCGCAGATATCCGTCGCCATGGGCCGCATCTCGGCCGGCAAGGATGCGGGCACCCCGCGCACCCACTCGATCGCATCACCAAGCGTCATGGCCGCGGCCTGAGCCAGATTGATACCGCGCACCTGGGGCTGGCGCGCAGCCTCGGAGAGACGCGTGCCGGCGCAGTCACGGCATGGTCCCTCGCGCAAAAAGCGAGCCACACGCTTAAGCCCCTTATCGTCCTTAACCTTGGCGAGCGCATTCTCAACGGTATAGACGGCGTTGTAATAGGTAAAGTCGAGCGGCGTGGCGCCCTCGCCGTTTTTGGGAACGTAGAGAATGTGCTTCTTAACCGCCGGGCCGTGAAACACGATGTCGCGCTCTTGAGGCGTGAGCTGGTTAAACGGCACGTCGGTGCGCACGCCCATCTCGCCGGCCACCTGCTTCATCAGGTCCCACATGAGCGTGCCCCAGGGAAGCACCGCACCCTCGTTGATGGTCTTTGACTCGTCGGGCACCAGGCTCGCCTCGTCTACCTCGCGCATGACACCGGTGCCGCCGCAGGTAGGGCACGCACCGCCGCTATTGAAAGCCAAATCCTCGGCACTCGGCGCGTAGAACTCGCGGCCGCATGTCGGACACGTGAGCGACAGGCCCGCAGCCACGTTAAGGCTCGGCTCCACACGCGCCCCGCAATGCGGGCACACGTGATGGGCGCAACGGCTAAAGAGTAGACGCAGGCTATTGTTGAGCTCGGTCATGGTACCAAAGGTCGAGCGCACGCCCGGTACGCTGGGGCGCTGATGTAATGCGAGCGCCGCTGGCACGTGCAGCACCTCGTCCACCTGGGCGTGCTCGGCCTGCGTCAGACGACGGCGGGTATAGGTGCTGAGCGCCTCCAGATAGCGGCGCGAGCCCTCGGCATAAAGAACCCCGAGTGCCAGCGAACTCTTGCCCGAACCCGACACGCCGGCAATGCCCACGAGCTTTCCCAGCGGAATATCGATATCGATGTCTTTGAGGTTATGGACGCGCGCGCCACGCACCTCGATAGCCTGCGGGTTCATCTTCTGTTCCGTCACCTTTATCACCCTACTCATGCCATAGAACGCGATCGCGAATGTACGCGCCCAGCATGGGCACGGTAAACCGGACGAGGCCGTATCCGGCAGCCTCGATGACGCGCTCGCGAATCAGGCTTGCGCGATATTTACTCGCCCAGCTTTGGGTTCGGTCGCAACGCTCAATGATGTCCGCCATGCGCGTCGGCTTGTCCTCGTCAACCGCCATAGCCTCGATAAAGAGGCGCTGTGGACTGCGCAGTCCGTAATACAGGGGCGCGTCAACTGCTTCATAGAACTCGGAGATGGCATCCGTGTGCCCAGCCTCAACATCGCACTCTTCAACGACCCGCGAGTCACGCCGGACAGCAGACCGCCACATGTAATATCCCACCAGCTGAACCATATAGGGATGCCCCATGCTCTTGTGTGCCGCAAGGTCCGCCGTCTCCGCGTCAACGTAAAGACCAGCGTCTTTGACCGTCTGGATATATGAATCGCGCACTTTGGGCAAAGATATCGCCCCCAGCGTACGCTGCTGAGCACGCCGCAAAAACGTCACGCTCGGCTCTTCGAGCAAGTCATCAACCATACTGGGTAAGCCGGCGAACACCAGCGCAAGACCGCGCTGGTCGCTATCGGACAAGCCCGTGGCATCTTGATCTCCGAGCACTTGCTGATAGAGAACGGCCAGCGCCGCCAGTTCCTCGATAGACGCAGATTGGGCCTCGTCAATCGCAAACAGTAAGCCCTTTCCCGGCCCGAGCTTCTTGAGGCGCTCGTTGACCAGCCCTCGCAACGTTTCGCCCTTTGCTCGCGCCGCCTCGACCGACATCCGACCAAACGACGGCCCAAACTCCATTGACGTCACAACGGGTTTATTCGAGCGAAGCGCGTCGGCCAAGCGGTCGCATAAGCCAAGCGAAGCGGAATCGGAGACAACCGCCCATTCGTGCTCGCTGGCCAGACGTTCCAGCTCCCGCAGGAGAACCGTCTTGCCGCAGCCGCGGTTTCCCGTAATGAGCATGAGCCT
>CAVCBD010000169.1:0-3124 GCA_963599935.1 Acutalibacteraceae bacterium | reverse complement strand
CTCCCCTCTTAAGCGCCGGGCGGCGCACGAATGTCGGAGCAGATTGTACGCGAGGGTGGCACGCGGCAAGGGACGATTGGAAGCGATTATCGAGAATCCGCCCAGAATTTTACTTGGAGCCTGCCCAGAGTGTTCATTCGTCGACGTCTAAATCTGCATCCGTCAAGCTTTTGGCAAGGTTGCCCCAAAACTGACCAATATCTAACCAAGAACTTGCCAAATCACTTGACGCACGACGCGTCAAAAAATGGCTTGCGACTTCCTGGACGATTTTTAGAGCATTATTTTGGTAATCGACTGACGCTTTAAGCAGGTAAATGGCCCATAGACTACCAAGTCAACCTAAATAAACCAACATAGCAATTTCCCAAAATGATCCGCAGGGGACGGAGGAAAACGGATCACCGGCACCGCATCGATGCAGAATGATCCGTTTTCCTCCGTCCCCAAGGGATCATTCAAGTGCCAACCAAGATAACGCCGATGTCTTGGCAATGCCAGCGAGCGGGCCGCATTTGAGACAAGGTGACGTGAAACGAAAGGGCGCTGACCTTCTGGTCGCGCCCTTGAAGTTGAACGTCAGATTGTCCAAATGCGGCCCGCGCAGCGTCGGCTGGTCCGCCGTTCGGTAGAACGGCGGAACCTAAACAGCCTGTGCCAGCTTCTCGGCTCGCTCGGCGGCGGCAAGTGCCTCGATGACAGTGCCGAGCTGATCGCCCAGAAGGACGCCGTTGTAGGTGGAGTTGAAACCGATACGGTGATCGGTCACGCGGTCCTGGGGCTGGTTGTACGTACGGATCTTCTCGGAACGGTTGCCGTGGCCAATCTGGCTCTGGCGCTCGGCGCCGAGCTCGGCCTGCTGCTTCTCGAGTTCCATCTCGTACAGACGGGCACGCAGCATCTGCATGCAGACCTCGCGGTTCTGGATCTGAGAACGCTGCTCCTGCGACTGCACCACGGTGTTGGTGGGCAGGTGGGTGATGCGCACGGCGGAGTAGGTGGTGTTAACGCACTGACCGCCAGGGCCGGAGGCACAGTAGGTATCGATGCGCAGGTCGGACTGGTTGATCTGGACGTCGATCTCCTCGGCCTCGGGAAGCACGGCGACGGTTGCCGTGGAGGTCTGGATACGGCCCTGGGACTCGGTCTTGGGAACGCGCTGGACACGGTGCACGCCGGACTCGAACTTCATGACGGAGTAGACGCGGTCGCCCTCGACCTTGAACTCGATGGACTTAAAGCCGCCGGCCTCGCTGGGGCTGGAGTCGAGCACGGTGGTCTTCCAGCCGCGCGACTCGCAGAAGCGCTGGTACATCTTGTACAGATCGCCGGCAAAGATGGCTGCCTCGTCGCCACCGGCGGCGGAGCGGATCTCGACGATGGTGTTCTTGTCGTCATTGGGGTCGCTCGGAATGAGCATGTACTTGATGTCTTCCTCGAGCTGGGGAAGCTTTGCCTCGTTCTCGGAGATGTCCATCTGGAGCATCTCCTTCTCATCGGCATCGGTGGTATCGTGCAGCATTTCCTTGGCAGCCTCGATGTCATCGAGCGCGCCGATGTACTCGCGCGAGGCGGCAATGAGGTCGGACTGGTGCGCGTACTCCTTGTTGAGACGCGTAAACTCCTTGATATCGGAGGCGACGGCCGGGTCGGAGAGCTTCTTCTCGAGCTCCTCGTAGGCCTTGATAATCTTTTCGAGCTTATCGCGCATGGCGGGACTCCTTTATATGCGTGAAGGTGAAAATCGGCAGAGTTGATGGGGCGCGCGGCGCCACTGCGGGGGTAAGCCCGGCTAGAACATGTCGATCTTCAGATACATGCGCATCCCTTCGCGTATGGGGTACATAGTTGCTGTCTAACCCAAACATGATAGCGTGCCCAGGCAAACCTGCATATAACCCGCACGGAATGATTGGTGCAAACAAACCTGACCCCATTGCACCAAGGGCTTGCTTTTTGGCTAGAGCGTTTGGAGTAGAGCGACGAGGAAGCGGATGCCCTGGAGGTAGGCGCGGCGGGTGATGCGCTCGTTGGTGCCGTGGACGCCGCGATCACACTCGTCGTCATCAACCACAAAGGCTGAGAAGCGAATGCACTCAGGGCAAATGCGCTGGTAGTTGGCAGCGTCGGTCGCACCGATCACGGTCGAGGGCACAATTGCCACTGGCTCGAATGATCCGCTTTCCTCCGTCCCCTTTGGATCACGGAAATAGCGGGCGGCGATGGAGCGAACCGCCTCGAGGCCGGGACCACCGATGCGCGGGGACGGCGAGGGTTCGGAGCTGCCGGGGCCCAGCTCCACTTCGACACGACCGGCAAGGTCCGCCCCGGCAACCGCCTCACGGCAGCGCGCCACAACGTCGGCCACGCTCGTGCCCTCGAGCATGCGGAAGTTGATGTTGGCCCACATATCCTGCGGCATTACGTTGGCGCCGGTGCTGCCACCCTCGATCTGCGTGGGCGCGCAGGTGGTCGTCACCAGCGGATAGAGCTTCTTGCTGGCGAGGCAATCGCAGACAATGGCATCCCCGTTGGCGGCAATTTCATCGGCCGTGTAGAGCCCCAACTCGACGAGCTGGGCGGCAAGTAAATCGGTCACGCGCGTCGGCCACTCGATATCGCAGATTGCGGTGATGGCACGGCTGAGCACCTCGAGCGACGTGCCGCCGTAGGGATTGGAAGAATGTCCACCCGCGCTCTTTGTCTTGAGCACAATGTCGGCATAGCCCTTCTCCGCGAGGTCGGCGTGCATAAGCCAGCCCTCGCCCGCGCTGTACTCGGCAGCCGGAACGATGCGGTAGTCGCCCTCGTCGATCAGGTACTCAAGCTCAATGCCGCGCTCCTCGAGCACGCGGCCGATGGCGCCTGCGCCGTACTGCGTCGTCTCCTCGTCCTGGCCAAAGGCCAGCAGCAGCGTGCGCTCATGCTGCCAACCGTGCGCCAGCGCATACTCGACAGCCTCGAGAATGCCTGCGACCTGGTCCTTCATGTCGATCGCTCCACGGCCCCAGATGTAGGTGTCGTCCACGTGCCCGCTAAAGGGGTCGTGCGTCCAGTCGGCCTCGGTACCCGGCACCACGGGGACCACGTCCATGTGGCCCATGAGCATAACGGGCTTGAGAGC
>CAVCBD010000168.1:0-3229 GCA_963599935.1 Acutalibacteraceae bacterium | reverse complement strand
TTTAGGGGGTTAGTTCTATATCCCGTGTGCAAAAAATGCCAAATATGAGTACTGTTGCCTAGTCGGTTACATATCTTTGAGACTGATTTGACTCTCTAATGATATTCAATATCGTTAGGGAGTCTCTTTTATTGGATCTTTGGGGAATTACTTTAATCAATTTTTGGACAAATGGGGATTTCTATCGTCCAGGACAGTGAGATTTGCTGCTACTAAATTGGTGACAGTACTCATATTTGGCATTTTTTGCACACAGGGGTTGCCGGGGCCGCAGTTTCGCCCTTTTTGCGCCGAAGCGATACACTGTTACCGTTTGATTTCTTCGCTCGAGGAGGATGCGCATGCCGTGCACAACGATTTTGGTTGGTAAGAACGCGAGCTATGACGGGTCGACGCTGGTTGCCCGCAACGAGGACTCGTCCAACGGGGTGTTTGAGCCCAAGCGTATGCGCGTGGTGCACCCCGACGAGCAGCCGCGCGTCTACACGAGCGTTCTGAGCCATCTGACCATCGAGCTGCCCGATAACCCCATGCGCTACACGAGCGTCCCCGATGTCATCCCCGGTCACGGCATCTGGGCCGAGGCCGGATTCAATGAGCTCAACGTGGGCATGTCTGCAACCGAGACGCTTACCACCAATGAGCGTGTTCGCGGTGCTGACCCGCTCGTCGACTACGTGCCCGCCAAGGGCAACGAGGGCGAGGACGGATACGTTCCGGCACAGCCCGGCGGTCTGGGCGAGGAGGACATGGTGACCCTGGTGCTGCCGTACGCCAAGTCCGCCCGCGACGGCGTGCGCATCCTGGGTGACCTGCTCGAGCGCTACGGCACCTACGAGAACAACGGCATCGCCTTTAGCGACGTGGATGAGATCTGGTGGCTCGAGACCATCGGCGGCCACCACTGGATCGCCAAGCGCGTGCCCGACGACGCCTATGTGACCATGCCCAACCAGCTGGGTATCGACAGCTTTGACCTGGACGACGCCGAGGGCGCCCAGACCGACCACATGTGCTCCGCCGATCTGCGCTCCTGGATGGCCGAGTGGCATCTGGATCTGACGCTGGGTGTTAAGGGCGACGGTCCTGCTGCGGTCTTTAACCCGCGCGAGGCCTTTGGCTCGCACAGCGACAGCGACCACGTCTACAACACGCCGCGCGCCTGGTACATGCAGCGCTGCCTCAATCCCAGCGATGTGTGGGACGGTCCCGACGCCGACTACACGCCCGAGAGCGACGACATTCCCTGGAGCCGCGTGCCCGAGCGCAAGGTGACCATCGAGGACATCAAGTACGTGCTTTCGAGCCACTACCAGGGCACGGAGTACGACTGCTACGGCAGCAAGGGTACGCCCGCCACGCGCGGTGCCTATCGTCCCATCGGCATCAACCGCAACAGCCAGCTCGCCGTGCTGCAGCTGCGCCCCTATGCGCAGCCGGCATATCGCGCCGTGCAGTGGATGGCGTTTGGCTCCAACTCGTTTAACGCGCTCGTACCGCTGTACGCCAATGTCGAGACCATGCCCGAGTACTACGCCGATACGCAGGCTCGCGTGACGTCCGAGAATTTCTATTGGGCAAATCGCCTGATCGGTGCCTTGGCCGATGTTCGCTTCCATGAGTGTGGTCGCGCGGTCGAGGATTATCAGGAGAAGGTCGGCGGCATGGGCCACAAGCAGATTCACGACGTTGACGCTGTCGTAGCCGCGTTGCCCGAGGCCGAGGTGCCTGCCGAGCTCGCCCGCGCCAACGAGGCCTTTGCCGAGCTCGTGCGCGTGGAGACCGATGCCCTGTTGGGCAAGGTACTCTACACCACGAGCTGTGCCATGAAGAATTCCTTCGCGATGAACGACAACGTGAGGTAAAGACAACCTTGCAACGAGCGAGCGGGGCAAACGCCGTCAAAGGTTTTGCCCCGCTCGATTTCTATCTTGGCGGTAAAACGATTTTGTGTCGTTCGATCAATCTTGGGTACAAGAAGGCCAATGCAGTTGTTCACGATTGGAGCCAACCATGGTTATGAAATTCGATCAGCTTGTTAACGGTGCCATCAACGTGGGCTTCGGCGCCGCTGCCGTTGCCGTCGAGGGCGGCAAGAAGGTCCTCGACGACCTTAACACCAAGGGCGAACAGGTGCGCAAGGACGCCGGTACCCCCGATATCGCCCGCAGCGTTTCGGATATGTTCGAGCAGGCCGGCGGAACTATCTCCGACCTCACTGAGCGCTTGGGCATGCAGGGCGAGACCGCGGCGCAGCGCGTGCTCGACGAGCTCATCCTGGCCCGCGTCCGCGTTATGACCGCCCCCGAGCGCACGGCCTTTTTGGCCCATGTGCGCGACATTGTGGATTCGGTCGAGGATAATGTGACCTCGGTGCCCGTCGAGTCTGTTGAGCCCGACGACGCAGAGGACGCCGAAGAGGCCGAGTAGCAGCGCAGATGGCAGATTCCACCACCGATTACAACAATCTAGATCCCTTGGGTGACGAGGCGGCGGTTGTCGATGAGGTTGAGGCCGCCGTCTCGGGCGCTCGCAAGAAACCGCGCGCTGTCGATATGGTCCCCGAGGAGCCCGACGCGATGGCGCCGGACGAGGAATACCAGCTCACGCCGGCGGGCCGCCGCGAACGCATTGGGCAGATCGTTCGCCTGATCAAAAAGTATCGCGTGTGGGACAACCTTACGCCGGTTCGCCTGCGTCGTCTGCTCGAAGAGCTCGGCCCCATGTTCGTCAAGATGGGGCAGATTCTGGCCAACCGCTCCGAGATCTTGCCGCAGCGTTTTTGCGACGAGCTCCGTCACCTGCGCTCCGACGTAGAGCCGGTGCCGTATGAGGTAGTGCTCCGCTGTCTGGAAGAGGAATACGGCCAGCGCTTGGGGCAGATGTTCGACGCAATTGACCCCAACCCGCTCGGTAGCGCGTCGCTCGCGCAGGTGCACCGCGCCCGTCTGGTGACAGGCGAGGACGTGGCCGTTAAGGTGCAGCGCCCCGGTGCGCAGCAGGTCATGGCGCAGGACATCGACATCATTCGCTCGGTGGTACGCATCGCCTCAAAGTTCGTCAACACCGATCAATTTGTTGACCTGCACGGCGTGGTCGAAGAGCTGTGGACTTCGTTTCGCGAGGAGACCAACTTTTTGGCCGAGGCCAAAAACCTCAACGATTTCTATGACTTCCACAAAAGCGTGCGCGGCGTGTCGTGTCCCAAGTCCTACCTGGACCTTTGTAC
>CAVCBD010000167.1:0-3300 GCA_963599935.1 Acutalibacteraceae bacterium | reverse complement strand
ACGTCGAACAGCGTGTTATCGAAGATGTCGATGATGGTATCGGCTTCCTCGACCGGCGTGGGCTTCTTGAGCGCGATGGGGCTCGTACGCACCAGGGCGTCGATCTCCTGCAGCATATGGCGCTCGTTCTCCACCAGGTCGGAGCCGCCCAGACGCGGACGCTCCTCCAGCAGGTTGGAGATACGGCGAATCTTGCCCTCGACGGCCTTGCGACGGGCCTCGGTGGGATGTGCGGTAAAGACAGGGTGGAACTCGAGCTTGCCGAGCAGCTCGTTGGCGCCCTCGACACCCATCTCGTTTACCAACTGGTGATAGGCGACGGTGAGCTCGTTGGCGGGATCGACCTCGGTATCGGTCGATGCGCCGGCCTCGCGCTCGCGCAGCTGCGCCACACGGTAGTTCTCCTCCGACAGGTTTGCCAGGTGGAAGAAGCTCGTAAAGGCGCGAACGATGACCTGCTGCTTATCGAGCGGCAGACTGTCGATCAGATCGACGACCTCACGGAATGCCACGGCGGTGGGCTCGTCGGCGGTGGGCACGCCCTGCTCGTCGACGGCCTCGTCAGCGGCACGGCTACCGGGGTTGCCGGCATTGGCCACAATCTCGGCCGACAGGATCTTGTCGAACAGGTCCGCGATCTCAGGATCATACTCGCTAAGCACACGACGCTCCAGGCGCAGGAACAGCGCCAGATTGTCGCGCAGCTCCTCGGGGATCTCGATCTCGGCGAGACGCTCCCTGGACTCGGCATTCGAGCCGATTCGGTTAACGAGGCGGTTGACCACGGCAGCGACGCGCGCCGCGGCTTCGGGTACAGACTGGTTGCTTAGGTTCTCAGCCACGTTTCCTCCCATTCCTCCTTCTATGCACGTAACATGCGGTATTCATTATAGGCGCTTGGGAAATACTTTCGACACTGATTGCGCTTTACCACACAAAAGTATTTTCTGCATTGCAAGGGTTTTTGCCCTAAATGGTCGTATTTCTCGGTGGACGGCATACACAAACGGGGGCATTCCGCATAAATGCGAAACACCCCCGTAACAATCGCTCGCAATGGACGGGACACTCAAGCGGGTCCGCAGCTCAAAAAGATGCGCTACAGGCGCTCGCGAACCGCCTCGACCACGTTGGCCAGATCGACGAGAACCTCGTCATGGCTCTGCATGTCGCGTACCTTGACCTTGCCGGCGGCAAGCTCGTCGCCACCCAAGACCAGGATGAGCTTGGCACCCACCTTATCGGCCTGCTTAAACTGGGCCTTGAGCGAACGGCCCTGATAGTCGGCCTCGGTCACAATCCCTGCGGCGCGAAGCTGCTGCGTAATGGTAAAGACGTTCTGACGCAGCTCCTTGCCGGCATTGGCGACGTAGACGCACGGGGCCTCCTCGGCACCCAGGTCGCTGCCAAAGGCCTGCAGGGCCAGCAGGGCGCGCTCAAAACCGACGGCGAAGCCGACGCCGGCCGTGGGCTTACCGCCCTCGAGCTCGACCAGGCCATCGTAGCGGCCGCCGCCACCGATGGAGCCGACACCGGCGCCAGGGGCCTCGACCTCAAAGACGGTACGGGTGTAGTAGTCCAGGCCGCGCACCAGGGTGGGATCCTCGATATACTCGATACCGGCGGCGTCCAGATAGCGCTTGACCTGCTCGTAGTGCTCGCGGCACTCATCGCACAGGTTGTCGCCCATCAGCGGGGCGTCGGCCATGATCTCGCGGCAGTGGTCGTTCTTGCAGTCGAAGGCGCGCAGCGGGTTAAGCTCGGCGCGCTCGCGGCACTCGTCGCACATCTCGTCGGCGTGGTCGAGAATGAACTGCTTAACCTGCTCGCGATAGGCCGGACGGCATTGGGCATCGCCCATCGAGTTAATGAGCAGACGGAGCTTGGAAAGATCGAAGCCCAGGCGCTTGTAGAACTCCATGAGCATAATGATGCACTCGGCGTCTGCCGCCGGATCGGGAGCGCCGAGCCACTCGATGCCCACCTGGTGGAACTGACGCAAACGACCCTTCTGGGGACGCTCGCCACGGAACATGGCCTCGGCATAATAAGCCTTAAACGGCGTGGAGCCCTGGGGCACCAGGTTGTTCTCCACGACGGCGCGCACCACACCGGCCGTGCCCTCGGGGCGAAGCGCCAGGCGCTGCTTGGGCTTGAGCTTGGTGTCGGTGCCCTCGGTAAAGACGCGCTCCAGGTTGGCGCCGCTAAACACGCGGAACATCTCCTTGCGCACGACGTCGGTCGACTGGCCGATGCCGTGGACAAAGACGTCCACCTGCTCGATCGCGGGCGTCTCGATGGGCTTAAAGCCAAACGGCTCGAACACGCCGGCAGCGATCTGCTGCATCTTTTGCCAGGCGCGCATCTCGGCGCCGATAAGGTCGCGGGTTCCCTCCGCCTTCTGTGCCTGCATGGGCAAACACCTTTCTTTTGTATCGCGTCATAGGTAGTGGTCATTATACGGCACAAACACAAACCGCGGCGGTGCATCTGACCGAACGAGGGTATGGGGGCTCGTTCGGCCAGATGCGCCGCCGCTGTTTGTGATCCGTGGCCGCCTTGGAAACCGAATGATGGTACGAGCATCTATTCGGCCTCCAGGGCAGCCACGGATAGAACGGGGCAAATAGAAAAGAGCGACGGACGTCTACTCCCCCGCCACGCTCGCGCGCAGCTTGGCGGCGATGGGCTCGGATGCCAGCAGGAACACGAGCATGACAACGGAGCATGCCAGGCACACAATCCAGGTGCTCGCAAAGGAGCCCGTGGCATCGAACAGCACGCCCGAGACGATAGCGCCCACGGTGCCGCCGACCATCTCGAGCGAGGTAATGGTGCCCGTGACCTTGCCGAGGTCGGCCATGCCAAACTGCTTGGACGCGGCAATGGTAGGCGTGATGGTGCCCATGCACGTTCCGATACCAAAGCTCACAGCGGCAACAATAGGACCAAGGTCCGTCGTCGGGAAGCACAGCGCCACACAGGCGACAATACACGCAACGGAACCCAGCACGTTGCCAAAGCGCAAACCAAAGCGATCGTAGATGGCGCCGCTAACGAGGCCCATAAAGAGGAAGGCGACGACGAGCAGCCAAAACGCCGGGCTCTTCTTGATGCGAGACCAGCCAACGTTAACCTCAGGAGCCGTGTGCTCGTCCTTGTCACCAGCCGTCGAGACGGACGGATCACCCGGGTTCTCGCCGAGCGACTTCAGACCGATCTCGGAAGGTTTGGTGCGGAAGGAATACGCCGTGATGGGCAGCGCCGCCACAATGCAGACGGCGGCAAGCACCAAGAAGG
>CAVCBD010000166.1:0-3423 GCA_963599935.1 Acutalibacteraceae bacterium | reverse complement strand
CTCGTAAAGTGACAGTAGCACGGCGCGGCGAGCGCAAAGTGGCCCTCGTTGCGCGGCTTGTACAGTGCACGCTGCATGCTGCGCAGAAGCAGCGTGTTGACGAGCGGTGCGTTTGCCGTACCGGCGGCAGCATCAACTGCAGCCTGCAGCTCATCGGGACTCCCCAGGGCAATACCGGCAGCACGGCGATCGTCGATGATGCCTAGCTGCGCCAGCGCAACGGCGGCACCGTGCAGGCTATCGGGGCTCGGATCCTCATGCACACGATAACAGGCCTCGATATCACGGTCTGCCAGCCACTCTGCAACGCACTCGTTGGCGAGCAGCATGGCTTCCTCGATAAGCGACGTGGCACACGAACGCTCACGCGCCACAATCTGCACGGGCACTCCGTCCTCATCCAACAGAGCACGAATCTCGGCGGTATCGAAGTCGACCGAACCGCGCGCGCGACGAATGTGGCGGCGAAGCTCGGCGAGTTCGTTAGCGGCGACAAGAAAATCACCCAGATCGACGTTATAGCCGCGGGCGGTTTCCTCGCACGCAAGCCCACGTTCGAGCGCTTCCTCACGCGAAGTCTCTACAGCCGCAACATCCTCGGCGGCACCCTCCAGCACCCCATACTTCACCGCGCCGGCACGCACCAACAGCGCCTCGGCGCCGTCGTAGTCCATGCGCACGCGCGAGCGAATCACACTGGGATAGGGATCGTAGTGGCGAACGCGGCCCTGCGCATCGAGTTCAATATCGACGGTAAACGCCAGGCGGTCCTCGTCGGGACGAAGCGAGCACAGGTCGTTCGACAAGCGCTCGGGCAGCATGGGCAGCACGCGATCGGCCAGATACACCGATGTCGTGCGATGACGCGCCTCAAGATCGATATGCCCGTCCCAGGCCACGTAGTGTGAAACGTCGGCGATGTGGACGCCCAACTTGTAACCGCCGTCGGGCGTACGCTCCAGAGAAATGGCATCGTCAAAGTCGCGCGCGTCGACCGGGTCGATCGTGATGATAAAGCGGTCGCGCAGATCATGCCGGAGCGGATCTTTGAGCGCCGCGATCACATCGAACGAAAGGCCCTCGGCCTCGGCCAGCGCTGCCTCGGGATAGCTGTCGGTATAGCCATAACGCGCCATTACGTATTGAACGCCCAGGTCGGGCGCGTCATCGCCGCCAATGCGGCGCTCGATGGTCACAGTGCCCGATTCCAGGCGCGTCGGATAGGTTAGGATGCGCGCAACCACAGCGTCACCGGGATGAACGCCCAGGCGCTCGGCCGAGGTGTCCTCGGGCAAAATGAAGAAATCGGCCTTGAGACGCGAATCGAGCGGCTCGATCACACCGAGCGGACCGGCGGTCTGGTACGTGCCCACCACACTGATGGCGGCACGCTCGACGACCCCCTCGATCACGGCGCGGCGCTCGCCGTGCGGACTGTTCTTAATGCTCACGGCGACGATATCGCCATCCATGATCTCGCGCTTACCGCGACCCATGACTTTGTAGTCGCCGTTCTCGGTTATGACATAGGCGCTGTGCTCATGGAGCTGCACGCGTCCGGTCAGACTCGGGCGGCGCTCGCTGCGCACCGGTCCACGCTTGTTGCGGGCACCGCGCTTATGCTTGTTATTGCGCCCCATGGCGCCTCCTTACTATCGATTGCATACTCCAAAGAGTCTACCCAAATGATCCCTATGGGACGGAAGCAAATGATCCCTCGGGGACGGAGGAAAACGGATCACTTGGTCGGACTGACCCCCTGAGTGATCCGTTTTCCTCCGTCCCCGAGGGATCAAAATAACGGGCCGCCCCATAAGAGACGACCCGTTGGAAGGGATGAATTCCAGGCATGCCTACACGCGCAGGTAGCGGCGCATGGCTATGGCAGAACCAAAGAGACCGATAATCACACCGACCAGAATCAGCGCAGCATAGGTCACCAGGTAGTACTGCATCGGCAGCGCAAACGACATCCAGCCGATGCTCTCCTGCAGACGCGGAACCACCAGGTTGCGCAGCAGCTCCAGCACGCCGATGGAAAGCAGCGAGCCCAAAATGGCCTGCAGCACGCCCTCGGTAATAAACGGCCCGCGGATGAAGCCGTTGCTGGCGCCCACCAGGCGCATGATCGCAATCTCACGACGACGCGCCGTAATGGACAGGCGAATCGTGTTATTGATAAAGATGAACGCGATAAAGGTCAGCAGGCCAACGAGCACCACGGCGGCGATACGGATGTAGTTCGTCACCTGGAACAGGCGGCTCACTTCCTCCTGGCCGTACAGCACGCTCGCGTTGACGTCGCCGTCGTCAGCGATCTTTTGGAAGTCGGCGTTCTTCTTGAGCTTCTTAGCCGTGCTCTCGACCTGAGACGGATCGTCCATCTCGATCGCAAACGAGGCGGGCAGCGGGTTCTGACCGTCGAGCGCACTCATGGTGGCGTCGGCGTTACCCGACATCTTGCTCGTGTACTCGGCCAGTGCGTCGTCCTTGTCCTTATAGGTCACGGACTTGACGTTGCTCCACGTCTTAAGCTCGGCCTCGAAGGCCTGAACATCTGCCTGGTCGGCGTCATCGCTAATAAAGGCGTTGATGACGACCTGATCCTCGACGGTGCCGATCACGGAGTTCAGCATCGCGGAACCCATAATGAACAGGCCGATGATAAACAGCGAAAGGAAAATCGTGATGACGGCGCCGAGCGAGGTGGTCCAGTTACGGAAGAAGTGGCTGATTGCCTCTTTGAGCGAATAGCCCACATTAGTTGGTGCCATAGTTGCCGTAACCTCCCCTCTCCTGGTCGCGGATTACGTGGCCGCCCTCGAGGGCGATCACGCGACGGTGCATGCTATCGACCATCTCGCGGTCGTGCGTAGCGACGATCACGGTGGTACCGGTGCGGTTAATGCGCTCGAGCAGCTTCATGATGCCCAGCGAAATCGCCGGGTCGAGGTTGCCCGTGGGCTCGTCGCAAATCAGCAGCGGCGGGCGGTTGACCATAGCGCGGGCAACGGCCACGCGCTGCTGCTCGCCACCGGAAAGCTGATCGGGCAGCGAGTCCATCTGGTCGGCCAGACCGACCAGACGCAGCACCTCGGGCACCTGGCTGCGAATGACGCCCTTGGGCTTGCCGATGCACTGCAGGGCAAACGCCACGTTTTCGTAGGCGGTCTTTTGCGGCAGAAGCTTAAAGTCCTGGAACACGGCGCCAATCTGACGACGCAGGAACGGAACCTTGCGGTTCTTGATCTTCATGAGATCCTGGCCGGCGACCAAAATGCGACCGCTTGTGGGCTTGACGTCGCGGTTGAGCGTCGACAGCAGCGTGGTCTTACCCGAGCCGGAGTGACCGACCAAAAAGACGAACTCGCCCGGATAGATCTCGATGTTGATGTCGTCGAGTGCGGGCTTGTTGGGCTGCGC
>CAVCBD010000165.1:0-3470 GCA_963599935.1 Acutalibacteraceae bacterium | reverse complement strand
GCCACCGTCAAGGGCGATATCCACGACATCGGCAAGAACATCGTCAAGATGCTGCTCGATAACTACGGCTATACCGTCTTTGACCTAGGCCGCGACGTCGACCCGCAAGAGGTGCTCAAGACCGTGCAGGAGCGTGACATTAAGCTCGTCGGCCTCTCGGCGCTTATGACTACCACGGTCGTCGCCATGGAGGAGACCATCAAGCTGCTTCATGCCGAGGTGCCGGGCGTCAAGATCATCGTAGGCGGCGCCGTGCTCACCCCCGAATACGCCAAACAGATTGGCGCAGACTACTACGCCAAGGACGCCGCCGAAAGCGCGCGCATCGCCGAAGAGGTCTTTGGGCAGTAACACAACGGAAACAACCGAGCACCAAAACGTGCCGCATGCGCCACTTGGCACGTGCGGCACGTTAGAATAGATAAGACTATGCTCGTTTTGGCAGATAGGAGCGCAAGGATGGCGATCACGCCCGCAGAAATCGCGGAAACCCGCGGCATGGTTGAGGAGCAGAACCTCGACATCAGGACCATCACCATGGGTGTTTCGCTCATGGGTTGCGGCGACGAGAACCTCGACCGCATGTGCACGAAGATCTACGACCACGTGACGCACACGGCTGAGCACTTGGTCGAGACCGCCGAGAACCTCGAGCGCGAGTACGGCATCCCCATCGTCAACAAGCGCGTCTCCGTCACCCCGGTGGCGCAAATCGCCGCGTGCTGCAAGGATGAGGACCTCACCCCCATCGCGCATGCCCTCGACCGTGCGGCCGAAACCCTCGGCATCGACTACCTGGGTGGCTTCTCCGCGCTCGTCCAGAAGGGCATCGGCGACGCCGATCGCCGCGTCATCCAGTCCATCCCGCAGGCGCTCGCCACCACGAGCCGCGTCTGCTCCAGCGTCAACGTCGCCAGCCTGCGTGCCGGCATCAACATGGATGCCGTGCTCATGGCCGCCCAGACCATCATCGACGCCGCCAAGCTCACGGCCGACCAGGATTCCGTCGGCGCTTCCAAGTTTGTCTGCTTTGCCAACATGGTCGAGGACTCCCCGTTTATGGCGGGCGCCGTCCACGGCGGTGGCGAGGCCGACGCCGTCATCAACGTAGGCGTCTCGGGCCCCGGCGTTATGGCCGCAGCCCTGGAGACACTGCCCGATTCCGCATCGATGATGGAGGTCGCCGAGAAGATTAAGCAGACCGCCTTTAAGATCACCCGCGCCGGCGAGCTCATGAGCCGCGAGGCCGCCCATCGCTTGGGTGTCGAGAAGGGCATCGTCGACCTGTCGCTGGCCCCCACGCCTGCTATCGGCGACTCCGTTGCCCGCATCCTCGAGATCATCGGTGTTGGCACCTGCGGTGGTCCGGGCACGACCTGCGCACTCGCCATGCTCAACGATGCCGTCAAGAAGGGCGGCGTCATGGCCAGCTCCAGCGTGGGCGGCCTCTCGGGCGCTTTTATCCCCGTGTCCGAGGACGCCGGCATGATCGCCGCCGTCGAGGCCGGCGCGCTTTCGCTCGAGAAGCTCGAGGCCATGACCTGCGTGTGCTCCGTCGGCCTGGACATGATCGCCATCCCCGGCGACACCCCGGTCGAGACCATCGCCGGCATCATCGCCGACGAGATGGCCATCGGCGTCATCAACAACAAGACCACGGCCGTCCGCGTCATCCCCGCCATCGGCAAGGGCGTGGGCGACTGCGTCGAGTACGGCGGCCTGTTCGGCCGTGCGCCCATCATGCCGGTGAACCCCAACGCCGGCACTGTGCTTGCCCACCGTGGTGGACGCTTCCCGGCGCCGCTGAACTCGCTGAAGAACTAGCTGAGGGATACGGGCGAGGAGCCCCGGGGAGGGCAAATATATAAGGTCGCCTGCTCGGACAGTCCTGACTCGCGCGGAGAGCACATTAAGTGCTCTCCGGCTCGTGCGGAACTCGCGATCGACCTTATATATTTGCCCTCCCCGGGGCTCCCGCACAACGGGACCTCGGTTGGGTTCTGCCCCGATTGCAGTTGCTTCGCTCCTGCACCACTTTGTTGGTATGGCGGTTTGGCGTTGGAACGGTTCTTTTTCTGATATATGCTGGTTGCGGCTCTTCTTTTTGGGAGGGGCCGCTTTTTTGTTGTGAGGAGGTTGGCCCGTGGTTGATGAAGGTGTTCGTTCTGAGCTGCTTTCTGTGGATTGGAATGATGAATGGATGCGTCTGCAGGCTGCTCGGCATCGGGCTGATGACTCATTTGAGTGGGACAAAAGGGCTCGGCATTTTCGGCCGCTTGAGACTGCTCCGTATGCTCGCGATTTTATGAAGTTGTTGGCGCTCCAGCCTGGTGAGTCGGTGCTTGATATGGGGTGTGGGGCTGGGTCGATTGCTATTCCGCTTGCGCAGGCCGGGCACCCTGTGATTGCTGCCGACTTCTCCCCTGCTATGCTTGGCACCCTTGATGCTGGTATTGAGTATTACGGGCTTGAGGACCAGATTACGCCGCTTGAGCTTGCTTGGGATGATGATTGGGATCTGGTGGGGCCGGTTGCCAAGGCTGTGGATGTTGCCTTTGCGAGTCGCTCGGTTACTACGAACGACCTGAAGGGCGCGCTTGCCAAGCTTGATCGTACGGCTCGTCGGCGTTGTGCTGTCACGATGGTTGCCAACTCCAGCCCGCGCTATGACCTTCACCTGATGAACGCCATCGGTGCCTCGGTTACCTGCAGTAATGGCTTTGTGTATGCCTTTAATATCCTCATTCAGATGGGGGCGCTGCCGCAGGTTACATACTTCGAATCGCCCCGTCGCGATACTTTCGATAGCCTTGAGGCAGGTGTGGCGGACTTCTCCCGCATGCTCGAGCACGGTAACGAGGATAAGATCGACCGTCTGCGCGACTACGTCGCTCAGCATATGATTGAGAATCCCCGTGCTGGCGAGCCGGGGTCCAAAGGAGTGCCGCAGGGACGCTATATGCTCGACCATATCCGCAAGGTCCGTTGGGCGTTTATTGCATGGGAGCCGGTCTCTTCGAGCCGTCCATAGACCGCTTTCGGCCGTCGTACACGTCCGCCTGTAACCCGCGCCGTTCTCCCGCTCGGCATCCGCATTCTTTTTGAACTGGGCAAACACGCCCCACACCGCGCCGTTCCTGCGCTATCGTGGGACAGCTCACGTAGATTAAGGCCCCATCGCGGGGCGCCCCATAACATAGAAAGCGAGAATCCATGGCACTGACAGGAGCCCAGGTCAAGCAGCTTCGCAGCATGGCCCATCACCTCAACCCCGCCATCATCATCGGCAAGTCCGACATCAACGACGGCACCGTCGAGCAGACGGTCGCCTACCTGGAGAAGCACGAGCTCGTTAAGTGCTCCGTACTCGATGGCTCCAGCCTTTCTGCCCGCGAGGCCGCCGAAGAGCTCGCCGATCGCTGCCATGCCGAGGTCGTCCAGGTTATCGGCCGCAAGTTCTCGCTGTATCG
>CAVCBD010000164.1:2147-3529 GCA_963599935.1 Acutalibacteraceae bacterium | reverse complement strand
GCAATATAGGGCCAGTCTTCGGCGGTCTCGGGAAACGCTTCCTCGCGTCCTCCGCAGTACAATTCTATGTGATCCATGTTTCGCATGGCATCAGTATAAAGCGCGATGGACTTAGATTGCCCTTGCTTGGTTGGGGAATGCTTTGTTTAGGGATGCTTGGAGCTTTTCGAACGATGCTCGCAAGTTAAGGCTCTGATTGGTTGAGCGTTTGGGTTGTTTGATGGTGGGGGAGTCGAGGAAGCCGTCTCTCTGTGTCGGGGGGAAGGAGAAAAGGTCCGCATGTTTTAGGGATGGCTGTGCTGTGTCATTGGAAGAATGCATGCGTGCGGCCTCCTCGATGTCCACCAAAAGGTTGCGCACGGGGTGTGCTGCTAGGTCCCGTGCGTTGGCAGTATTATGCCGCGGTCGCTGCAAAGAAGCGCTAAAGAAAGGCTTAATGAGGTTTGCAATTACGATGAAACCGCAGGTCAGAGGTACTGAGTAACACTCTTGAAAGGTTTTGAGCTTAAGGGCTTTCTAAGGTTTGTGGCGCGGATGTGACGCGGGTGTGCGGGGCCTGTGAATGGTGCGCGCTTAGCGCTGCGGGGTCGCGGCGCGAACTTGCTCGATGACCTTTTCCATAGTCGCGTCGATGCGGTCCTTTTTGAGTTCGCATTCCCAGATGGTTATGGGTGTCCAGCCCATTTCGGTGAGCGCTGCCACGGCGGCGCGGTCACGCTCGACGTTGCGACGGAACTTTGCCTCCCAAAACTCAACGTTGCGCTTGGGCTGGCTGGGATTGCATTTGGGGCAACGGTGCCAAAAGCAGCCGTTGACGAAGATGGCGATCTTGCGGCCGGGGAAGGCGATATCGGGCTTGCCGGGGACTTTCCATTCCAAGCGATAACCCGTAAGGCCGGCGGCGCGGAGGCGCTGGCGAACGAGCAGCTCGGGCTTGGTATTGGCGCGCTTGTTGCCCTTCATGGACTTTTTGATGGCGGCGCGACGGCGGACCAGCTCGCGCTCATCAGCGGAAAGGTCCGAGGTGTCGATGCCGTCGAGCAGACCTGGTTTGGGGCGCTTTCTGCTGCGGCGCTTAGGTGCGCGCTTGGGTTTTGCGGCGGGTTCGTCGGCTATGTTGGGCGCGGCGTCATCGGCGGCGCTTGCCTCAAGCCGGTCTTCCTTTAGCTCAATCAGCGCATCGATTAGCCCCTTGTCGGCGGGCATCCACTCAACGGTGGCGAGAGACGTGCGTGGAATCCAGCGGATATCAAGCTGGCGGTCGTGTTTCTGGGGCTCGCCGGATTCATCGGCCAGCGAGCAGTAATAGCACTCCATGGAGAGATGGAAATCGGGGTAGTCATACTCAACGGTATAGAAATCGCGCAGGTTGGTGACTTTTA
>CAVCBD010000164.1:0-1338 GCA_963599935.1 Acutalibacteraceae bacterium | reverse complement strand
GCTCGCGCGCTCGTCACCGACCCCACCATGATCATGGCCGACGAGCCCACCGGCGCCCTCGATTCCAAGAGCGCTCGCCTGCTGCTCGAGAGCCTGGAGGCCCTTAACCGCCGCCTACGCGCCACCGTGCTCATGGTCACGCACGACAGCTTTGCCGCCAGCTACACGAGCCGTGTGCTGTTTATTCGCGACGGCAAGATCTTCACCGAGCTGCGCCGCGGCGACACCGACCGCCGCGAGTTCTTCGACCGCATTATGGAGGTCGTTGCCATGATGGGCGGTGAGGGCTCCGATGCTCTGTAAACTCGCTTGGGGCAACGTCCGCCGCGCCGGCCGCGACTACCTCGTCTACCTGCTGACGCTTACCCTGGGCGTCACCGTTTTCTATGCCTTTAACACCGTCTCGATGCAGGTCGACATCGCCGGAATCGAGGAGGCGGGTCTGTCCGAGCTCATGGGCAGCATGCTCGGCTACCTGACGTACTTTTTGGCCGGTGTCATG
The DNA here is from genome assembly GCA_963599935.1 of Acutalibacteraceae bacterium. Lineage (GTDB taxonomy): Bacteria > Actinomycetota > Coriobacteriia > Coriobacteriales > Coriobacteriaceae > Collinsella. The sequence goes on along the minus strand of CAVCBD010000164.1, from coordinate 836 downwards.
GCCTTTTTGATGGTGTATGCCAATAACTTCATCATGAAGCGCCGCAAAAAGGAATTTGGCCTGTACCAGGTGCTTGGCATGGGGCGCGGGCGCGTCGCCACGATCATGGCGCTCGAGACCGTGATAGTATCGGTCGTGGCCTTTGTCGCCGGCATTGTGCTGGGTGTGGGACTCTCCCAGCTCATGACGTTCTTTACGGCCTCGCTCTTTAAGACACAGATCGCCGATTTCCACTTCTTTTTCTCGGTGCATGCGTTCAATCTGACCCTTGCCTGCATGCTCGTGATGTTTGTGCTCACGCTGCTGCTGAACCTTCGCGTCGTGCGTCGTACCAAGCTCATCGAGCTTATGGGTGCCGAGCGTCGCAACGAGAGCATCAAGACCCGCAATCCGTGGATTGCGATTGCCATCTTTGTCGTGGGCGTGGCGCTCGTGGGCGTGGCCTATTACCGTCTGCTACGTGATGGGTTCCCGCTAACCGCGACGGACAGCAAGCTGCAAGAGGCCATGAGCCAGTTTGGCATTACGACCGCTATGGTTACCGTGGGCACCTTTGCGCTGTTCTGGGGACTTTCGGGCATGCTCATCAAGCTGCTGCAGAGCCTGCGCAGCGTATACTGGCGCGGCCTCAACATGTTTACTGTTCGCCAGCTGTCGGCCAAGGTCAACACGGTGTGCTTTTCGATGGGCGTCATCGCAATGATTCTGTTCCTGGCCATTACCTCGGTAACCTGCGGTATGTCGATTGCCAACGTGATGAACGAGAATCTGGAGCGCTATACGCCGGCCGATATGTCGCAGACGTATGTCTATTACACGCCCGATACGCTCGACTA
>CAVCBD010000163.1:0-3635 GCA_963599935.1 Acutalibacteraceae bacterium | reverse complement strand
TTGTGGGTTCGAGTCCCACCGCCCCTACCATATGGAGCTTTCGAGCCCGTGTCCCCAAGGGATGCGGGCTCGTTTCTTTTGGACGCCGGTGGGGCTCGAACCCGCGAAGGGGCGAGCGTCAAGCGGACGCGCAGCGTCCGTAGCGAGCCGGCGAGGGCGCCGGCAGGCGACCGAAGCCGGTGCGGATTTGCGCAGCAAATGCGCAGACGTCCCACCGCCCCGCGCTTCAGAAAGTCAGCTAATTTAGGACGAGCTAAAAGACTGCTTCGGCCCCTTAGAAGTTGCGGTGGAATAGTTCCTGTTTTGGCCGTTTACCGGCCCATTTAGGAACTATCTCACCGCAATTTGTATAGCAACTCCCACATTTTTCGAAGGAAGAACGTGGTTGTCTCCCACATTATTCGATGGGAAAACGTGGTTTACTTCCACATTTTCCGATGGAAACGCTTGGATGGCCCTATACTAACCATAGATGTTAGGAGGCAATATGCGCAGACAGCTTATGGACGAGCTCATCGCCTGGAAATCCAGAGCGAACCGCAAGCCCCTCTTGCTTAAAGGGGCCCGCCAGACAGGAAAAACCTGGATTCTCACCGAATTCGCAGGGCAACAGTATCAAAACGTCATTCGTTTTGACTTTATGCTCGAACCGGGCGCGCGCTCGTTGTTCGAAGGCGACCTTGACCCCAAACGCATCATCTCCCAGATAGAACTCCTACGCGGCCAAACCGTAACGCCGGAAAACACGCTCATCATCTTCGACGAAATCCAAGAGGCACCGCGCGGCATTACGTCGCTCAAGTATTTCAACGAGCTGGCGCCGGAATATCATGTCGTGGCGGCCGGCTCCTATATGGGACTCGCGCTCCGACGCGAAAACGAGTCGTTCCCCGTTGGCAAAATTGACCAGCTCACCATGCGTCCTATGGGATTTACCGAGTTTGTTCGCGCCGTCGATGGCGACCCACTCGCCGATGCCGTCCTTGCCGCAGACATGAATCTTCTGGCAAACGTTACCGAAAAGCTCGAGCACTTGCTCAAGGAATACCTCGTTGTCGGCGGCATGCCCGAAGTCGTCTCCGCCTTTGCCGCGACCCGCGATTTCATCGAAGCCCGCAGGCTTCAGCAACAAATCATCGAGGCTTACGAATCCGATTTTGGCAAACATGCGCCCGCCCGCATCGTCGAGCGCATGAGGCTGGTTTGGAAATCCCTCCCCGGCCAGCTTGCAAAGGAAAATAAAAAGTTCATCTACGGAGCCCTTCGCCCCGGGGCGCGCGCACGCGATTTTGAAGAGAGCCTCCAGTGGCTCATGGATTACGGAATCGTTCATAAGGTGCCGCGCGTTTCCGCTCTCAGGGCACCGCTTTCGAGCTATGAGGACCTCTCGGGCTTCAAGCTGTTTTGCATCGACACTGGCATCCTCGGCGCGCTCTCCAACCTCCCACCGACCATCGTCCTAAACGGATCCGCTGTTTTCACTGAGTTTAAGGGCTCGCTCACCGAGCAATACGTCGCACAGGAACTCTTGCTGCAAGGCAAAATCCCCGCGTACTGGTCATCTAGCTCTGGCAATGCCGAAACCGATTTTGCTATCGATCACATGGGGACTGTACTTCCGCTTGAGGTCAAGGCGGCGGAGAACCTTAAAGCGAAGAGTCTGAAAATAGCCTGCGAAAAATTCAAACTCATGCGCTGCGTGAGGACCTCCCTGGCGGCATATAGAGACGAGGACATGCTCGTCAATATTCCGCTTTGGGAGATTGGACAGATCGACAAGCTGACAAAGTAGCCCCGTCCCAAAAAGACTAGTTTTGAAGAGGGCTGAGGCTGGGGGTCCAGGCGATGGTGGGGGTTTTACCGTCGAGGGTCTCGTTGATGGTGGCGGCCATGCCGGCGAGCAGGCTGTTCTCGCTTACGGTGAGCGTCTTGTAGCCGCCAGCGCGCATGAGTTCACGAATCACCACGGCGCCGGCAAGGATCACGCCCGCGCGCTTGGGCTGCACGCCCGGCAGCGCGGCGATGCCCTCCACGTCCAGCGTGGACATGCGCTCGATAGCAGCCGAAATCTGTTCCATCGAAAGCTCGCGCAGGTGCACAAAGCTCGAGTCGTACGGCTCCAGCTCGTGGACGAGTGCCACGAGCGTGGTGACGGTGCCGCCCACGGCGACCAGGCGCTCGGCACGCTCAAAGTCGCTGGGCAAACCCTCAAAATAGGCAGCGAACTGCTCGCCCGCCCAGTCAGCGGCGGCAGCGAGCTCGCCGTCCGCAGGCGGCAGCGCCGAGAAGAAGCGCTCTGTTACGCGACGGCAGCCAATGTCCAGCGAGCGCGTGCCCTCCAACGCGAAGACCCCGCGCTCCGGTGCATACACGCCCGTCGCGAGCTCCGTGGACCCGCCGCCCGAATCGGCGACGATGATGCGCTCGCCGGCAAAGTCGTGCGCCACACCAAAAAACGTCAGGCGCGCCTCGACCTCGCCTGTAATCACCTGCGGTTCGAGCCCCAGCTCGCGCAGGCCGTCCAGCAGCAGCGCGGCGTTGGACGCATCGCGCGCGGCGCTCGTGCACGTGGTGCAGATGCACGCAGCCCCAAAGGCGCGCGCCTCGGCCACGAACATGCGGCACGCAGCGAGCACGCGCTCCACGGCCGCCTCGCAAAAGCGGCCCGTCGCGTCGACGCCCTCGCCCAGGTCGGTAATCTCGGTATGCTTGGACGATTCCACGATCGCCCCGGCCTCGACCTGCGCCAACACCAGTCGCGACGACACCGTTCCCAGGTCGATCGCCGCCACCTTATATCGTTTGCAATCTGCCATTGCGGGCTCCCCTCCGGGCGCTACTCGCCTACTCGCCGCTGGACGCGACCGTCTGACCCTCGACGCCGTTAAATCCAAACAGCATATCGAGCGTCTGAATGTACCACGGCGCGTCCTTGCCGACCTCTTCGATTTCCTTGGCCACTTCACTGGCCTTCTTGGCGTTCGACGACTTTGAGCTCGACGACGAGTCCGAATCATCATCCAGTCCCAGCACGTCAATCTTGGTCTCGCCGGGCATCACCAGGCCCAGGTCCTCGGTCGCCGCATCTTTAATGCCCTCCTCCGAGAGCAGCTTGTCGACGCTTTTTTGCAGCTCGTCGTTGTATTGCTCGCGAATCTCGACCTGCTTGGCCAAGATGTCGCTCGAACGCTTGGCCACGTACAGGTCGCGCACGGGGAAATACAGGCTCACGAGCACCAGCGTCACGACGATACCGATAAACAGCGGGCGCAGAGAGCCATGCGTAAAGTCGTAAATCGCCTTAACCACCGCGTTGTCGTTGGCGTAGTGCATAAAGTCCGAGCCCGAAAGACGGCTCGAGGCCCTGCTCGACCTGTCGCGCGCCTGAGCCGAGGAGCGCGATGCATGCGCCGAGCGCGACGGGCGCACCGGACCGTCTGCCGAGGTATTCATTTGAGCACTGGGGCGCGAGGCACTTGTCGGGCGCTGCGTCGGGCGATCGGCGCCGGCGTAGGCGGACCCGCCGAGCTGCACCGTACGTGCGCGACGGGACGACGGCTCACGCGAACCGGCGGAATAGTACCTGTTGTCGTAAATCTGATCCATGTGCGCCTTGTGCGGTTGAGGTTTGTTTG
>CAVCBD010000162.1:0-3683 GCA_963599935.1 Acutalibacteraceae bacterium | reverse complement strand
AGTAGATATAGACGCTTCATGCTCTCCCCTTCTGTATAACTAGCTTTACCGGCGCAGCCCTACTCGTGGGTATGGCCTACGTAGTCTTCGTCGATCGTGATCTTGGCAATCGACTTGGGATATTCCGATTCGACCCGTTTCGCCAGCGCGTGCTTTAGGTCCTCGGCGCTCATCTGCAGATCCGAGGGTCGCACGCAGTCAAAGATCACGTTGGTGTGCGTAGGACCCGGCACGCAGCGCAGGTCATGAATCGAAAGGCGGCTATCGATCTCTTGAGCCATAGCGTTGATGCATAAACGCATGCTCGCCAGCTTGGGGTCATCGGTCACGATGGGATCGTAGTGAAGCGTGACGATCATGCCGTCTTCGTTCCTAAACGCCTGCTCGATGTTATCGAGCGTGTCGTGACTTTCCATCGGGCTGGCCTCGGCTGCCATCTCGGCGTGAGCACTTGCGAACTTCCTGCCCGGGCCGTAGTCGTGAACCATCAGATCGTGAACGCCCAAAACGCCGGGGTAGCTCATGATCTTGTCTCGAATGTGCTTGACCAGCTTAGGATCGGGCGTCTGGCCCAAAAGCGGGCTCACCGTATCCTGGATGAGTTCAAAACCGCTCCAGCCAATATAGGCACCAACGGCAAGGCCGACCCAAGCGTCAAGGTTGATGCCCGTCACCTGCGAAACAATTGCGCACGCCAGTACGGCGCCCGTGGCAAGAACATCGTTCTTGGAATCCTGCGCGGTCGCATGCAGCGTCTCGGACTCAATGCGATCGCCGAGCTTTTGGTTGAGGGCCGCCATCCAGAGCTTTACGACCATCGAAAGCACTAGAACTGCCACCAGGGCAAGCGAGAACTCGACGGGTTCGGGGTGGATGACGCGCTCGACCGAGGACTTCACCAGCTCAACGCCAATCAGCAGCACGAGCGCCGCCACGACCAATCCCGAGAGATACTCATAGCGACCGTGGCCGTAAGGATGCTCGGGGTCGGCCGGCTTGCTCGCCAGCTTAAAGCCCAGCACGCTCACGATATTCGAGCTGGCATCGGACAGGTTGTTCATGGCATCCGCCACAATCGAAACCGATCCCGAAACCACACCAATTGCGCCCTTCGCAGCACAAAGCGCAACATTGGCGACAATACACACCATGCCCGCTAACGTGCCCACACGCGCACGATCGCCCTGCGCGCGCCTAACAATCCACTCGACCATCTACATCCGCCCCCACGGTACTACTTATATATCTATTGCTCAAACGGATTGTAGTGTAGCCACTTTGTCCTCCAGATACAAAAAGGCCGCAGCCCACACGAACCACGGCCTTGGAACACGACAAAGGGATCGTCCTTTTGTCGCACAGGTTTATGCGCTTACTTCAGCAGCGCTCGCCACTGTTTCGGGCGAATCGGCTCCGTCCCCCGTCGCCCGCCCCTTCGCCGGCACCACGCCAAAGCAGTAGCTCAGCGCCGCAGACACCACAAAAGCCGTGCCGCCGGCAACGCAGCACCACAGCAGGTTCGAAAAACCACCTGTGGCAAAACCAATGACCATGAGGACATTCGTCATGCCGATGGTATAGGCCGTAACGTGGCCCACGGCCGCAACAAGGCCTCCGACGGCGCCGCCAATGGCCATGCACGTCAGGCACCTGCCATATTTAAAACCGCAACCGTACAGCGCCGGCTCGCTTACGCCGCCAAGAACACCCGAGATTGAATAGCCCAGCATGAGCGCCTTCTCCTCCTTATCCGCAACGCGGAGCGACGCGCCAAAGGGCATGCCCCAAACGGCGAACGTTGCCATCGTCGCAGCGATCAGGATGCACGAATCCGTTCCCACACTCATAAACTGCGCATAGGCGAGCGATAGGACGACGTTGCTGACGCCCGCGATCTTAAGGAACTCCCAGCCCGCGGCAAGCCCCATGAGCGTGAGCAGCGATACGATGCCACCGGAATTGCCAAGCATAAACATAAGCTGGCCCAACAGCATGCCCAAATAGCTACCAGCCGGCGCCGTAATACACAGCGAAACCGGAACCATAACAAGCATGGTCGCAAACGGAACAAACGAAAACGCCACGGCCTTAGGGATAATGCGCCGAAAGAAACACTCCACTCGCCATAGCACGGGCACCGAGATGAGAACCGGAATAACAGTCGTCGTGTAATCGTTGACCGGCGCGGGAAGCAGGCCATACACGGAAGTCATCGATGCCCCCGTCGTCGATGCGGTATCGACGAGCTTAAGCAGATCGGGCGCAATCAATACGCCGCCCAGCATCATGCCCAGCTGCTCCGAGCAACCGAGCTGGCGGGCGGCCGCCCAACCAAGATAAACGGGCAAAAAGTAGTAGCCGGCGTTATAGAGCCAACTGTAGAACAGGCGATAGATTTCGGAATCGGCAGACCACAGGCCCAGCATGCCTTCGCCCATAATGACGGCGACGGTGCGGAACAACGCCGCGCAGACAATAAACGGCAGCGCCGACATCATGCTTTTGGACAGATAGTCCACCACGGCCATGGCGTTTGATGAGACCGTCGTTGTAAACGAGGTGTTAGAAACTTGTGACACAGGAACCCTTTCCCAATGTGACATGCGGACTGTCCCTTTGTCACATCGTGCGGTACTGACCGATTGCGCGGTACTTTCGGTAGCGGAGGTTTGTGAGGGTCGCGTCGTCGAGCCGCCCAAGCGTATCGAAGGCGGCAAATGCCGAGGACATGACGGCACCGGCGATCTCCTCATGAGACAGGCCCCTATCGTCAACGATGCCGTCGATGATGCCGAGCGCCAACAGATCGGGGGCCGTGAGCTTAAGCGCCTCGGCGGCCTCATTCGCGCGCTCGGTATCCTTCCACAGGATCGACGCGCAGGCCTCGGGGCTCACGACCGAATAGGCCGAGCTCGAGAGCATCAGGATGCGGTCGGCCACGGACAGCGCCAGCGCGCCACCAGAGCCGCCCTCGCCTGTCACCACCGAGACAATCGGCGTCTTAAGGCCGCTCATCTCCATAAGGTTCTGGGCAATCGCCTCGCCCTGGCCGCGCTCCTCGGCACCGATGCCGCAAAACGCGCCCGAAGTATCGACCAGGCACAGAACCGGTCGACCAAACTTTTCGGCCTGGCGCATAAGGCGACGCGCTTTGCGGTAGCCCTCGGGATGCGCCATGCCAAAGTTGCGGCGCATACGCTCTTTGGTCGTGGTGCCGCGCTCGATGGCGATGACCGTTACGAGGCGTCCGTCTTTCCAGCCAATGCCAGCCACCACAGCGGCGTCGTCGCCAAAGTAACGGTCGCCGTGCAGCTCCACAAATCCATCCAGGCCCAGCGAGATCATCTCACCCGCCGTGGCGCGATCTGCCGAGCGGGTCTGCTTGACAATCTCGAGCGCGGTTTTTGGTGCCGGCGAGCGCTTAAACAAGTGTCCCAGCTTTTTGCCGCGGCGACCCGCATGCACAATCTCATGCGGTGCCCCCAGGCTGGGCGCATGCCCTTCGTGCAGCGCCAACAGCTCGCCTACCGTGAGCGCAATCTCGCCGCGCGGAACAACGGCATCGCAAAAGCCGTGCTCCAGCAAAAACTCGGAGCGCTGGAATCCCTTGGGCAGGCGCTTGTGCATGTTCTGCTCGATCACGCGCGGGCCGGCAAATGCCGTCAGGGCATCGGGCTCGGCCA
>CAVCBD010000161.1:0-3707 GCA_963599935.1 Acutalibacteraceae bacterium | reverse complement strand
GTCGAGAAGCTGTGCGGCTTCTCGATCAGCGTGCCCGAGATAACGGTGCCGTTCTGGAGCATGTCCTCCAGGTTCACCAGGTCGCAGTTATGCATGTGCTGGGCAAAGTAGTCGGAATCGTGGAAGTGGATCAGGCCCTCATTGTGGGCATCCACGATCTCCTGGGGCAGCAGCACACGCTGAGTCAGGTCCTTGGAAATCTCGCCGGCCATATAGTCACGCTGGACGGAATTGACGGTCGGGTTCTTGTTAGAGTTCTCCTGCTTGACCTCTTCGTTATTGCACTCGATCAGCGACAAAATCTTGTCGTCGGTCGTGTTCTTCTGGCGCTTCAGGCTCTGAACATAGCGATAGATGATGTAGTGGCGAGCAACCTCGTAGCAGTCGAGACGCATGATCTCGTCCTCGACCAAATCCTGGATCTCCTCGACCGAAACGGTGTGGCCCGCGTTCTCGCATGCCTCGGCGACGTTTTGTGCCGCGTAAACCACCTGGCGGTCGGTTAGACGAGAGCTCTCCTCGACCTCCAAGTTGGCGGCGCGGATGGCATTGACGATCTTATCGATGTCAAAGACAACCTCGGTGCCGCTGCGCTTGATGATCTTCATCCTCTTGCCTCTTTCGCATCGTAGCCTCATTGCGCTTCAGAGCCAAACGATGCCCGGCAGGGCCTGTCCCTGTCTTGCGGCGCCGTCGCGCAATCTGTGTTCTCGATAAACCATAAGCCTCCATGCGGACATTCCCAGAAGCCGATCAAGCGGCTCAAGGACACGTTCAAAAGAGGCAGTTAAGGTCTTCGTTCTCTGTCCGCCATCTATCATACGACAAAGAGGCATCTATATCCTGTATTCTTTTTTTAGGTCAAACACAACATATAGTGTTTCAGCAGGTCAAAGCAATTAGTCATTTTGCAAACGCATTAAAAATGAAGGGCTCTTGGCAGAGTGCTAAAACGTTATCAGCTCGACTACCTGCACGGCAGTTTTGAAACCCCCTCAACCGCGCCGCTGACAAATCCTACCAAAACCAAGCCGCTCACGCCAAAAGAATCCAAAAGATTATGCTTGACCAACATGTTGCGGTCGTGCCTTGCCGAGCCCCATGTAACCGCGGCACGAATCCTTGAAAGATATGTGTATGCAAACAGAGAAGATGAGAGTTTTCTCGGATGGCTACTGAGAAGCATCCCAGAAGATCAAAAAACTCGAAATTTGGTGACGTATTTGGCGACCCATTTGGCGAGCAAAATAAAACAGCCCAGAGGCTAAGCCTCTGGGCTGCGAACATTTGGTGGGCGTTAGAAGATTTGAACTTCTGACCTCTTCCGTGTCAGGGAAGCGCTCTCCCCCTGAGCTAAACGCCCAAATGGAGCGGACAACGGGGCTCGAACCCGCGACCCCAACCTTGGCAAGGTTGTGCTCTACCAACTGAGCCATGTCCGCTTACGAGGATTAATCTTACGTGATACCCGCATCCTATGCAAGAACTTTTTTGAAAAGTTTTGCGACGCCCTCTCGAACCTCGCGAAGACATCAGCCACCATGGAAAGCGCGGGCAAACGCAAACTCGCCGCAAGAGGCCCCCTACAACTCAGCGAGCATGATCCAGGCAGAGCTGTCCTGCGCAAGCCTGCCGTCTGCAAGCGGTGATGAGGTGAGCAGGACCTTGCCCGCCGGCAGCTCCACGGGTGCTGCACCGAAGTTCGTCACACACGCCCAGCCGTTGTCGCGGCGATAGGCGATGACGCCGCCCTCAGCGCCCTCGGCACCATCCGCAAGGCCGGTACGCCCGTCAAGATCGAGCCACGCAAGATCGTTGGCGCACCCGCGCAGCTTGCGCCGCAGCCAGAGGGCGTCACGATAGAGCGCAAGCATCGATGTCGGGTCCGCTTCTTCCCTATCGGCAGCGTAATCGGAAAACCATGCAGGCTGCGGCAGATGGGGCGCCGCATCGGCGTCCGCCGGTGAAAACCCAAACGATCCGCCCTGCGTGGGATCGTCCGCTGCCACCCACGGCAGGGGCACACGGCAGCCGTCGCGCCCCTTCTCGCGCTTCGGTCCGTGCGTATTGGTCGCAGTAGGATCTTCGAGTGCGGCCCACGGGATATCGGCCACCTCAAAAAGGCCGAGCTCCTCACCCTGATACACGTATGCCGAGCCCGGAAGCGCCAGCTCAAGCAAAAGGGCCGCCCGCGCGCGGCGCTCGCCGAGTTCACGGTCCTCGTCATAAGACGACCCGTCGCGTAAGAGCCAGTCGAGCGCAATCTGGTGGTAGCGCGTCGCCTTGATCTGCGGCAGGGCGAAGCGCGTCGCCACACGAGGCACGTCGTGGTTGGAAAGTACCCAGGTCGAGGCGGAATCGGATTCGATGGCTGCCTTCAAGCCCTCCTCGATTGCAGCGTGCATGTCATCATAGGTCCAAGTGGCCTTGGCGAACTCAAAGTTAAATGTCTGGCCAAGCTCGCTGGGGCGCGCGTAGAGATACTGGCGCTCGGGCAGTACCCACGCCTCGGCAACAGCGCTGCGCGGCGGATTATAGCGGTCGAACACGCGGCGCCACTCGCGATAGATCTCGTGAACCTCGTTGCGATCCCACAGCGGATGGGTGCCGTCGTCAACCATGTCATCGCCCTCGGCGAGATGCCACTGGTCGAGATCATCGCGGTCGAGATCCTTGGCGAGACCGTGTGCCACATCAATGCGAAAGCCATCAACGCCTCGATCGCTCCAAAACGCCAGGACGTCGCAAAAGAACGCGCGAACCTCGGGGCATGACCAGTCAAAGTCCGGCTGCTCGGGCGTAAACATGTGCAGATACCACTGACCGTCCGCAACACGCGTCCAGGCACGGCCGCCAAAGTTGGCATTCCAATTGGTGGGAGGCAGCTCGCCATGCTCGCCGCGACCATCGCGGAAGATATAGCGGGCGCGCTCGGGCGATCCGGGGCCGGCAGCAAGAGCGGCTTTGAACCAGGGGTGCTGGTTGGACGAATGGTTGGGTACGATGTCGACGATGACCTTGATGCCGCGCGCGTGAGCCGCGGCGATCATGTCATCGAAGTCGTCAAGCGAGCCGAGACGTTGGTCGACATCGCAGTAGTCCGCCACGTCATAGCCGCCATCGACAAGAGGCGATGGGTAAAACGGGCTCAGCCAGATGGCCTCGATACCCAGCCGCTCAAGATAGTCCATCTGCTGGGTAATGCCCGCGATATCGCCCAAACCCGAACCAGTCGAGTCCTTAAACGAGCGCGGGTAAATCTGATAGATCGCGGCATCGGACATCCATGAGCGCGAAGAGGACTTTTCTGTAGCCATGGGATGAATCTCCCTTGCAACGAGGTTTTGCGAGATGCCCACGATGATACGCCCAAAGCTGACATTCACGGCAATCAACGCCGCAGCCACGCCCCAAACGCTCGCCCCCTCTCGGGCTCGAGCCTCCTGGGACGAATCGATCGATTAGTGAAAAGAACGGAAGACTTACTCCCCCGGCCACGACAGCGAGCGGGCTCCGGGTGCCCCAGGTTGCCGCGAAAGAGGAGGGAAGCGTACTTTATGTACGCGACCGACGATTGAGGGGCAAGATGGGGTGCCCGGGGCCCGCGCAGCGTCAACAAAAAACGCGGTTCGTTAGAACCGCGTAAGATAGTTGGAGCGGACAACGGGGCTCGAACCCGCGACCCCAACCTTGGCAAGGTTGTGCTC
>CAVCBD010000160.1:0-3716 GCA_963599935.1 Acutalibacteraceae bacterium | reverse complement strand
TCGCCCGTTCCGCCGGTAACTCCTGCCAGCTGATGGGTAAGGAGGGCAAGTACGCTATCGTCCGTATGCCTTCCTCCGAGATGCGCCGCATCCTCGTTACCTGCCGCGCCACCGTCGGTGAGGTCGGCAACGCCGATCACTCCAACATCGTCATCGGCAAGGCCGGCCGTAAGCGTCACATGAACGTGCGCCCGACCGTCCGCGGTACCGTCATGAACCCTGTCGACCACCCGCACGGCGGTGGCGAGGGCAAGAACCACACCTCTGGTCGTCCCTCCGTTACCCCCTGGGGTAAGCCGACGAAGGGCCTTCGTACGCGCAAGAAGAAGAAGGTCTCGAACCAGCACATCATTCGTCGCCGTAAGAAGTAATTTCGGATACCGAGTTTTAGGAGAAAGCACTTATGAGCAGAAGTCTCAAAAAGGGCCCGTTCGTGGAGACTCGCCTTCTCTCGCGTATCACCGCGATGAACGAGGCTGGCAAGAAGGACGTCGTGAAGACCTGGTCCCGCGCGTCCACCATCTTCCCCGAGATGGTTGGTCACACCATCGCCGTCCACGACGGCCGCAAGCATGTGCCCGTGTATGTTACCGAGTCCATGGTTGGTCACAAGCTCGGCGAGTTCGCGCCGACTCGTACGTTCCGTGGCCACAAGGCCAAATAGGGGGTTAACCGTAAATGGCAACTAAGTCTATTGAAACTGAGGCCACCGAGGTTCGCGCCGTCGCTAAGTACGTGCGTGTTTCCCCCAGCAAGGCCCGCCTGGTGGTCGATCTGATCCGCCGCAAGCCTGTCGCTCAGGCCTTCGACATCCTCCACTTCTGCGACCGCGCCGTCGCCGTGGATGTCGAGAAGGTTCTCCGTTCCGCTGTTGCGAACGCCGAGAACAACAACGGTCTGCGTGCCGACAACCTGGTTGTCGCCGCTGCCTACGTTGACGAGGGTCCGACGCTTAAGCGCATCCGTCCCCGCGCCAAGGGTTCCGCTTCTCGTATTCTGAAGCGCACTTCCCACATCACCGTCGTCGTTGCTCCTCGAAAGGAGGCGTAAAGCTGTATGGGTCAGAAAGTCTACCCCACCGGCTTCCGTCTTGGCATCACCGAGAACTGGCGCTCCCGCTGGTTCGCAGAGAAGGATTACGCTAAGACCCTCGGTAACGATCTCGAGATCCGCAAGTACCTCGAGAAGCGTCTTTCCCGCGCAGCTGTCTCCCGCGTCGAGATCGAGCGCGCTGGCGACAAGGTGAAGGTCATCATCCTCACCGCTCGCCCCGGCGTTGTCATCGGTAAGAAGGGTGCCGAGATCGATACCCTCCGCACCGAGCTCGAGAAGGTCGCTGGCGTCTCCAAGGGCCAGCTCTCCGTCGACGTTGTCGAGATCAAGCGCCCCGAGCTCGACGCCAACCTCGTTGCTCAGTCCATTGCTGAGCAGCTCGAGGGCCGCGTTGCCTTCCGTCGCGCTATGCGCAAGGCTGTCCAGTCCGCCCGCAAGGCCGGCGCTAAGGGCATCCGTATCCAGTGCTCCGGTCGTCTCGGCGGTGCCGAGATGGGCCGTCGTGAGTGGTACCGCGAGGGTCGCGTGCCTCTGCACACCCTCCGTGCCAAGATCGACTACGGCACGGCTGTCGCCAGCACCACCATGGGCGCTTGCGGCGTGAAGGTCTGGATCTACCTGGGCGAGAAGCTCCCGGGCCAGCCTGTTCCCAACCCTGCACTCGAGGGCTCTTCCCGTCCTCGTCGTCGTAACTCCGAGAGGAGGGGTCAGTAGTGCTTGCCCCTAAGCGTATTCTTCACCGCAAGGTGCAGCGTGGCTCCATGAAGGGCCAGGCCAAGGGTAATACCGAGCTGCATTTCGGCGAGTTTGGTATCCAGGCTCTCGAGGCCCATTGGATCACCAACCGTCAGATCGAGGCCGCTCGTATTGCCATGACCCGCTACATGAAGCGTGGCGGTCGTGTGTACATCACGATCTTCCCCGATAAGCCCATCACCAAGAAGCCTGCTGAGACTCGCATGGGTTCTGGTAAGGGTAACCCCGAGGAGTGGGTGGCCGTCGTCAAGCCCGGCCGCATCATGTTCGAGGTCAAGGGCGTGCCCGAGGAGGTCGCTCGCGAGGCTCTGCGTCTTGCACAGCACAAGCTTCCCATCAAGACCAAGATTGTTGCTGCTAAGAACGCTGAGCAGCGCATCGAGAAGGAGATGGCTGAGGAGGCCGCTCTCGAGGCCAAGTGGGCTGCTGAGGACGCCGCCGCCGCCAAGGAGGAGAACTAATGAAGCCCGCAGAGATTCGTGAGCTCTCGGACGCTCAGCTCGTTGAGAAGCTGAAGGAAATGCGCGCCGAGCTCTTTAACCTTCGTTTCCAGATGGCCACCAGCCAGCTGGACAACACCGCTCGCGTCAACACCGTGAAGAAGGACATCGCTCGCGTCCTCACGGAGCAGCGCGCCCGCGAGATCGCAGCGGAGAAGTCCGCTGTCGCCGAGTAGGACCTAAGGAGAGAACATGACTGATTCGCGTAACTCGCGTAAGGTCCGTACGGGTGTCGTTACCTCCGTCTCCGGTGCCAAGACCATTGTCGTCACCATCACCGAGCGCAAGCGTCACCCCAAGTACGGCAAGATGATGACCAGCTCCAAGAAGCTGCACGCTCACGACGAGGAGTGCACGGCTGGCGTGGGCGATACCGTCCGCGTTATGGAGACCCGTCCTATGTCCAAGATGAAGCGTTGGCGCCTCATCGAGGTCGTCGAGCGCGCTAAATAAGCAGTCGCTCTTACGACTTGTACGTTTCCGAAGATGTGCGTATGCCTGGTTTGCATACCACAGGCCGCCTAAAGGCTGCGCACCTCTCTTCGGTTCTTAGTTCGGAGGAACATCTACCATGATTCAGATGCAAACCATGCTGAACGTCGCCGACAACTCCGGCGCTCGCAAGATTCGCTGCATCAAGGTGCTTGGCGGTTCCAAGCGTCGTTATGCAGGCATCGGCGATGTGTTCATCGGTGCTGTCCAGGAGGCTACCCCTGGCGCCAACGTCAAGAAGAAGGACGTTGTCCGTTGCGTCGTCGTTCGCACCGTTAAGGAGATCCGCCGCAAGGATGGCTCCTACATTCGCTTTGATGAGAACGCCTGCGTTGTCATCAACAACGATGGTTCGCCCGTCGGCACCCGTATCTTCGGGCCCGTCGCTCGCGAGCTTCGTGACAAGAAGTACATGAAGATCGTCTCGCTCGCTCCCGAGACCCTGTAGTTAGGGGAGATATATGTATATCAAGAAGGGCGATAAGGTCCAGGTTCTCTCTGGTAAGGATCGCGGCAAGCAGGGCGTTATCCTGCGTGCTCTCCCCGCCGAGAACAAGGTCGTTGTCGAGGGCGTTTCGGTCGTCAAGAAGGCCGTCAAGCCCAACGCTGCCAACCAGCAGGGCGGCATCGTTTCGCAGGAGGCTCCCATCGATGCCTCCAACGTCAATCTCGTCTGCCCCGAGTGCGGTAAGGTTACCCGCGTCGGTCACGAGAAGGACGGCAAGAACAAGCTGCGCGTCTGCAAGAAGTGCGGCCACAAGTTCTAAGCTGCCCGCAACATCAAGTTGCTAGCAAAGGCCCGGATGCCCCTCGGCATCCGGGCCTTTTTCTATCCCCACTCATTGGGGACAGACTTAAATTGAACTGCGTCCCGAATCTTGGCCTTCTTTATTAGAAGCGAACACTAGGACGCTT
>CAVCBD010000159.1:0-3771 GCA_963599935.1 Acutalibacteraceae bacterium | reverse complement strand
GCGGTGCTCATCATCGCGCAGCGTATCTCGACGATTTTGCATGCCGATCAGATCGTGGTGCTCAAAGACGGCGAGGTCGTGGGCTTGGGCACGCACGACGAGCTGATGGAAACCTGCGAGGTGTACCGCGCTATCGCGGAATCGCAGATGAAGGGAGGTGAGTAGCATGACCGAGGAGCTCAAGAAGCAGGGCGTCGCCGATGACGCCGCAATTGCGGAGACAGTCGAGGAAACGGCCGCCGCGTCTGACCTGGACGCCGCGGCCAAGGCGGCGGCTGAGCGTGAGGCTCGCCGCCAGGCGCTCTACGAGGAAAACGAGCGCGCCGAGGACGAGCGTGCCCGAGCCGAGGCGGAGCGCATGCGCGATGTGGACGACGAGGGCGAGGACGAGACGCCCCGCGACACCTGGGCGACGGTGCGCCGCCTGTGGAGCGAGGCCACCGGCGACCACTGGCGCTTCTATATCGTGTTCGCGAGCATCGTGTTCTACGTCATCTTTAACACCGCGGCGCCGGCTTACAGCGCCCGCGTGATCGACGAGCTGTGGGGACACATGAAGCTGGCGTTTGCCAACAACACCACCTTCAGCATCACTTGGGAAAACTGCGGCAGGACTATCTTCATCTACTTTATGATCTGGACGGCCGCCGCCTCGTTCTATGCGCTTCAGAGCTTTTTGATGTCGAGTGTCGCCGAGCGCCTCAACTTGCGTCTGCGCAACCGCATCGCGCAAAAGCTCAACCGTCTGCCGCTTGCCTACTTTGACGCGCATCGTCCCGGCGAGGTCGTGAGCCGTGCGACCAACGACCTGGACAAGATGTCCGAGAGCATGCAGCGCGGATTGCTGCAGCTGCTGGTGTCGATCGGCACCGTGGTGGGCGCTGTGAGCGTGATGTTCGTGTTCAGCGTGCAGCTCACGCTCGTCTTTTTGTTCTTTACGGCGTTGTCGCTGCTGGTGACGAAGGTCGTGTCGCGCCGCACGCACGATGTGACGGGCGAGCGCCAGGAGTGGGTGTCCAAGATTACGAGCGCGGTCGAGGAAGGCTACTCGGGCCGTCTGGTGATCCGCGCGTTTAACCGCGAGCGCCAGAGCTCCGCTGAGGTGCACGAGGCCTCAAAGGAGCTGGCGCGCGTGAGCACCAAGGCCGACTTTATGATCAATGCCGTCGGTCCCGCGGTGCGCTTTATCGGACGTTTGGCGCAGATCGTGATTGCACTTGTGGGCTGCAGCATGTTGGTCGCCGGTCACATGACTGTCGGCGTGTTCCAGGCGTTCTTCCAGTTTATCTACGAGGCGTCCGAGCCCATGACGCAGCTGTCGTTTACCTTTAACTCGCTGCAGAGCGCGCTGGCGAGCGCGGAGCGCGTGTTCGATCTGCTCGACGAACCCGAGATGGACGCCGACCCGCTGCCGGCCGATGCCGCCAAATTGCCGGGCAAGGTTGAGGGTCGTGTCGCCTTTGAGCACGTGCGCTTTGGCTATGCGCCCGACAAGCCGCTCATGCGCGACGTGTCGTTTAGCGCCGAGCCGGGCCAAAAGATCGCGGTGGTGGGAACCACGGGCGCGGGCAAGACCACGCTCATCAATCTGCTCATGCGCTTTTACGAGATTGATGGCGGACGCATTACGCTCGACGGCGTGGACACGAGCCGCATGGACCGCGGCGAGCTGCGCCAGCAGTTTGGCATGGTGTTGCAGGACGCCTGGCTGTTCGATGGCACCATTGCCGAGAACATCGCCTATGGCTGCCCCGAGGCAACGCGCGATGAGATCGTGGCGGCAGCGCGCGCCGCGCAGGTCGACTTCTTTGTGCGCACCATGCCGCGGGGCTACGACACGCGCGTGGCCAACGATGCCGAGAGCATCAGCCAGGGCCAGCGCCAGCTGCTGACCATCGCGCGCGTGCTGCTCAACAACCCGGCGATCCTCATCCTGGACGAGGCGACGTCGAGCGTGGACACGCGCACTGAGCTTGCCATCGGCCGCGCCATGGACGCGCTCATGCGCGGGCGCACGAGCTTTGTGATCGCGCACCGTCTGTCGACGATCGTCGATGCCGACCTCATCCTGGTCATGGATCACGGCAATATCATCGAGCAGGGTACGCACAAGGAGCTGCTGGCTGCCGAGGGCGCTTACGCCGACCTCTACCTAAGCCAGTTCGCATAAGGTGACAAAGGGGCAGTCCCGCATGTCGCATCGAAAAGAAGGTGCGCCGGGGGCGGATTCCCTGGCGCGCCTTTTGTGTTGGCGTTCATGCTGTGGCGGCTGCCCACGGCCCTAGCGCTCGTCCACGAGCTTGGCGACGAGGGCTTTGAGCTCGGCCACCTCTTGCTCGAGTTCCTTGACGCGACGGGCGTTCTCGGTGATGCCCTGGCGGTTGAGGGCGCTCTGCTCTGCCGCGTCATCGGGCATGTACTCGCGGTGCTGCTTGGCGTCGAAGCTCTCCTCGAACACGCGGCAGCCGTTGCGCTTGATGATGCGCCCGGGCACGCCCACGACGGTGCAGTTGTCGGGCACGTCCTTGACGACGACCGAGTTGCCGCCGATCTTGACGTTGTTGCCGATGTGGATGTTGCCGAGCACTTTGGCGCCCGTGCCCACGGTGACGTTGTTGCCCAAGGTGGGATGGCGCTTGCCGGTCTCGTTGCCGGTGCCGCCGAGCGTGACGCCCTGGTAGAGGACGCAATTGTCGCCCACGATGGTGGTTTCGCCAATGACGACCCCCATGGCGTGGTCGATAAAGAAGTGCTTGCCGATCTGCGCGGCGGGGTGAATCTCAACGCCGGTGATATGGCGGGTAATCTGCGAGAGCACACGGGCGAGTGAGCGGTGACCGTGCTCCCACAGCCAGTGCTCGGGCACGTGGTTCCACTTGGCGTGCAGACCGGGGTAAGACAGGAAGATGACCAGGCCGTTTTGCGCGGCGGGGTCCTGCGCCTGGACGGTCTTGATGTCCTCGCGAATGGTATTGATAAAGCTCACCGGCCGCCCTCCCTTAGCGCCGCGACAATGCAATTCAATAAAGTATAGCGATTCGCTAGGGATTAGGAAGGGCAATCTTGCGCGGCATTGCGCAACAGATGTCAGTTATGCACACTTGCTGGGAATGAAGTCGCACTTTTGTGGGATTACGCCCGCGCCCGCGTTGCAACCGTATACTGGTCAACTTGGACGTGTCCGCGCCCACAACT
The DNA here is from genome assembly GCA_963599935.1 of Acutalibacteraceae bacterium. GTDB lineage: Bacteria > Actinomycetota > Coriobacteriia > Coriobacteriales > Coriobacteriaceae > Collinsella. Next base: position 576 of record CAVCBD010000159.1, on the reverse strand, counting down.
GAGAGGTTTTACTTCATGGGTTTCATCAACTTTATCGCCGAGCTGCTTAAGGATCCGCGCACCGCAATCGCCAGCTGGATCGCCGCCGGCCCGCTTATGGCCTACGGCTGCGTGTTCCTGATTATCTTTATCGAGACGGGCGTGGTGTTCTTCCCGTTCCTCCCCGGCGACTCGCTGCTGTTCGCCTCGGGCTTCTTCGCTCACAACGGTGGTTTTAACATCGTGGCACTTTTGGCCACTGCATGGGCCGCTGCCATCCTGGGTGATCAGTGCAACTTTATGATCGGCCACTTCTTTGGCCGCAAGATCATCGCCTCGGGCAAGGTGAAGGCCATGACGCCCGAGCGCATCAAAAAGTCCGAGGACTTCTTGGACAAGTGGGGTCACCTGGCCATCTTCCTGGGCCGCTTCTTCCCGTTCATTCGCACCTTTGTGCCCTTTATTGCCGGCATGGGCGGCATGCACTGGCGTAACTTTGTCGTCTTTAACGTGCTGGGCGGCATTACCTGGTCGACGGTCTTTACGCTGCTGGGCTACTTCTTTGGCGGCATCCCCTTTGTGCAGGAGCACTTTGAG
>CAVCBD010000158.1:0-3780 GCA_963599935.1 Acutalibacteraceae bacterium | reverse complement strand
GGATGTGCGCGCCGTCGACGTCTGCATCGGTCATGATGATGATCTTGTGGTAGCGCGCCTTGGTGATATCGAAGTCGCCGCCATCACCGGCGCTCGTCGTGACGCCGCAGCCGATCGCGGTGATGAGCGACTGGATGGTGTCGCTCGAGAACGCACGGTGGTCACCCACGCGCTCGACGTTCAAAATCTTGCCGCGCAGGGGCAGAATCGCCTGGATGTCTCGGCGACGGCCGTCCTTGGCCGAGCCGCCTGCCGAGTCGCCCTCTACGATAAAGAGCTCAGTCAGCTCGGCATCGCGCACCGAGCAGTCAGCGAGCTTGCCGGGCAGCGACGCCGTCTCGAGCAGACTCTTGCGGCGGGTCGCCTCGCGCGCCTTGCGGGCGGCGTTGCGCGCCTTGCAGGCCTGCTGGGCCTTCTTGACGATCTCACGAGCGGGCTTGGGATGCTCCTCGAGGTAATCGGCAAGGCCGTCGGTCACGATCTTGAGCGTCAGCGCGCGCATATAGGAGCTGCCGAGCTTGGCCTTGGTCTGGCCCTCAAACTGCGGATCGGGCAGTTTGACCGAGATGACGGCCGATAGGCCCTCGCGCACATCGTCACCGGTCAGGTTGGCGTCTTTTTCTTTGAGCAGGTTCTGCTTGCGAGCGTAATCGTTAATCACGCGGGTGAGCGCGGTGCGGAAGCCCTCGAGGTGCATACCGCCCTCGGGGGTGTAGATGTCGTTGGCAAACGACATGACGTTCTCGCCGTAGCCGCTATTCCACTGCAAGGACACCTCGACCTCGCCCATCTTGGTCACGGGCGCATCCGGATCCGATTTGCCCTCGATATAGATGGGCTCCTTAAAGGCCTCGGGGACATCCTTGCCCTCGTTGAGGAACTTGACGAAGTCGATGATGCCGCCGGCATAGCAAAACTCCTCCACATGGGGAGTCGCCTCGCGCTCGTCGGTCAGCACGATCTTGAGGTTCTTGTTGAGGAATGCCGTCTCCTGCAGACGGTTGTGCAGCGTGTCGAAATCGTAGATGCAGGTCTCGAAGATCTCGTCGTCGGGCCAGAAGCTGACAGTGGTGCCCGTCGTCTCCGAAGTGCCCACGACCTCCATCTTCTTGACGGTCTTGCCGCGCGAAAACTCCATCTCGTAGATGTTGCCATCGCGGCATACCTGCACGACCACACGCTTGGACAGGGCGTTGACGACGGAGATGCCCACGCCGTGCAGTCCGCCCGAGACCTTGTAGGCCGAGTTATCGAACTTACCGCCGGCGTGCAGGATCGTCATGACGACCTCGAGCGTCGGGATCTTTTTGATAGGATGCTCGTCGACGGGGATGCCGCGCCCGTTGTCGACGACCGTGATGGAGTTGTCGGCGTGGACCGTCACCTGAATCTCGGTGCAGAAACCGGCCATGGCCTCGTCGACGGAGTTGTCAACGATCTCCCACACCAGGTGATGAAGACCGCTGGCGCTCGTCGAGCCAATGTACATGCCCGGGCGCTTACGAACGGCCTCGAGACCTTCGAGAATCTTAATCTCGCCGCCATCGTAATCGTTTTCGTTTGCCACACGTCCTCCTTCAGTTAAGAAAATGTGTACAGCCTTACTAGTTTATCGTAAAAAAATACCCTCGGGGACGAGGGTATTTGGCTCTACAAGGCCACCAGATGCGATTTAAGGCTCTTTTTTGCTCTGCACGCCCTTGGCCCACTCGGCACTGGCTCTCATGGCGTTCTCGAGGGCCTCGCGCAGTTTTTGGTCCTCGATGGGTGCCACTTGGTGCTCGATCTCGGCACGCTCGGCATCGCTGAGGTCGGCATGCGGAGCCGGCGGACGCTCGGCCGCGGCCGGACGCAGGCGCTCTTTTGCAGCGGGCGGTGTGTGGCCGGGGGCGGTCGTCTTGAACACCAGCCCATCGACGTGCGCGCCGGCGCGCTCCATGCGCGCGCGGATAATCTCGCGCAAAAGTGTCATCTCCTGCGTCCATGAGGGCGAATCGAGGTACACCAGCAGTTCGTTGGACTCGGGCAGATAGCGCAGGCCCGTCACATGGCGTCCCTCGCGCGTGCCCGAGCACACTGCATTCCAGGCGTGATAGACCGCACGAGACTCCTCCGCAGCCTCCATTTGCGCGCGGCGCTCAGGTGTCGCGGCCGCCAGGATGCGCTGCCGCTCGGCATCCAAAAAGCCGCCAAAGGCAACCATTCCGTTCTCGCGCTCGTAATTAGCACGTCTCACCCATGCTCACCACCTTGGCTCGATCAAGCAGGTCATCGGTAAAATACCCCAGATTGGTGGTGGTTATGACCGTCTGGATATCATCGCCGATCAGCTGCAGAAAAGCGCCTCGGCGCCCGGCGTCGAGCTCGCTCATCACGTCGTCCAAAAGCAGCAGTGGCGCAGTGCCCAGGATATCGCGCGCCACGGCCACTTCTGCCACCTTCCAGGCAAGCACTAGCGTTCGCTGCTGGCCCTGGCTGGCAAATGAACGGGCCGATCGGCCCGCGACGGAAAACTCAATCTCGTCGCGATGCGGACCCACGAGCGTCACGCCGCGGCGAATCTCCTCGTCGGCGCGCTCATCGAGCGCCGAGAGCATGTGCTCATACGCCCAGCCCCTGAGCTCGTCGCGATCCATGGTGCGAGGCAGGTCACCAAGCGTGGACACATAGGACACACCGGCGGGCTCGCCAGATGCCACGCGGCCATAGGCGTCGCGCACATGGCCCGACAGCCGGTCGAGCAGGGCCAGACGATGCACGAGCAGGGCCGAACCGGCGCGGGCGATAGATTCGTTCCAGGCGCCGAGCATCTCGCGGCAGCACCAGGTCTCCTTGAGCAGGGCATTGCGCTGGGTTACGCAGCGCCCGTAGGCACTAGCCAGGTCGGCATAGGGCGCACTCAGCTGAACGCCAAAGTCATCAAGTGCGGCGCGGCGCACGCTGGCACCCCGCTTGACCATATCCAGGTGGTCCGGGCAAAACAGAACGCTCGGCAGTACCCCGCGCACGCCGGACGCAGCACAACGCTTGCCGTTGCGGCTAAACGAACGCTTGCCATCTTCCACGCTCAGACCCATGTCCAGCACGCGTCCATCACCTTCGAGCCTCAGCTCGACCCTGCATGAGCCCACGCCGTCGTGCACGAGCTCGGCTGCGGTCGGATGCCTAAACGAGGCGCCACTCGTCAGCAGCTGCAGCGCCTCTATAAGGTTGGTCTTTCCCGCCGCGTTGGGGCCTGCGAGCACTGTCACACCGTCGCTCAGGGCAAGGCGGTAACTGTCGAAGCTGCGATAGCGCGCAACGGAAAGATCGCGTGCGAACATGGTCATGGGCAGCGCTAGATGCGTACCGGCATGACCAGGTACAGGTAGTTGATCTTGTCGTAGGACTTGAAGATGCCAGCCTGCGAATAGCTCTTGAGCTCCAGCGTGATCTCCTTCTCCTTGGACAGGGCATTGAGGCAGCCAAAGATGTAGTGGTAGTTGAAGGCGATGGTGCCCGATTCGCCCTCGGCCTCGACATCGATCGTCTCCTGCGCCAGATCCTGGTCGTTGGAAATGGAGGACAGGCCCATCTGGCCGTTCTCGACGTCAATCTCAAACTTGACGGCGGGGTTGGCGCTCGCGATAACGGCCACACGTTTAAGGGCAGCGTTAAAGGCGGCTACGTCGATTTTGACGCTCGTCACGCACGAATCGGGGATGAGTTGCTTGTAATTGGGATATACGCCCTCGATGCGGCGCGACACGTAGGTGGTGTTGCCGGCCTCAAAGACAACCT
>CAVCBD010000157.1:2691-3815 GCA_963599935.1 Acutalibacteraceae bacterium | reverse complement strand
TCCTCGTCGTACTCCATGGCCTCGTCGTCACCGCCGGCCTTCTCGGCCATCTGGGCAGCGAAGCGCTCGGCCTGGTCGACCGGGTCGTTGAGCTCGGAGAACGCGTTCGCGTACTCGTGCCCGGCGATGACCAGCTCAAAGCGATGGGTCAGGCGCGGGTCATCCTCAAAGCGCTTGGCAAGCGGGCTAACCTCGATGGGGTAATCGCACACGAAGGTGGGGTTGACGATGGTGTCCTCGCCCAGCTCGTCATAGATCTCGGCGATGATCTTGCCGGCGGTCCACTCGGGCTTGATCTCCAGGCCCTTCTCGCGCGCGGCGGCAGCAAGCTCCTCAACCGGCGTGTCGATGGTGACCTGCTTACCAATCACGTCAGAGACGATATCGGTCATGGAACGGCTTGCCCACTCACCAGAAAGGTCGATGGTCTGGCCCTGGTACTCAATAACCTCGGGATTGCCGATAGCCTTGTTAGCGGCCTTAATGACACCCTGGGCGAGCGCCTTCATGCCCTCGAGATCGGAGAAGGCGCGGTAAGCCTCCATCGTGGTGAACTCGGGGTTGTGGGTGAGGTCCATACCCTCGTTGCGGAAGATGCGGCCGATCTCGAAGACGCGCTCAAAGCCGCCGACGATGCAGCGCTTGAGGTGCAGCTCGGTGGCAATACGCAGGTAGCACTCCTGATCGAGCGCGTTGAAGTGCGTGATGAACGGCTTGGCAGTTGCTCCGCCCTGGATGGTCTGCAGGATAGGGGTCTCGACCTCCATGTAGCCGTCGGACTCCATAAAGCGGCGGAACGTGGAGAGGATCTGCGAGCGCTTGCGGAAGGTCTCGCGAACGTCGTCATTGGCGATCAGGTCGACATAGCGCTGACGATAGCGGGTCTCCTTGTCGGAGAGACCGTGGAACTTCTCGGGCAGCGGGCGAACGGCCTTGGACAGCAGCGTCGCGCTCTTGGGGGCAACGGAAAGCTGGCCACGCTTGGTGCGCACGACCACGCCGGTCACGCCAAGGATATCGCCAAGGTCGAGGGCCTTGAGCGTATTCCAGGCGGCCTCGTCCATATCGTTGATGCGGCAGAACAGCTGGATCTCGCCGGTCGCGTCGCGCACGACGATGAACAT
>CAVCBD010000157.1:0-2456 GCA_963599935.1 Acutalibacteraceae bacterium | reverse complement strand
TCTGCCATAGTTAGCTCCTCAAACTAAAACGCTCCCCAGGATTCGGTCCCAGGGAGCGAAAACATACCTTTACGCGGGACCGTGGTCTAGCGTGCGATCTTGGCGATGGTGTAGATGCGGGTCTTGCCGGAAGGCGTAACGACCTCGACGGAGTCGCCCTCGCCGTGACCAATAATGGCGTGGCCGACCGGAGACTCGTTGGAGATCTTGTGCTCGAGCGAGTTGGTCTCGGTGGTACCGACGAGCGTGACTTCCATGACCTCACCGTTGGGATCAATCAGAGAAACGGTGGAACCGATGGAGACGGTCAGATCGCCCGTGGTGGCAGCAACCTGAGCGTTGGCGAGGATGGCCTGAATCTCGGCAATGCGAGCAGCATTCTGGGCCTGCTTGTCCTTGGCGGCATCGTACTCGGAGTTCTCCGAAAGGTCGCCGAACGCGCGGGCTTCCTTGATGTCCTCGACGATCTCCTTGGCGTAATCGCCCTCACGCCAAGCGAGCTCCTCGACGAGCTTCTGGCGGCCCTCAGCGGTCAGTACGATCTGGCTTGCGTCCATACGGATATCTCCCCAACTATGATGTAACAATCAACTGTCAACAAAACGAAAAAGACCGGCTAGCCTGCGGGCAAGCCGGTCAGGTGCTCACCCCAAAGGGATGGGACTACTCTGCGTCCGCGTCGCTGTCCTCTGCCTGCTTCTTCTTGGCAGCAGCGAGCTTGGCCTCGAGCTCAGCGATCTCCTTGTCCTCCTCGGACTGCTCGACCACGACCTCCTCGGCCTGCTTGGTTTCGCCCTTATCGTCGCCCTCCATACCCTCGCGGATATTCTTGACGGTAGAGCCGAGGGACTTGCCGAGCTTCGGCAGGTTCTTGGGCCCGAAGATAATCAGGACAACAACGAGAATAATGATGAGCTCAGGAGCCCTCAGTCCAAACATGTAGACCTCCACAATACAGCGAGACAAGCTCGAATGAGTATACCGCGGGTGTCGCGGTATCACAACAATAGCTAAAAAAAGGGACCGCAAGAAGCGGTCCCTCCTCATGCTCTGGTCGGGTTGACTGGATTTGAACCAGCGACCCCTGCGTCCCGAACGCAGTGCTCTACCAAACTGAGCCACAACCCGTTAGCTCGACTATAGTAACAAAGTTTTTCGCCGCGTGCTAGAGAAATTTTAATTTCTTTGGCGCTTCAATGCGAACCGTGTTGGGAATGAGCTCCGTCGCGCAGGACCACCAGCCGTTTTGCAGGGCAGCGTCGGCAAGCCTTTCGGCCGTGGCGGCGGTGTCGCAAATGGCAAACGAGCAGGCACCCGAACCGCACACGTTTGCGGCAATGGTACCGTCCTGTGAACGAAGCCAGTCAAGCACCGTTTGAATCCGCGGCTCCATCTGCGCGGAAATGACTCCCAGGTTGTTGTGGACGAGCGTGTAGGCCGCCTCTGCGTCTCCCGAGCGAAGGGCAGATGCGATCGCTCCGGGCTTGTCCGCAGGCGCTGGAGTCTCGTCAAAACGTCGATAGGCTTCAATTGTCGAAACGCTTGCCTCGCGCGGCTTGACCAGCACGACGGGCGTCGCGGGTAGTGCGGGGTACTCGGTGGCCAGCACGTCTCCCCCACCCACGTAAAATGCAGGGCTGGCATGCAAAAAGAAGGGAACGTCGGCGCCAATGCCGCGCGCGATGTTGTCCAGCGCGGGATCGGCACGGTCGATACCCCAACTCTCTGCCAAGGCGACAATGACCGCCGCGGCATCCGTCGAAGGACCACCCAGGCCGGCACACAACGGGATGCGCTTCTCGATCGTAATGCAGACATTGGCTTCGCGACCATAATGCTCGGCCATAGCAGCAGCTGCACGATACGCCGTATTCTTTTGCATAGGAAAGTCGGATGCCGGAATCGTCTGGACGGTCAGCGCCTGTGCCGGCGTGACCGTCACGGTATCGACAAGACCGACGGCTGCCATCAGGGAATCGACCCTGTGATAGCCGCGGGCGTCACGCTCGGTATGAACCCCCAGATAGAGGTTGATCTTTGCCGGCGCGAAAAGGGTCAGGGACCAATCGGTCACCGTTAGTGCTCCTCGAGCTGATTGCCGAGCGGGGTAAAAATGTGCTCGCCGCTCTCGGGGTCGAACAGCTCGACCTGGCCGGTGAGAACATCAATATACTGGTAGGACTGACGCGACTTGCGGCCACGGCGCTCGTCGACCTCGACGATAAAGACGGCGGGGTGGACGCTCTTGATGGTGCCCATGCGCTCGACGACGCGGGTGCGGCCCATGTTGGCCTTCACCTTGACGCGATCGCCCACCATATCGGTCAGCTTCTCGTGGATGTCGTCGACGTGATTGACTTCCATCTCTTCCATGAACAGGGCCTCCAGAAGGTGCAATTCAAAAAGGGGATAATACCCCTAAGATAGACAAAACTCTAATACTATAGCACCCTGTT
>CAVCBD010000156.1:0-3845 GCA_963599935.1 Acutalibacteraceae bacterium | reverse complement strand
GCGAGGTGCTGCTGCACCGCGTGTGGGGCTTTGAGTACTGCGGCGGCACGCGCACCGTCGACGTGCACATCCGACGCATCCGCTCCAAGGTGGGCCCGCAGATCGCGGCGCACATCACCACCGTCCGCGGCGTGGGCTATCTGTTTAAGGACTAGATTTCCACCACAAAGGGGACAGCCACCTTTGTGGTGGTTTTGACGCAGGTGCAGGTTTCTTTCGAGTTTGCAGCAGAACTTAAGCCTTTCTAAAAGATTGCGTTCTCGTACACGTACGCCCGCATATTGGGGTACAACTCAACGTGAACAACGATGGCCCGCCACGTGTTTGGCGGGCCTTTGGTTATTTGACGAAAGGATCGCAGCCATGAGCGAGAACGATTCCCAGCGTCCCCAGGATGCGGGCAACGCCGGCGAGACCCAGCAGCAGCCGCGTGTGCAGGTGGAGTCGACGCCTGCCGACGGCAACATTCCCTACGTGCAGGCCTATGACACGCAGACCGGCAAGCCGCTGAGCGGCCAGCAGGTTGTAAACAAGCACACAGTGGTCAAGACCAAGACCAAAAAGCTGCCGATCTTTATTACGGCGCTTGCCGGCTGCGCCTGCGGCGCCCTGCTGGTCATCGCGCTCATTATGAGTGGCACGCTCAATATTGGCGGTGGCAAGAATGCCGTGACGGCGGGTGCTTCGGGTTCGTCGACGCAAAAGATCACCATCGACTCTGAGGACACAACGCTGGCCGAGGCGGTCTCTGCCAAGGCACTGCCCTCTGTCGTTTCCATCACTGCGACTTCGAGCGGTAGCCAGAATGGCTCACTTTCGCAGTCTGCTGACGAGTCGGATAGCTCGGGCAGCGTCGGTTCGGGCGTTGTGCTCGATACCGAGGGTCACATCCTCACCAACAACCATGTGGTCGACGGCTATGACCAGTACGTGGTAACCATGGACGACGGAACCACCTACGAGGCCGAGTTCGTGGGCAACGATGCCTCGAGCGACCTGGCGGTCATCAAACTCAAGGACGCCGATGCCTCCAAGCTCACCCCGATCGAGATCGGTGATTCTTCCAAGCTCAACGTGGGCGAGTGGGTCATGGCGATCGGTTCGCCGTTTGGCAACGAGCAGTCTGTCTCCACCGGTATCGTCTCGGCGCTCTACCGCTCCACGGCCATGAGCTCTACCAGCGGCAACACCATCTATGCCAACATGATCCAGACCGATGCTGCCATCAACCCGGGCAACTCCGGTGGCGCGCTCGTCAACGACAACGGTGAGCTCGCGGGCATTAACTCGCTCATCGAGAGCTACTCGGGCTCCAGCTCGGGCGTGGGTTTTGCCATTCCGGTTAACTACGCCAAGAACATTGCCGACCAGATCATCGACGGTAAGACGCCGGTGCATCCGTACATGGGCGCTACGCTTTCGAGCGTCAATGCGCTTAACGCCCGCACCAACAAGTTGAGCACCGATAGCGGCGCGTATGTGGCGAGTGTCGTTGAGGACGGTCCTGCCGCCAAGGCCGGCATTCAGGAGGGCGACGTCATCACCAAGCTGGGCGACGACGAGATCACGAGCGCCGATGGCCTGATCATCGCACTGCGCAGCCACGAGGTGGGTGAGAAGGTCGAGATCACGCTCATGCGCGGCAAGGAAGAGAAGAAGGTCACGGTTGAGCTGGGCTCCGACGAGGAGCTGCAGAACCAGCAGCAGAACGACAGCGCGACCGATACCGGCAACGGCGGTATTACCGACGAGCAGCTGCGCCAGTATCTGGAGGAGCTGCTTGGCCAGCAGGGTCAGGGTCAGGGCAACGGTCAGGGTTTCTAACGAACCGTATTGCACATATCGAAGCCAGAGGGGACTGTCCCGCCAACGCGGGACAGTCCCCTCTTTTCTTATTGATCCCTTGGAGACGGAGGAAAACGGATCATTTAGAACTGGCAAGGGCATGGTTTAATCGCGCGATCCACCCCAGTCTGGCGGCTGCCGATTCGGTGCGGTTCGAAAGGGTTATTCGGCGCCATGGTGACCGGTGGTACTCTTGTATCCGTTTGAAATCGAGCGAAGGAGTGCCGCTATGGAGCAATCGAGCCTGTTTGGTGACGGTGTGGACATCGATACCGAAACGCCCGCGAGCGAGGATACCGCTGCACCGGCCGATGCCCGTGCCCAGGCGGCGGCGCGTGCGGCCGAGCTGCGCCACGAGCTCGATTACCACGCCTACCGCTACTACATGCTCGATGCGCCCGAGATCACGGATGCCGCCTTCGACAAAATGCTCGTTGAGCTCCAGCAGATCGAGGCCACCTACCCCGACCTGGTGACGCCCGACAGCTATACCCAGCGCGTGGGCGGCTACGTGAGCGAGCAGTTTACGCCGGTCACGCACATGGCACGCATGTATTCCATGGACGATGCCATGGATCTGGACGAGCTCGACGCGTGGCTCCAGCGCACCGAGGATGCGCTCGGAGCCGGTAGCGTCACCTATACCTGCGAGCTTAAGATCGACGGTCTGGGCGTGGCGCTTGCCTACCAAAACGGCACCTTTGTGCGCGCGGCCACACGCGGCGACGGCACCACGGGCGAGGACGTGTCGCTCAACGTGCGTACCATCAAGGATGTGCCCATGCACCTGTCCGAGCCGGCGCTCGCCCACATGGGCGCCGACCGCGAGCGTGCCATCGAAGTACGTGGCGAGGTCTATATGCCCAAGGGCAGCTTTGTGCGTCTGAATGAAGAGGCCGATGCCGAGGGTCGCGACCCCTTCGCCAACCCGCGCAACGCCGCTGCCGGATCGTTGCGCCAGAAGGATCCCAAGGTCACGGCACGCCGCGACCTGGCCACCTTTATCTACGCCATTGCCGATACCGATCCGCTGCACGTCCACAGCCAGCGCGAATTTCTCGACTGGCTGCGCAGCGCCGGCTTCAGCGTCAACCCTAACGTGGCTCGTTGCGCCACGCCGGCCGAGGTTCACGAGTTCTGCGCCCAGGCACTTGAGCACCGCGGTGACCTGGACTACGACATCGACGGCGTGGTCGTAAAGGTCGACAGCTTCCAGCAGCAGCTCGACCTGGGCTTTACCGCTCGCGCACCGCGCTGGGCTATTGCCTTTAAGTTCCCGCCCGAGGAAAAGCAGACCGTCCTGCGCGAGATTCGCATCCAAGTGGGCCGCACCGGTGTGCTCACGCCGGTCGCCGAGTTCGACCCGGTGACGGTTGCCGGCTCCACCATCGCGCGCGCCACGCTGCACAACATCGACGAGATCCGTCGCAAAAACGTGCGCGAGGGCGACACCATCATCGTGCACAAGGCGGGCGACGTAATCCCTGAGGTCGTGGGCCCGGTGCTCGACAAGCGCCCGGCCGATTCGGTCGACTGGCACATGCCCGAGGTATGCCCCGTGTGCGGTAGCCCCGTGGTTCACGAGGATGGCGAGGTTGCCTACCGCTGCGTGTCCATCGACTGCCCCGCACAGCTCAAGGAGCGTTTGCTCCACTGGGTGAGCCGCGGCTGCATGGACGTCGATGGCCTGGGCGACGAGATCGTCGACAAGATGATCGCCGCCGGCCTGATCCACGATGTCGCAGACTTCTACCAGCTCACGGTCGATGACATCGCAGGCCTGGATACGGGGCGCGTGTACGCGAGCACCAATAGCAAAAAGGGCGTTAAGAAGGGCGATCCCATTCCGGTAGGCCTCAAGACGGCCGAGAAAATCATCGTCGAGCTCAACAAGTCCAAAAGCCAGCCGCTCGGTCGCGTGCTGTTTGCCCTGGGCATCCGCCATGTGGGCAAGAGCGTGGGCGAGGTCATCGCCGAGCGATTCCTGTCGATTGACAAGC
>CAVCBD010000155.1:0-3884 GCA_963599935.1 Acutalibacteraceae bacterium | reverse complement strand
CGGCAAACGGCTTGCGATCGGGAGTGCACACGTCGCAGAACACGCGGGCGACGCCATTGTGGCTCGGGCGCCACGGCAAAATCTGGAAGGTCGAAGCATCGGGAAACGCCAGCATGTCGGCTTCCTCGGGCGTGGCAAAACCCTCGATGGCGGAGCCGTCAAAGCCAATACCCTCCTCAAAAGCGACCTCGAGGTCCTCGGGGCTAATGGCAAAGTTCTTGAGGCGGCCGAGAATGTCGACAAACCACAGACGCACAAAGCGGATGTCACGCTGCTCTACGGAGCGGAGTACGTAATCGATGTTCTGCTGGTTCATGTCGCTCCCCTTTCTTTCGGGCGGGTTTCGACTGGTCTATATCGCAGATACTATCGCAGAAAAATGTTTCCGCAGGGTTAAAGCGTATCAAGCGCTTAAAAAACGTGGGCGCGGAGGCCGTTGCGAACGAGCGGCTAGCGTTCAGATTCGGAGACAATTTGTCTACAGGCTCGTTCCAGCGCAGGGAACTCCATCGTCACTGCATCCCAAACAACCGAGCGGTCGACATTGCCGTAATCATGCGCAAGATAATTTCTCATGCCGATAATTCCACGCCACTCAATTTCGGGATGAAGCCGCTGCGAGCGTTCTGACAACTTGCCCGCTTCTTCCGTCACCCTAAGCGCACACATCAAAAGGGAGTCCGCCAACGCCCTCGTCCGCACGTCATTTGCATGCAGAAACTGGTCCTCGGTGATACCAAAGGCCTTGATGCGCTCGTTCGTTTCAGAGATGGCATCCAAGACCTCTTGGGCGCGGAGACAGTCTGACTTACGCGCGATCATAAAGGATCACTCCTTCGCGCTCGATTACCGCGGCAAGATCGCCATCAAGATGGTCGCTCGAGACGAGGTCAACCTGCCTCCCAGTTTCTTTGCGCACCGCCTCGCCGAATGCCGACAACGCGAATAGACCAAAGCCCTGCTCGCGATCGACTTCGAGACGCAAGTCGATATCACTATCGACACGCGCCTCGCCACGGGCATACGAACCAAAAAGAATCACGGTTTTGATGGCGGGAATCGGGCTGGCCGCCTCGCGGACGGCGGACTCAATCTGAGCAATATCCAAAATGTCTGCGGCGACGTTTTCGCTCGCAGAGTTTTTACCAAGTGAAGGAACAAACGGCAGCGAGCGCTCGCGCAGCATCTGCCTCATAAACATATTGACCGCTACAGACGAAGTCATGCCGAGTTCTTCGCATAGCTCGGCAAATGAATCTTTAATTGACGAGTCCACTCGTACACTCAGTACAGACGCAGCCATGGATACCTCCTGTATGACATTGTCTATATATTATCACACAAACTAGCGCGAGGTCGAAGCGCGGTGTTCGATGTGGCCGGGTATCTCGATGCGCTTGGGGGCGAGCTTTGCGGCGTCGCCCACCGTAGTGGTAACGATGTCGATGCGCTCGGAGAGACGCTCGACCACGCGCTCGGCAATGGTGGGGGTGTCCTGCGCGGCCGTGGTCACGCCGCCAAAGAGCACGTGGTTCCAAGGGTAATCGTCAAATGTCGCGATCTTGAGCCCAGCCGGCAATGAAGGTCCCAGCTGCGCTAATGCCTCGGTCAGGCGCAGGAAGACCAGACCGTTGACGGCAATGAGGCCGAGCTTTTTACCCGCATAGTCGCGGATGGTCTCGTCCAGGCGACTGACACCCGTGGCGCCACCGTCGGCCAGGGTGACGACCTCGCCCGCAAGGCCACGTCGCGAAAGCTCGTCGACAAAGGCCTCGGCGCGCTCACGACGCACGGGGCTGCCGTCGCTTGCCTCGGTGAGCAGGCACAGGCGCTCGCTGTCAGCAGCGGCCAAGGCGTCTACCAGGCCGGCAACCAGCTCACGGTTGTTAGAGGTCACCAGATCGATGCCACCGTCGGCAACATCGCGGTCGAGCAGCACAACGGGCAGGCGCCCCGCGGCCGCGGCGATCGCCTTGTCGTTGCCTCCGCAGGTATTGACGACCAGGCCGTCCACGCCGGCATCGATAAGTCTGGTGAGCGACTCTGCCTCCTTGGCGGGGTCGTTGCCGCTAATGGCGGTCATGAGCGAGCAGCTGCGCGCGGCGGCGCTGGCGGAAAGGCCCTCGAGCATGGCGCTCGAGAACGGGTTAGCAATGTCGGCCAAGATCACGCCGATGAGGTTGGTGCGCGAGCTGCGCAGATTGCGCGCGGCAGCACGTGGGCGATAGCCGGTGCGCTCGATAACTGCCGCGATGCGAGCACGGGTTTCCTCGGTCATTTGCCCGGGGCGGTTGTTGAGATAGCGCGAGACCGTGGCCGGGCTCACGCCCGCCTCGGCGGCAATGTCCTTAATCCTCATCTGCGCCATAGCGCACCCCGTTCCCCAATTGTCGGCAGTCTGAGCCATTTTAGGCATTTTTAAAAAACTCGCTTGCAAAACGTTGTAGGTGAGCAGCATCGTTTTTGCGTCTCGAGCAGATGCGGTGATGGGCTAGATAGACGAGTCTTTGGAAAGCTCGAAATAGTCGGGATGCAAGGCGATAACCGGGCCCTGCTCCTCGGGCATCAGGTGCAAGTGCGTCTCGGCAAGATAGCTCGCCGTGTCGGTATCGCCCCTCTTAATGGCCTCGAGAATCCGACGATGTTGTCGACGAATCGGCTCCCAATCCAGATCCTGCGACACCATACGCAACCAGTTGTATCGCTCAAAATGCGTATTGATGCTCTTCATCCAATCCCACAACATGTGACGGCCGGCAATCACAAAACACGTCTCATGAAACAGGTTATCCAAGTCGAAAAAGCGACGCGTTTCGCGATGGTCGAGCGATTCGGACTCGGCAAGAATCTGCTCAAGCCGATGCTTCTGCTCGGACGTGGCTGCCGAGCAGCATTTAATGAGTACGCTTCTTTCGAGTTTCTCGCGCAAGAAACAGGCGTTCTCGGCGCGCTCCATGCTGATTTTTGAGACATAGGTGCCGCTTTTGGGACGCGTTTCCACTAGCTCCTGCTCACGCAGACGCACAAAGGACTCGCGAATGGGCGTGCGCCCGATTCCCGTCTCCTTTTCCAGACCAATCGCCGAAAGGCGCGTGCCGGGCTTGAGCTCGGCATAGATGATCTTGGAGCGCAATGCGTTGTATGCCTGATCTTGCAGGCTCTGATAATGCTGGTGTTGTTCCATAAAGCCCTCGAATGAAGCTCACGGTTTGTCGAATATCACCACGTAATACTATCGCATCCCCCATCCCCTCAATTGCGGTGAAAGAGGGAGTGCTCACGTCGCCAGCACCGCAAGAGCAAGCGGTGGCATCCCGAAACCCGGGACACCACCGCTATTTTGCTATCGGATGGCGCAGAAACGCCCCTCCTCATGCACCAAGGGGTTGACTAGAGTTCGCAGGCAACCTTGTAGCCATCCCCGATGGCATCGCGGATGTTGCCGCACTTGTTGGCATCACCCAGCACGTGGGTGGCAACGCCGGCAGCGGTAAGGTCGTCGGCCAGCTTGGTGTTGGGACGATAGCCCATGGCAAGCACCAGCGTATCGGCATCGGCGATGGTGTGGACCTCGCCGTCCTTTTCGTAGCTGATGGCGTCCTCGGTGATTTCGGTCACCTTGGCCTCGGTCAGCACATGGACGCCCTTGGAGAGCATGCGCGTGATGAGCACCGCGCGACCGGCACCGCCCTCGTTGGCGGCAAGCGTCTTGGTCATCTCGATAACGGTGACATCGCGATTGGCCGGCGAAAGGTCGTTGACCAACGGGGCCAGGTAATCGGCCGTCTCGCAGCCAACGGTGCCGCCGCCCACAATGACGATCTTCTTACCCGGGAAAGCCTTGCCACCCAGCAGGTCGTCAGCCGTCATAACCTGCTTAAAGC
>CAVCBD010000154.1:0-3958 GCA_963599935.1 Acutalibacteraceae bacterium | reverse complement strand
GAAGACAAACTCGCCAAGCGCATCCTGAGCGGCCTAGGCTTTTGCGGCCACTACATGCACTTTCACGGCGGCGGCGTCTCGGGCAAGGCACCCATCGTCTGCCTGCTCGCCAAGCAGGAAAACGGCGAGATGTCACAGCAGGAACTCGGCATGAACTTCGACCTCAAGCCGGGGTCGCTCTCCGAGATCCTTTCTAAACTCGAGCTCGGCGGCCTCATCGAGCGCCGGCGCAATCCGAATGACCGCCGACAGCTCACTATCAAACTCACCGAAGAGGGATGGGATAAGGCCCGCATCGACCAGGCCGCCCGCATCCGCTTTAGGGAGCAGGCCTTTAGTGCCCTCACTCACGACGAGTGCGAACAGCTTGCCGAGATGCTCGAGAAAATCCGCGTAACCTGGGAGGAACTGGATGATTAAAACCCTTATGGGCAGCATCCGCGATTACAAGAAGGTCACGATCGCCACGCCGTTGCTGGTGCTTGGCGAGGTAATCTGCGAGATGCTGATTCCGTTTATCACCGCCGACATGATCGACGCCATCAAGGACGGCGCCGCCGTTGCCGAGATGCTGCCCACTGCCGGCCTTCTCGTGCTCATCGCGCTGACGTCGCTCGCCTTTGGCGCCGCCGCGGGCATCACCTGCAGCCACGCCAGCTGCGGCTTTGCCAAGAACCTGCGTCGCGACCTGTTCTACAAGATCCAGACGTTCAGCTTCGCCAACATCGACGAGTTCTCGAGCTCCTCGCTCGTCACCCGCCTCACCACCGACATCAATAACGTGCAGCAGGCCTTTATGATGCTCATCCGCATCGCCGTGCGCTCGCCGCTGGTGCTGATCTTTGCCTTTACCATGGCCTACGCCATGGGCGGCAGCGTCGCTATGGTCTACCTGGTCATCATTCCGCTGCTGGGCTTTGGCCTGTTCTTCATCATCTATAAGGTGCGCCCGATCTTTGCCCGCGTGTTCCACAAGTACGACGCGCTCAACGAGTCGGTCGAGGAAAACGTCACCGGCATGCGCGTGGTCAAGAGTTACGTGCGCCAGGACTACGAGAAGGAGAAGTTCGCCACCGCCGCGCGCGACGTCCAGATGGACTTCACCCGTGCCGAGAAGCTGCTCGCCTTTAACAACCCCATGATGAACATCTGCGTCAACGGCGCGTTCGTCGTCATCATCTACCTGGGCTCCGAGCTCATCATCACGAGCCAGGGCACCCTGTTCGACGTGGGCCAGCTCTCCTCCATCTTTACCTACGGCTTCCAGATTCTGATGAGCCTGATGCAGCTGTCGATGATCTTTGTCATGGTGACCATGGCCGACGAGTCGGCGCACCGCATTACCGAAGTGCTGGCCGCCGAGCCCACGATCACCAACCCGAACGAGCCCGTGCACGAGGTTGCCGACGGCTCCATCGATTTCGATCACGTGAGCTTTAAGTACTCCGAGCACGCCAAGCGCCAGGCGCTCGACAACGTCGACCTGCACATTACGAGCGGCGAGACCATCGGTATTATCGGCGGCACCGGCTCGGCCAAGTCGACGCTCGTGAACCTAATCGGACGCCTCTACGACGCCAGCGAGGGCACCGTGCGCGTCGGCGGCGTGGACGTGCGCGACTACGACCTGGACGCGCTGCGCCACCAGGTAGCCATGGTCCTGCAGAAAAACGTGCTGTTTAGCGGCACCATCGCCGAGAACCTGCGCTGGGGCGACCCAAACGCCACCGACGAGGAGGTCTGCGAGGCCGCACATCTGGCCTGCGCCGACGAGTTTGTCGACGGCTTCCCCAAGGGCTACGACACTTGGATTGAGCAGGGCGGCTCCAACGTCTCCGGCGGCCAGAAGCAGCGCCTGTGCATCGCGCGCGCCCTGCTGCGTCGCCCCAAGATTCTGATCCTGGACGACTCCACGAGCGCCGTCGACACCAAGACCGACGCCAAGATCCGCGAGGGCCTGGCGAGCTACCTGCCCAACACGACCAAACTCATCATCGCCCAGCGTCTTAGCTCCGTGCAGGATGCTGACCGCATCATCGTCATGGAGGGTGGCCGCATCAAGGACATCGGCAACCATGACGAGCTGCTCAAGACGAGCGAGATCTACCGCGAGACCTTTACCTCGCAAAACAAGATGAGTGCCGAGGGCGAAGGGGCCAGCGAGGCCGACACCGAGGCATCCGTAACGCAAGCTCAGACCCAGGAAGGAGGCGAGGCACATGAGTAAGGCAACGACCGCCGAGCGCGCGCACAACCGCAAGGGCGGCACCATGACGCGCCTGATCAAGATGCTCTTTGGCTTCTACCCGGTGCTTTTGCCCCTCGTCGTCGCCGGCGTGGTGCTCTGCGCCATCATCAACTCCATCGGCGCGACGTTCCTCCAGAGCGCGCTGCAGGTCATTAGTGAATCGTGGCAGTCGGGCGACTGGACGGCCGCGCAGCCCAAGATTCTGAAGCTCGTGACCACTCTCGGCTGCATCTATGCCGTGGGCGTCGCATCGTCGCTCTTCTGGAACCGCGCCATGGCGGTCATCACGCAGGGCTCGCTCGAGAAGCTGCGTGAGAAGATGTTCAACCGCATGCAGGACCTGCCGATTCGCTACTTCGACACGCACCAGCGCGGCGACATCATGAGCCACTACACCAATGACATCGACACGCTACGTCAGATGATCAGCCAGTCGCTGCCCAACCTGCTTATGACGATCATCGTCATCGTCACCGTGTTCTTCATCATGCTGTACTACAGCGTGTGGATGTGCCTGGTCATCATTGCCGGCGTCGCCTTTATGACCTTTATGACCAAGTTGCTCGGCTCCAACTCCGCGCGATTCTTTATCGCGCAGCAGACCGAGCTCGGCGTGGTCGAGGGCCATATCGAGGAGGTCATGAACGGCCAGAAGGTCGTCAAGGCGTTCTGCCACGAGGCCGCCGCCGAGGCTGATTTTGACGAGCGCAACGAGAAGCTCTTCGAGGTCTCGCAGAAGGCCAACATGTACGCCAACATCCTCATGCCGATCCTTATGAACCTGGGCAACCTGCTCTACGTGCTGGTCGCGCTGGCCGGTGGCATCTTCCTGGCGCTGGGCGTGCCCAACCTGAGCATCTCGGGCATGGCGCTCTCCATTGCCGTCGTGGTGCCGTTCCTTAACATGACCAAGCAGTTCTGCGGCCAGATCGGCCAAATCTCGCAGCAGATCAACGCCGTGGTCATGGGTCTTGCCGGCGCCGAGCGCATCTTTGAGCTGCTCGACGAGGAGCCCGAGACCGACGAGGGTTACGTGACACTCGTTAACGCGCAGGTGAATCCCGAGACCTGGCAGCTCGAGGAGGCCGACCACCACACCGGCATGTGGGCATGGAAGCACCCGCACCGCGCGACCGGCGAGATCGAGTACGTGCCGCTGCGTGGTGACCTGGTCATGGATAACGTGGACTTTGGCTACACGCCCGACCACGAGGTGCTGCACGGCGTGTCCGTGTTTGCCAAGCCGGGCCAGAAGGTCGCGTTTGTCGGCGCCACCGGAGCCGGCAAGACGACCATCACCAACCTCATCAACCGCTTCTATGACATCGCCGACGGCAAGATTCGTTACGACGGCATCAACGTCAACAAGATCCGCAAGGCCGATCTGCGCCGCTCGCTGGGCGTCGTGCTGCAGGACGTGAACCTGTTCACCGGCACCGTGATGGACAACATCCGCTACGGCAACCTGGACGCCACCGACGAGGAGTGCATCGCAGCGGCCAAGCTCGCGGGCGCAGACGACTTTATCACCCGCCTGCCCGACGGCTACGACACCATGCTCACCGGCAACGGCGCCCAGCTGTCGCAAGGCCAGCGCCAGCTGATTTCGATCGCGCGCGCCGCCGTCGCCGATCCGCCGGCAATGATTCTGGACGAGGCCACGTCGAGCATCGACACCCGCACCGAGGCCATCGTGCAGGCGGGCATGGA
>CAVCBD010000153.1:2217-3996 GCA_963599935.1 Acutalibacteraceae bacterium | reverse complement strand
TGTACTGCGTGCTCGGCCTGTTTGCCAAGACGCTCGTGGTCGACAAGGCCATCGAGAGCATTCACCTGCGCAAAGTCTGCACAGTCATTTGTTCCGAGCCCCTTAAGGTCGAGGAGTTTATCGTCAAGCATCTCAACCGCACGGCGACCATCAGCCGCGGCTACGGTGCCTTCTCGGGCAAGTGTGTGACGGTGATCATGAGCGTGCTGAGCCGTCGCGAGGCCGTGCAGCTGCGTCGCTACGCGCGCGAGATCGATCCGGGTGCCTTTATCACGATTGTCGACAGCTCCGAGATCGTCGGCAAGGGTTTCCGCGGAACGAACTAACGCGGTCGAGCTTATCAAACAATCGAATAGCGCCCTGCGCATTGCAAATGCGTCATGTTGGAGTATTTGTCCCCACATTGGGTGATAATGATGCCAAAGACATCGTTTGCGATCCAGATGATTCGCTCAAGATACGAAGGGATGATCTCGATGTTCTGTTCGCAGTGTGGTGCCCCCATGGGCGACAACGATAAGTTCTGTGGTGCGTGTGGTGCCCCCAATGCCGGTGCCGCAGCCTCTGCCCCTCAGGGTCAGCCCCAGCAGTTTGTTCCGCAACCGCCCGTGGCGAATGCGTCCAAGGGCTGTGTGGCTCAGGCGTTTGAGGACATGACCAAGACGCCGGGCGTGCTGCAGCGCGTGTGCCAGATCGCCTTTTTGCCGGCGCTGATTTGTGTTGTGTCGGTGCTCGTGCTGTTCATTCCCGTTATCGGCGGTATCGCGGCTGCCATCGGCTTTTTGGCAGCTTGCATTGCGAGCGTGTGTGGTTCCGGCTTTGGTATTGAGTGGGGTCGCGATCTGTCGCTCAAGGTTGATGACGGTATGGATCGTCCACTCATGCGTTCCACGTCGTTTGGCCTCGGAGTCTTTTCGAGCGTTATCTCGGTCGTGCTCGAGGTTATCGCTGCCATTCCCATTATCGGTGTAGTGCTTTCGCTGGTGGAGAGCGTGGTAATTGGCGCCGCGGGCTCGTATTCGTATTACGGCTCTTATGCACTCGAGGCAGCGCTGTTCGGCTCGCTTGGCCTGCTTGTCCTGGCTATGATTGCCACGGCGGTCTTGGGGGTCTTCTTTAAGATGTTCGCCGACATTGCCGTGATGCACTTTGCGGTGACCGGTCGTGTCGAGAGCGCGTTTTCGCTCGATAAGGTCTGGGCGGCCTTTAAGAACAATAAGACCAAGCTGTTCTGCGCTTCGTTCCTCCCCGAGTTTTTGACGGGTCTGGTCGCTAACGTTGTCACCTGGATCCTGACGTTCGTCTTTGGCACCATTGCCTCTGTCGGTATGTATAGCTACTACTACCGTCCTACGGCTATTGAGGCGCTTGTTACCGGCGGTGGCATCACGCTCGTATTGTTCTTGGTGCTGACGGCGTTTGTCACGGTATTCCTCACGGTCTTTGGCAAGATGCTCAAGCACCGTGCCGTTGGCTATTGGGTTGCGCGCTACGCAAGCGAGTGGGCCGACGAGGACAAGGACGACGTCCTGACTTTTGTGCTGCCGTTTGAGAAGAAGTCTGCTCCGGCTGGTTTTGGCGCCGACGCAGCGCCCGTATCCGATTCCGCTGCGGCGCCGGCGCCTGCGCCCGAGCCCGTGCCTGAGCCTGAGCCTGAGCCTGAGCCCACGCCCGTGCCTGAGCCCGAGCCCGCGCCCATGCCGGAACCGGAGCCCGAGCCTGCACCTGAGCCCGAGCCTGCGCCAAGCTCCGACGAGGACCCGCAGGACGAGTAACCCT
>CAVCBD010000153.1:0-1723 GCA_963599935.1 Acutalibacteraceae bacterium | reverse complement strand
CGGCGCAGGTACTCCGAAAAATCCTCGCCCGAAAGCGTGCCACGGTAATGGCCTTGACCGGTGGGGCCCAAGCACTTGATTACGGCCTGACGGCAGCGCTCGCTCGAGGCGGCGTCGTTTTCGACCTTGTAGTTGGCGATGGTGTAGTCGGTGAGCTCTGCCTCGGCGCCCAAGGCGGCCGCGGTATGCTCCACGATGCGACGCATAAGCTCCGGCATTTCCTCGTGGGTCGAATCGCCGTAGGTGCGCACCGTGCCGGCGAGGTAGGCCGTGCCGGCGATAACGTTGCGCGCGGTGCCGCCGTGCAGCTCGCCGACGGTAATGACGGCCGGCTCGTAGGGACTGATCTCGCGCGAAACGATGGTCTGCAGGGCATTGACGATCTCGGCGGCCACCATAACGGCGTCGTGGCCGCGCTGGGGCATGGCACCGTGGCATGAGGTGCCGCGAACATCGATGCGGAACCAGTCGGTATTGGCCATGCGCGGACCGGGCTCGCAGCTCACGGTGCCGGCGTCAACCTCGCTCCAGATGTGCGCGGCGTAGGCGCCATCGACGCCGTCGAGCACGCCCGTGCCGATCATGAGCTTGGCGCCCTGGCCGTTTTCCTCGCTGGGCTGGAAGACGATGCGGACTTCGCCGTGGATGTCGTCGGTCATATGGCGCAGGATCTGCAGCGTGCCGAGCATCATGGCGATGTGGCAGTCGTGGCCGCAGGCGTGCATGCAGCCCTCGTTGACGCTGGCGAACTCTTCGCCGGTCTGCTCGGTGACGGGCAGGGCGTCGATGTCGGCGCGCAGCAGGATGCGGCGGCGTGGCGTGCCGTCCTCGCGATAGGAGTCGGGCGCGGTGCCGCGAAGGGTCGCCACAAGGCCCGTCTTAAGGGGACGCTCGTAGGGGATATTCATGGCGTCGAGCTGGTTGGCGATGTCGGAGGTCGTGCGCTCCTCGGCAAGGCTCAGCTCCGGGTGCTTATGGAAGTGCCGGCGCTGCTTGATGATATAGGGTTCAAACTCGGTAGCGATATCTTGGATGGCTGCGGTGACGTCGTCAGCCGCTCGCACCTCGGTCGCCGCCATAATCTGCTGTGCCTTGGTCTTCGTCATGGTCGATTTGCTCCTTGCTGGGTTGATCGCAAAATCGTACAGGCTCTCTCCAGTATGCCACCTGCCGCTAGGGCTGGTAAAGTTGCCGTTTGCCGCTTGGGGTTTTGTTACAAGGGCGGGGGAGTACACTCGGGGGTGTTGAATTTCCTGCCAGAGATGGGGATGCCCATGCAACATATCGATCGGATTATCCGCTCCAAGAACGTCTTTACCGCGCAAGACGGCATCGATACCGCCCGCGAGCTGGCGATTGCCATCGCAGACGACCGTATCGTCGCAGTCGGTGAGCCCGATGACGTGATCGCCGCCGCTCCTGCCGCCACGTCGGTTATCGACTACGGCGAGCAGTTTGTCTGCCCCGGCTTTCATGACGCTCATCTGCACTTCTTCCATACCTCGGTCGGTTCCTCGCCGTACATGCTCATGGATATGGGCACGTCCGAGGCGGCACTGGTGCAACATGCGCTCGAGTTTTCCCAGGACTTGCCCGACGACGCTTGGGTTGTGACGCAGGGCTGGCGCGACTACCGTTGGGACCCGCCCGAGCATCCTACCAAGGCGTCGCTCGATGCGGCATTCCCCGATCGTCCCTGCGTTATGTATTCGGGCGACGGGCA
>CAVCBD010000152.1:0-4008 GCA_963599935.1 Acutalibacteraceae bacterium | reverse complement strand
GACTCTTAATCCCAAGGTCCAGGGTTCGACCCCCTGACGGCCCACCAAAGCATGTTAAGACGGTCAGCGAAAGTTGGCCGTCTTTTTTGTTGACCTTGCATGGGGTCGAACCCGTCGGGGCGCGGAGCTGAGGAAATGCGTAAGCATTTACCAGCGCAGCGCGCAAGGCGTGAAGCGCCGCAGCGGCCGCCTGCGCAGCAGGCTGACCCCCTGACGGCCCACCAAAGCATGTTAAAGCGACTGGCTTCGGCCGGTCGCTTTTTTATTGACCTCACATGGTGTCGAACCCGAAAGGGCTCGGAGCTGAGAAATCTGCGCTGTGATTCCCTTAGGGAAAACACGGCTAAAGCTCCGTAAGCGTGTTCTCCTTAGGGGAATCATGCTTACGGAGCTCGATGCATGTTGAGAAGTTGTGATCAAACTCAAAGCGAGAATCGATTTAGTCTGCGCGATAGTGGGATCCGAGGTTTTCGGTCCGCTTGCGCATGGCTTTGACCATTTCCTGTGCCAGCTGAATCTGCGATTGCAGGCGGGCGAGGGCTGCGATTTCGCTGTCATTGGCGTGTGGCTTGCTCGGGGCCGTTGCCTCGTCTTGCAGGCTTTCAAGCTGTTGCAGAGCCTTGGATAGACCTGCATCGGTCCTGTTGATCATGCAGTAGGTGCTCATCGTGTGTTTGAGGTTGCGGGTCAGGCGCTCGGCGTCTGTTGCGGCAATGCCATGCTGGGGGAGGGCGATATCCGCCTTCAGGGCTGCCTCAGGTGCATTCTGTGCTGCCTGGGCTGCCGATGCGCCCGCGATGCGCCCGAATACGATGCCATTGGCACTCGATAAGCCGCCGATGCGGTCGCCCCCGTGCATGCCGCCTGTTGCCTCACCGCAGGCGTAGAGGCCATCAACGCCCGTGTACGCGGTCTTGTCGATTTTGATACCGCCGTTGGCGGCGTGGGCATACATCGCTACGCGCATCTCGTCGGTCGGCGCGATGCCGTGCTCGTCTTGTAGCCAGGTGGCAAAGGTCTGCACAAACTCAGGGACGTCCTTGCGGGGGAAGTCGTAGTGGAGCGCCAGGCCTTCGGCGCCTGCTTGATCGATGGCAAGATCGATGGCGCGGGAAGCCAGGCGCGAAGTGAAGGGGCCATATCCGGAGCGTTGCTCAAGCAGATCGTCCAACTTGTCGTCGGCAATATCGACCGGTTGGTCGAACTTGACGTAACGCCAGGTCTTCTCGTTAAAGACAAGGTTTTGTTTGGGCTCGATAAAGCCGGGCATCATCTGCATGAACTCTATATTAGTAAGGGACGCACCGTGCGACAGCGCGATGGCCTGTGATGAGCTGAGCACGTCGGCGGAAGTGAGGCTGCGCTCGAATAGGCCACCCGTACCGCCCGCGGCGATGATAATGGCCTTGGCTGCCATAGGCACGAGTTGCTCGCTTGTGCGGTCGTAGAGCACGGCACCGACAATCTTTCCATTCGTATCTTCAACAAGGTCTATAAGCACGTGGCGGGGGAGCAGGCGAATGCCGAGAGACTCGATCTGGGCCGTACACGCGTCCTCAAGGGGCTTGCGGGTGAGGCCGCGCCACATTCGCGTCTTGTGGTCGAAGCAGGGGATAAATTGCTTTTGCTGGGCGCTCTCGGCGCTTTGCGGACGCTGGAGCTCAACACCTAAATCCTGCTCGAGCCATTGGATGGCCTTAGGAATACCGTGGACAAACGTCTGGACGAGCTCGGGGTCGGCAACGCCGCCGCCGACGGTCTGGATGGTGTCGATGAGGTCCTGTTCGTCGTTTTCGTCGACGGGGCCAATAAGGCCGAGACCCCAGGTTCCCGGGAAAAAGCTCGATCCGCTCATAGTCTTGCCGGCGCTTGCCACAGTGACGGTCGCGCCCGCGCGCGCCGCTTCGATGGCGGCGCAAAGGCCCGCAATGCCAGATCCAATTACCAGTACATCAGTCGATTCCATCGGATTCCTTTCTCGTCCGGCGCATTGTCGCATGGGTGATCGGCAATGGGGCCGCAAAGACTCGGCAAATCGGTAAAGGGCAAATATGGCTGGTGGACGTCATGGGCGCTCTGACGCTCCATCTCATCACATCTCGTATTTCGCCCCAACTGATATATCGGCATATGTTACCCTGCGACAGCGCAAACAAAAAGAGCCGCTACCCGGGTGGATAGCGGCTCCAAAGCTCAACTATATGAGCATCGCGTGGGCGCGATTAGGCCTTGAGGGCCTCCTCGACGGCGACAGCGCAGGCGACGGTGGCACCGACCATGGGGTTGTTGCCCATGCCGATGAGACCCATCATGTCAACGTGCGCAGGCACGGAGGAAGAACCGGCGAACTGGGCGTCGGAGTGCATACGGCCCATGGTGTCGGTCATGCCGTAAGAGGCAGGGCCGGCGCCCATGTTGTCCGGGTGCAGGGTACGGCCAGTGCCGCCACCAGAAGCGACGGAGAAGTACTTCTTGCCAGCCTCGAGGCGCTCCTTCTTGTAGGTGCCAGCGACGGGGTGCTGGAAGCGCGTGGGGTTGGTGGAGTTACCGGTGATCGAGATGTCGACGTTCTCGTGCCACATGATGGCAACGCCCTCGCGGACGTCGTCGGAGCCGTAGCAGTTAACGGCAGCGCGGGGACCATCGGAGTAGGGGATGGTCTCGACGACCTTGAGCTCGCCCGTGTAGTAGTCGAACTGAGTCTTCACATAGGTGAAGCCGTTGATGCGGGCGATGATCTGAGCAGCGTCCTTGCCCAGACCGTTGAGGATAACGCGCAGCGGCTTCTTACGAGCCTTGTTGGCGTTCAGAGCCAGGCCGATAGCGCCCTCAGCGGCAGCGAAGGACTCGTGGCCGGCCAGGAAAGCGAAGCACTCGGTGTCGTCGGAGAGCAGCATAGCGCCCAGGTTGCCGTGGCCCAGACCGACCTTGCGGTCCTCGGCGACGGAGCCGGGAACGGTGAAGGCCTGGATGCCCTCGCCGATGATGGCGGCAGCCTCAGAAGCGGTCTTGGCCTCGCGCTTGACGGCGAGAGCGCAGCCGAGGGTGTAGGCCCACTCGGCGTTCTGGAAGGCGATGGACTGGGTGTTGTTGACGATCTCACGCGGGTTGAAGCCCTTGTCGGTGCAGATCTGCAGAGCTTCCTCGAGGGAGGCGATGCCGTTGTCGGCGAGGCACTTGTTGATCTTGTCAGCGCGGCGCTCGTAACCTTCGAACGTAACAGTCATAGTTATTTCCCTCCCTTTCTACTCGTGAACCGGGAACACGCTGGCGACAGAGTGAGTCTCCTCGTCGGTGCGCGGGTCGATGTACTTGGCAGCGTTCTCCCACTGACCATAGTGGCCCATAGCGCCAGCGATGGCCTCCTCGGGGGTCTTGCCGGCCTTGACGGCGTCGGTGAACTTACCGAGGTTCAGGAACTCGAACGCGATGATCTCGTTCTTGTCGTTGAGAGCCATGCGGGTGACGTAGCCCTGAGCGAGCTCGAGGTAACGAGCGCCCTTGGCCTTGGTGCCGAACATGGTGCCGACCTGAGAGCGAAGGCCCTTGCCGAGGTCGTCGAGGGAGGCGCCCACGGGCAGGCCGCCCTCGGAGAACGCGGTCTGGCTGCGGCCGTAAACGATCTGCAGGAAGATCTCGCGCATAGCAACGTTGATGGCGTCGCAGACGAGGTCGGTGTTGAGGGCCTCGAGGATGGTCTTGCCGGGAAGGATCTCGGAAGCCATGGCGGCAGAGTGGGTCATGCCCGAGCAGCCGATGGTCTCAACGAGGGCCTCCTCGATGATGCCGTCCTTGACGTTCAGCGTGAGCTTGCAGGCGCCCTGCTGAGGTGCGCACCAACCCACACCGTGCGTAAGACCGGAGATGTCGGAAATCTCCTTGGCCTGGACCCACTTGCCCTCCTCGGGGATGGGTGCGGGGCCGTGGTATGCACCCTTGGCAACGGGGCACATGTTCTCCACTTCCTGTGAGTACTGCATGCCTCTCCTCTCTATCGTGTTGGCGTCC
>CAVCBD010000151.1:0-4019 GCA_963599935.1 Acutalibacteraceae bacterium | reverse complement strand
GTTTGGAAACGATACACGGCGCAATATGATACCGCAGGCATATGATGAGCGCGTAACGATTGATGCGCGACGGCCGATGTCGGCGCCGCCGGCGTGGTGTTTGCGCTGGTTGAGTATGGCGGCGGCGCTGCGGCGTTGACGTTTGAGCGAGGGGATGGGGGTGCCCGTGGATATCATGCGAGAGGAATCGGGCAACGAACCCGTCGCGGCATTTTCCATGTCGCATCCGGCGGTGCCGGCGCTCTACATGGTGCTGACGTTGGGGCTCACCATGTTCTCGATGCAGCCGGTGCTGATTGCGCTGTCACTTGCGGGCGGGTTGGCGTACGGGCTTGCGACGCGCGGCGCCGCGCGTACGTTGGGGGCGCTTCGCTGGCAGCTGCCGGTGATTTTGATCATTGCACTGGTCAACCCGCTGTTTAGTGCATCGGGCTCGACGGAGCTGTTTCATATTGGCATGCGCGTGGTGTATTTGGAGAGCATGATGTACGGCCTGTGCATGGGTGGGCTGTTTGTGGCGAGCGTGCTGTGGTTTGAGGCCGCGGCGTCGATGCTCGAATACGACAAGGTGCTTGCGCTTTTGGGCAACGCCGCGCCGGTGATCGCGCTCATGATCTCGATGTGCATGCGGCTTATCCCACAGTTTTTGCGCCGCGGCCGCACGGTGCTGGCGGTGCAGGATGCGATTGATGTACCGGGACGCGCGCCGGCTGACCCCGTGCGCTCGCGCCTGCGGACGTCGAGCGTGTTGATGGGCTGGGGCATGGAAGATTCGCTTGAGCGCGCGGATGCCATGCGCTCGCGCGGGTGGGGTGCTGCGTCGCGCCGTACGACGTATGCGCGGTATCGGCTGGCGCGCGGCGATGCTGCCGCGCTGGTTGGACTTGCGGTGTTTGGTGCCGCCGCGGTGGCGGTGGCGTGGACCGCGACGACGCAGTATTCGTTTTATCCGCAGCTCTCGGTGCCCACGCCGTGGCTGGGCTATGTCGTGTATGCTGCCTGGATGGTGCTGCCCTGCGTGTTGCATGCGATTGACGAGAAGAGGTTTGGCTGATGGCTCGGTTGGATAGGGGCCCGGTGTCGGGTGCGGCGTGCGGCCCGGATATGCCGGCGATTGAGGTGCGGAGCCTGAGCTTTGCCTACCCCGGGGCTGATGCTGCGGTGCTCGAGGGGCTCGACTGGTCTGTTCCCCAAGGTGCATTTGCGCTGCTTGTTGGCGGTACCGGATCGGGTAAGTCGACGCTGCTGTCGCTGCTCAAGCCCGAGATCGCTCCGGCGGGCGAGCGCACCGGCGATGCGCGCGTGCTGGGCGAGAACGTTGCCGACATGGACGTGCGCGCGTCTGCGGAGTGCGTGGGCTACGTGTTCCAGGATCCCGAGAACCAGATTGTGTGCGAGACCGTGTGGCACGAGATGGCGTTTGGCCTGGAAAACTTGGGGCTAGCGCGTGACGAGATGCGTCGTCGTGTGGCCGAGACCAGCTATTTCTTTGGTCTGGAGGACTGGCTTCATCGCGATACCGATACGCTTTCGGGTGGCCGCAAGCAGCTGCTGTCGCTTGCCGCCGTCCTGGCACTGCGCCCGTGCGTGCTGTTGCTCGATGAGCCCACGTCTCAGCTCGATCCCGTTGCCGAGAAGAATTTTCTGCACGCGCTGTTTCGCGTGAACCGTGAGCTGGGCTGCACGGTTGTTGTGGCTACGCATCAACCGCGGCCGATGCTCGAGTATGCGACGTGTGCGTACCGGATTGAGGGCGGTCGCGTGCGCGAAGTGGCGGATATGGCTTCTTTGGGACGCCGAGAATCGCTGTTTTCCGATGACATGTTGGGGTGGGGTACCATCCGATGTGCAAAAAACGGAGTATTCAGCAGGCGTGAGGACAATTTGGGCTCTCTGGAGCCGCCCGGGGACGTATCGAGCGCGAAAAAAAGTTTGGAATTGGACAAATCGTCCGAATTTGTGGCACAAACGTCGCTCGAGAACGGCTCGGAAGCCTTCCCGAGTACGGATGGAAGCAGAATACTCCAAAAAATGCACGACGGGTCGGCTACCACCCTGTCGGAAGGCTGGTTTCGCTACGATCGCGTTGGCGGCTGGGTGCTGCGCGGGCTCGATGTGACGTTTTCAGCCGGCGCGGTGCATGCGGTCGTGGGCGGAAACGGCTGCGGCAAGTCGACGATGCTCTCGGTGCTGGCCAAGACGGCTAAGCTGCAGCGTGGCCGCATGGTGCGCGGGGCGGCCTCGGCTGCGCTGCTGCCACAGAATCCCAAGGCATTGCTGGTCGCCGAAACGGTGCGCGACGAGCTGATGGAATGGGCTTCGGCCTGCGGATACAACGAGGCCGCAGCACGGGAGCAGACAGCGCGCCTGGGCCTGGCGGGCTTGGAGGCGCGTCACCCGTACGATCTTTCGGGCGGTCAGCGCCAGCTGCTTGCGTTGGCAAAGCTGCTGTTGATTGGTCCGGAGCTGCTACTGCTTGATGAGCCCACCAAGGGTTTGGACTTGGCCAGCCGCCGCATCATCGCTCGCGCCCTGCGTGACCATGCAAATGCCGGCGGTACCGTCATCATGGCCACGCACGACTTAGACTTTGCCGAGCAGGTGTCCGACGACGTCGCCATGATGTTCGACGGCGAGATCGCCTGCATGGAGCCTCCGGCGGATTTCTTTGCCGACAACGTGTTTTACAGGGCGTGATGGGATGACGGATCATCGCGCCTCGCGCCTACTCACAAAAATGGAGATTCCGCTGTTGTTGGCGGTGCCGGCAGTGATGACTGCGGCGTTGTTGGCGGGCATTGAGCAGGCGGCGCTTGCCATGCTGGTTGTAGTGGCGCTCGTGCTCGCACTGTTCTTTGCGGGCTATGAGACATCACGTCCAGGCCTGCGTCAGATCATGCCCACGCTAGTGCTGGCGGCGCTGGCCGCGGCGGGACGCATCCTGTTTGGGCCCATTCCCGATTTTAAGCCCGTGAGCGCTATCGCCATTATCGCGGGTGCGACACTTGGCCGTCGCAATGGTTTTATGGTCGGCGCGTTGGCAGCGCTGACCAGCAATTTCTTTTTTGGGCAGGGCATGTGGACGCCGTGGCAGATGTATGCCTGGGGTCTGGTGGGCTATATCGGTGGCGCGCTGGCGCATGCGGGCGCGTTTGACCGCGCCGATGGAACCGTGCGAATGCCGGCGCTGTTGGCGTATGGCTTTGCCTCGGGCTTGCTGTATGGTGTCGTAATCAACGCGTATGACATCATCGGTTTTGTGCAGCCGCTCACCTGGGCAGGCGCCATAGCGCGTCTTGCCACCGCCGTACCGTTCGATATCACGCACGGACTCGCGACCTGCGTGTTTTTGGCCGCTCTGTACAAGCCCTGGTGTCGCCGCATCAACCGCGTCGTCGTGAAGTACGGGCTGTAGTGGTGGTTGCGCCGAGGCAAGAACCAATACTGTCTTGGTGTTATATCAAAACTATGCCGGTTTACGGGGCTAGATTGGCACAGACAGACCATACCGGCTTTTTTCGAAATGGAGTAAGCCGTTTGCCTGCGGTTTTATTATTTCGGAATTGCGTATGGTTGGGGGTTTGCGATTTAGCCCCGTAAACCGGCATAGTTTTGAAATGGCCGGTTGATATGACGGGCATCGTGGCCCTCAAGAGCCAAGCTGATCCGTTATCTTCCGTCCCCAGACGTCCTCGGGGAGTCAACTGAACCCGCCCGCTACGAAATCGGCCCATCTACTACGTTTAGCCTGATACCCCCGACCATGACCGCGTTTTATGAAAAACCGCAGGCTTTCTACCTGCGGTTTTCTTTTTGCGTTGTTCGCCGTGGTTGAGGGTAGTGGCTTAAACGTAGTAGATGGGCCGATTTCGTAGCGGGCGGGCCGCGTGGATGCCCCCGCGAGGTGAAGATGACCCCCTTTTTCTCCGTCCCCAGGGGATCAGTTGGGCTAGAGCTCCAGGGCGAGGGTGACGGGGCAGTGGTCGCTGCCGAAGATGTCGCCGCGGATGCCGGTGTCG
>CAVCBD010000150.1:0-4025 GCA_963599935.1 Acutalibacteraceae bacterium | reverse complement strand
AGCGCGCGGGCGTGCTGGTGGCGACGGGCGCCATCGACAATCTGTGCAAGGGCGCAGCAGGCCAGGCGGTCCAGTGCGCCAACATCGTCTTTGGTTTTGACGAGCGACGAGGCTTGCCCACAGTGGCGTGCCCGGTGTAGCGCATTCGATTGTTAACGATTTGGTAGTCGGGCATCGAGTGGGGCGCCACTTTTAAGCTGGTCTCACGATTGTGGCCGGCATGGCGCACCAACCGATGCCCATTTTTTGTTTGACATAAGGAGTCGTAAAGACGATGAATGCTGAGCAGTTCGATATCAAGATTCGTGCCGTAGAGGGCGGCGTAACGGCGGCAGCCGGCTTTAAGGCGGCGGGCATCCATGCCGGATTCCGCAAGAATCCCGAGCGCCTGGATTACGCGCTCGTCGTGCCCGACAAGCCCTGTCCCGGGGCCGGTGTGTTTACGACTAACCGCTTTTGTGCAGCGCCCGTGCAGGTGAGCCGTGCCAACTTGGGCGGCGCCGACAAGGGCTACGGCGTCATTGCCGGCGTTTCGGTAAACTCTGGCAATGCCAACGCCGCCACGGGTAAGACCGGTCTTGCCTGCGCGCGCGAGACCTGCAACATCGCCTCGCAGGTCATCGGCTGCGAGCCCCAGCAGATTCTGGTCGCCTCCACGGGCGTAATTGGTCAGATTCTGCCGATCGACACGTTTGAGACTGCCGTTCCTGCCGCCTACGAGGCGCTCTCCGCCCACGGTGGCACCGATGCCGCCCGCGCTATCATGACGACCGACACGCACTCCAAGGAGTATGCCGTGTGTTACCGCAGCGAGGCCGCGGGGCACGCAGGCAATGCCTATACGGTGGGCGGTATGTGCAAGGGCTCGGGCATGATCATGCCCAACATGGCAACCATGATCGCGGTCATCACTACCGATGCCCCCGTCGAGCCGGCGGCGCTCCACGCCCTGTTGCTCTCCACCGTCAAGCAGACCTTCAACAAGGTAACGGTCGATTCCGACACCTCGACTAACGACACCTGCATCATGCTTGCCTCCGGCGCCGCTGCCGCAGATGCCGAGCCTATTGTCGAGGGCTCTGACGCCTTCGACGAGCTGGCCTTTGCCGTGCATGAGGTGTGCGAGAGCCTGGCGCGCAACATCGCCGCAGACGGCGAGGGCGCATCCAAACTCGTGACGGTTAGCGTCACCGGCGCCGTGAACGACGAGGAGGCCGATATCGCCGCTCGTGCTGTTGCCAACTCGCCGCTCGTCAAGACCTGCATCGCCGGCCACGACTGCAACTGGGGCCGCGTTGCCATGGCGCTCGGCAAGTGCGGCGTGCAGTTTAACCAAGAAGATGTGTCCATCGACATGATGGGTATGCCCGTCTGCCGTGATGGCCTGACCGTTCCCTTTGACGAGGACGAGGCGCTGCGTCGCTTTGAGGCGCCCGAGATTGTGATTTCGGCCGACCTGGGCGCAGGCGACGCGGCAACGACTGTGTGGACCTGCGACCTCACGCACGAGTACATCTCGATCAACGGCGACTACCGTTCCTAAACTCCCGATGTGCCGCGCGCCCCGCTGCAATCGCGGGCAACGAGGTGCGGCGCGATAGCTACACGAAAGACGAGGCAGACTATGAAATTCGCACGCGATTGTCGCTCGAGTGAATCCAACGAAGCAACCGCGCAGCTGCTGTTTGAGGCGCTGCCGTGGATTAAGAACCTGACCGGTAAGACGGTCGTTATCAAGTACGGCGGTGCCGCCATGGTCGACGAGCAGCTGCGTCGTGACGTGATGAGCGATATCGTCCTGCTCAAGATTATCGGCATGCGCCCTGTTATCGTGCACGGTGGCGGCAAGGCCATCAACGAGGCGCTCAGCCACTACGACATCCCCGTCGAGTTTAAGAACGGCCAGCGCGTGACTACGCCTGCCACCATGGATATCGTGCGCGAGGTACTGGGCGGCAAGGTCAATCAGGAGCTGGTCGCGGCGCTCAACCACCACGGCAACCTGGCCGTGGGCGTGTCTGGCAGCGACGCCGGTACCCTTATCGCCGAGCCACTCGACCCAGAGCTCGGCCGCGTAGGCAAGGTCACGCACGTCAACACCGACTATATCGAGCGTTTGCTCGACAGCGAGTACATTCCCGTTATCGCCACGGTCGCGGCGGGGGAGGACGGTGGCTTCTTCAACATCAACGCCGATACCGCCGCCGGCGCCGTTGCGGCGGCGCTTCATGCGCACAAGGCGATCTTCTTGACCGATGTCGACGGTCTGTACAAGGACTTTAGCGACAAGGATTCGCTTATCTCCAACCTGACGCTCGACGAGGTCAACGAGATGCTCTACGGCGGCGAAGTCGACAAGGGCATGATTCCCAAGCTGCGCGCCGCCGTCGATGCGCTTACCGCTGGCGTGTTCCGAGCCCACATCATCAACGGCACGACGCCGCACTCGCTGCTGCTGGAGCTGCTGACCGATGCTGGCGTCGGTACCGTGATCCACTCCACCGAGACGGCCTACGAGTTCGATACGCATCCGCACCCGCTTTCGACGTTTGCAGCGCGCCTGACCGAGAACTTCGACGAGGTCGAGAAGCTCCAGACGGTCTAGCTGACCCGCGGTCGTCGCGTCCCTGCACCCATAGCCCTGCGCCGTACGGCGCCAAACGAAAGGCACCCCATGTCACTTGCAACTCAACAATCGCTCGAATCCCATTACGTTATGCATACCTTTGGTCGCTCTCCGGTAGAGTTTGTCGAGGGCCGCGGCATGAAGCTCACCGGCGATGACGGCCGTGAGTATCTTGACTTTCTTGCTGGAATCGGTGTGTGCAGCCTTGGCCACGGTAACGCTGCAGTGCTCTCGGCGCTCGAGGTGCAGACCAAAAAGCTTCTGCATGTGTCTAACTACTTCTACATCGAGCAGCGTGGACAGGTCGCGGCGCTGCTGTCCAAGCTTGCCAACGACGACGTAGATGGTGCGTGCGTTCTGGCCGATGCCATTGCCGCCGGCGATGAGACCACGGCAGCTGCGCTCGGCGCTCCGACGGCGGGCGAGCAGGTATGGGAGACGTTCTTTGCCAACTCCGGCGCCGAAGCCAACGAGGGCTCGATGAAGCTCGCGCGTCTGTACGCCAAGCGTGCTGGTAACGGTGGCAACACCATCGTGTGCATGCGCGGCGGCTTCCACGGCCGTACGCTCGAGACCATTGCCGCCACCATGCAGGATTGGCTGCAGGATAGCTTCCGTCCGCTGCCGGGCGGTTTTGTGGCCTGCACGCCCAACGATGTCGACGAACTACGTTCGATCTTTAAGCAGCTGAGAAGCGAAATTTGTGCCGTGATGCTCGAGCCGATCCAGGGCGAGAGCGGTGTACACCCCATGACCGAGGAGTTTATGACGGCAGCGCGCGACCTGGCGCACGAGGTGGGCGCCGTTCTTATCGCCGACGAGGTCCAGTGTGGCATCTTCCGCTCCGGCAAGCCGTTTGCATTCCAGACCTATGGCGTGGAGCCCGACATCATGAGTCTTGCCAAGGGCATCGCCGACGGCGTCCCCATGGGCGCCGTGGTGGCAAAGAAAGAGATCGCCGACGTGTTTAAGCCTGGTGACCACGGTTCGACCTTTGGCGGTAGCTGCTTGGCTGTCGCGGCGTGCGCCGCGACGCTCTCCGCGCTCGTGCGCGGCGATTATGCCGAGCATGCTGCCAAGGTGGGTGCTTGTATGGAGGCAAAACTCACCAAGCTGCCGCATGTGGTCGAGGCACGCGGTCGCGGCTTAATGCTCGGCTGCGATTTGGATGACGCTGCGGGCGATGCACATGATATTGTTGCCCGCGCGCTGGCCGCCGGCGCCGTGATTAACGCTACTGGTGCTCACACGCTGCGTTTCCTGCCGCCGCTCGTGTGCGAGGAAGCCGACGTGGACAGCCTGATCGAGATTTTGTCGGACGTTTTGGCCTAACACAGCGCAATAAGGTCGCGCGCGCAGACGTGGTGTAAGAGCGTCCTGAGGTCCGTCGCTGCAAATC
>CAVCBD010000149.1:0-4112 GCA_963599935.1 Acutalibacteraceae bacterium | reverse complement strand
CCGTACCAGTATACCGAGCCGCGCGGACACCGACGCAAATCACACCACGACTCCGCGCACCGCCACCACTCGAGCATCACCAAATAAGTTGCGGTGAAATAGTTCCTGAAACCGGCCTTCTGGCCCCCAAACAGGAACTATTCCACCGCAATTTTTGGTGCAAGGGGGTCAGGTTAATCTGCACCAAGTTGGTGCATAGTAACCTGACCCCAATGCACCAAAAAGAGGGCGGCATAGACCTTTTGGTCATGCCGCCCCCCTTGAATGACAAGTTGTTCGCTCTGGCCGCCGCGCAGCGGCAACCAAGTTACAAGCCGAGCATCGGAACCGCTACGAAGAAGTATGCGAGCACCACGATGCCCAGGATGATGCGGTAGACGCCGAAACACTTGAAGTCGTGACGGCGAACAAAGCCCATGAGCCACTTGATGGCAATGAGCGAGACCACAAAGGCCACGACGCAGCCCACGCCCAGGATGGCGATCTCGTTGGCGCCAAAGGTACCGCCCTTAATGAAGTACTTGACCAGCTTGAGCGCACTCGCACCAAACATGACGGGGATGGCCAGGAAGAACGTAAACTTGGACGCCACCGAACGCGTGCAGCCCAGCAGCAGGCCGCCGATGATGGTGGAACCGGAGCGGGATGTACCCGGCACCAGCGAAAGCACCTGGAAGCAGCCGATGCCCAGCGCCGTCTTCCAGCTCAGGTCCTCGAGCGTGGTGATGGAGCCAAAGTCCAGGTCCTCGTCATCGTCCTCATCCTCGACAACGGCCGCAGCAGGCGCCGCAAAGTGCGCACCGGCGGGACGTCCGCCCGCCACCACGGCGCGCGAACCAAACGAACCGGCAACGGCCATCTCCTCGCGCTTGCGGGCACGCCAATTCTCAATCACGATGAACAGCACGCCGTAGACGATAAGCGCCAGCGCCACGACGGGAGCGTTATAGAAATGCTCCTCCATCCAGTCGTTGAGCGGCAGACCGATCGCCGCGGCGGGAATACAGCCGAGCACAATCTTGCCCCACAGCACCCATGTGTCGCGACGGCCTTCCTTGCCCTTGCTAGGCGAGAACGGATTAAGCTCGTGGAAGAACAGCACGCAGACGGCCAAAATAGCACCGAGCTGAATCACGACCAGGAACATATTCCAGAACGTCTCGCTCACGTTCATCTTGACGAACTCGTCCACCAAGATCATGTGACCCGTCGACGAAACGGGCAGCCATTCGGTGATGCCCTCGACCAGGCCCATGAAGGCAGATTTTAGAAGCTCGATAATATCCAAAGGGACCCCCTCGTTAGACACCCGCCGGTAGATGTTCTGCGGACGATGCGGGCGATGTCCCATTATCAACCGTTGGCGGCGCGACCGCGCCTACCCTTACCAAAAAACTCGCCCGTTCACAGAATTGCGAGCGGTCAAACCGAAATCCTTGGGTATAACTGCAACAAGGTAAAGTGTCCGGCGGTCAACGCACCCGCGCCCGCCCGACGCACGAGCCCCGCGCCCGTGCGATAGACCAAGGAGGAAACCATGAACGAGGGCTACACCAAGGTATTTGTTTCACTCGACGGTACTGAGCAGCAGGATTTTGTGCTCGCACGCGCCATCAAGGTCGCCGCGAACAACGGCGCCAAGCTGATCATCGGCCACGTCATTGACTCCACGGCGCTCGAGAGCGCCGGTTCCTATCCGGTCGACCTGGTCAACGGCTTGGAGGAGGCCTTTAACAACTCCATCGCCAAGCAGCTCGAGGAGGCCAAGGCCAATCCCGACATTCCCGAGGTCGAGGTCATGATTCGTACCGGCCGCATTCGTGAGACGCTCAAGGACGAGATGCTCGACGTGGTTAAGCCCGATCTGGTGCTCTGCGGCGCCCGCGGCCTGTCCTCAATTAAGTACGCGCTACTGGGCTCGATTTCGACGTTCCTGCTGCGCAATACGGACTGCGACATTTTGGTCGTGAAGTAGCGTTGCTCCCACCGGCCGCGGGGCCTGCGGGGTTTCCACGGGCACGTCCTCGCCGCGTTGCGGCTGCGGGATGTGCCCTTAGGAAACCCCTCCCGGCCCCGCGGCCTTCGCAGCCTTGCTTCAACGAGTTGTCTGATGGAAAAATGGCGTGCCGCCCCGTTTGGGGCGGCACGCTTTGTTTGGGGCGGCGCTTTTTTGTTATAAGGCGATCCTGCTTAGACGAGCTTGCACTTCTGGAATGATCTTCTCGAACATTACCTCCGCCTCGGAAAAACCCTCTTCTTTGAGACCGCGCGCGGCATCTCTTAGCGCGTCTGGAACCTCATTGCAGGTATCAGCAATCATTCCGGCAATAATTCCCCCGGGCAAACCCGCCCCAATCATTTGGCTCATCACCGACCCGCGCGTTACGTCGTCAATCTTGCGGCTCCCTCCAAACGAGACGCCCATCTCGCGAACGAGACTGGGATAAACCGTTGTGCACAGCACGTCATAGAGCGGCGCCAACCTCACCTGCTTCCAACTTTCGTCCCACACGAACGACCAGTTCTTTAGATGGTTATCGCAGTTACCTACGGCATAGTCGAACAGCTGGTTATAGCCGACAAGGAACCTGTCCTCCATTTGATTCGTCGACGTCCTTCGCACCGCATCGACGATAAGCCCCAGGTAATTGACGCCCGTGGGCTCATATTTAAGCTCACGCGAAATGCCCTTGGCTTGACAAACATCTTCCTGGTGCAAACGGTATGGAATTGGCAATCCGTCAACCGAGCATCCAGCATCAGGCGTTACTCGGTCAAATCGCCTCACGGCGATAATTGGCTCGGCATCCTCAACTCGGATAAGAAAACACTCTTCGGCCGACAGGTCCATCAGAGAGGCGGCCCTCACGCACATCGCTTCGCACACTGTCTCGCCCGGGAACGTTTTCGATCCCGCCTTGAGAATGTGCGTAGATGGGGCCGCTCCATGAGGCAGGTACCATCCGCCACATGGATCATCGCCCGTATGGTAGAGACCGACCTTCGCCTGAGCACCTGCAAGGGAGATTCGACTCTCTAGCGCTAAATCAAAAGCAACCTCCGCCGGCGCGTATGCCAGCCCGCTTAGCTGTTCCTCACCTATCTCTTCATAGCCCATTTCGAGACTGTCGGCCGAAGGATCTCGCGTCAAAACCAGAGCGCCGACAGGTTCATCGCGGACTAAATCGAGCACCTTAAAGTAATCTCCGCGTTCCGCTCGCGCCCTTTTCTCAAGATCCCTGTTGAGCTGCCCCTCCGGAATGATGCCAGAGAAAAAGGAACCCGTTGCGTCCGGACTAAATGTCTCGGCCGACAACGGCAGCGAGGTCGAAATCGGGGCCGCATCACCGCTCTGGAGATATTTGGGGCTATAGGTGAATATCGGAAGCCCCGCGTTTTCCTCCAATATGCCAACCAGCTGGTAAGACCCATTAAACTCACGGTGAACGAACAGCGTGCCATCCATTATTTCCCCCTCACCTTCAGAATAAAATCAATATCCACGATGGAGGCGTAATCGAAAATGACACCAATTTCGACCGTTGTCCGCCCCCGCTCGATATCACCAATCACACGAAGGCTGCGGCCCGTCATAGTCGCGACATCGCGTTGAGTCAAGCCAAGCTCACGCCTTCTGAGCCTAAGGGCTTTCCCCATCTCGGCGGGATCGAAAACCACGCGCTCCGAGAAAGCGACTTCCGACGGTTTGAGCTTGATGCGCCCATCCAGCTTTTTAATCGTTGTCACCGTTCTCATCATGCCTCCAGCTATATTCCTATTCGTGAACATAGTATAAAACCGTGGAACTATGTTCATGTACGGGAATATAGTGTTTGCTACATTAGCAATGTTCCCGTTCAGGAATATAGCTACCGAGAAGCCTGATATTTTCTTAGATGGGCAGATCCTGAACGGCTACGCCATACGGGCTGACTACTCAAAGTATTGGAACTTGTTCGTTGAAAAAGCGAACGTGACGACGAAGCCTTCGCTGGGCTCGGACGATGCGGTGACGTCGATGCCCATCTTGGAGCACAGACGTGCCACCAGGTAGAGGCCGATGCCCGTTGCGCGCTTGGTGGTGCGGCCGTTGTCGCCGGTAAAACCCTTCT
>CAVCBD010000148.1:0-4144 GCA_963599935.1 Acutalibacteraceae bacterium | reverse complement strand
TGTACGCGCTTGCTCTTGCCGAGCATGTGCTCGACGGCCGTGGCGCCGTTCGTATCCACGGCGGCGGCTTTGGCGGTACCATCCAGGCCTTCGTGCCGCTCGATCTGGTCGATACTTTCATCGCCAAGATGAACGGCTGGCTGGGCGAGGGTTCTGCCCGTCACTACGCAATCTCTGACAAGGGGGCTTACGCAGCATGGCTGTAATGACCGACGTGCGCGAGGCTGCGCAGAACCTGATCGAGTACGCTATCCATCGATCCATGATCGGGCAGGACGACCGCATCTGGGCCTACAACACCATTCTGGAGTGCATCGGCGCCACGGGTCCCGCGCTCGACATGGTCTGGGCGCTGCAGACCGAGAAGATCTCGCTTCTGCACCCCGATACCCTCCCCGACTTTGATCTGGAGGGCACGCTCGCCGCGCTTTCCGAGGCCGCCGTTGCCAACGGTGCTGCCGAGGACACAGCCTCGGGCCGCGACCGCATCGCCATGCGTATCATGGGTGTGCTTATGCCGAGGCCTTCGGTTGTAAACGAGGAGTTCAATGGGCGCATGGGCGTCAACGAGCCCCGCGCCGCGACCGACTGGTTCTACGGCCTGTGCTGCGACGCCGGCTATGTGCGCCGCGCCGCCATCGCGCGCAACATCAAGTGGAGCACCCCCACCAACTGGGGCGATCTTGAGATCACCATCAACCTGTCCAAGCCCGAGAAGGACCCGCGCGACATTGCCGCGGCCGGTGCCGCCAAGAACACGGGCGAGAAGTATCCTGCCTGCCAGCTCTGCATCGAAAACGAGGGCTACCCCGGACGTTCCGCTGCAGCCGACGGCGGCGCTCACCCCGCTCGCCAGAACCTGCGCGTTATCCCGATTCAGCTTGACGGCGAGCGTTGGGGCTTCCAGTACAGCCCGTACGCGTACTTTAACGAGCATTGCATTGTCATGAGCTCCGAGCATCGTCCGATGCACGTCGATCGCAAGGGCCTCTCCTGCCTGCTCGACTTTGTGGACCTGTTCCCGCACTACTTTATTGGCTCCAACGCCGACCTGCCCATCGTGGGCGGCTCGATCCTGTCGCACGACCATTTCCAGGGCGGCGCACACGAGTTCCCGATGATGCACGCGGCCGAGGTCTCGCAGTTTAGCGTGCCCGGCTTTGACCAGGTCACCGGCACCGTGCTGCAGTGGCCGCTCTCGGTGCTGCGCCTGCGCTCGCACGACCGTGCTCAACTGCTCGATGCCGCCGAGAAGATCATCCTCGCCTGGCGCGAGTGGACCGACGAGTCTGCGGGCGTCATCGCGCACACGGCCGACGGCGTGGCGCACAACACCGTGACGCCCGTCATCCGCCGCGTGGACTCCCGCGGTAATGCCGGCGGCGAGATCTACGAGGCCTACCTGGCACTTCGCTGCAACATTACGACCGATGAGCATCCGCTGGGCGTTTTCCACCCTCATGCCGAGTATCACCACATCAAGAAGGAGAACATCGGCCTGATTGAGGTCATGGGCCTGGCCATTCTTCCGCCGCGCCTGGTTCCCGAGCTCGGTGCCGTCCGCGAGCACCTGCTGGCGGCCAAGGTCGACGCCAGCTACGACCTTGCCGCCGCGCTCGAGGGCGACGACCTTTGCCGCAGCCACGCCGCGTGGGCCCTGGACGTCTTTGCCCGTCGTGCCGATGAACTTACGGCGGATAACGCCATCGACATCCTGCACGAGGAGGTCGGCGCGGTGTTTGGCCACGTGCTCGACAACGCCGGCGTCTTTAAGTGGGACGAAGCAGGACGTGCCGCCCAGCAGCGCTTCATCGACTCGCTGTAGCACGCGGCCTCGGACGCCCGCGCTCAACAAATAGCGCCCACACGACAACGGCGCCCGCCGGCAACATCGCCGACGGGCGCCTTTTTGGGGGCAAGGGTAGCTAATTTGGGACGTGTCTCTATTTTGACTACCTTGCATGTGAAAGTAGTCAAAATAGCCCCGTCCCAAATTAGCTACCCCTCATGAGAGTGGAAAATCTCCCACTTCGAGCCCATTTGCGAGCCCAAAGTGGGAGATTATCCACGCTCATTCTATTAGGAGCCGCAACCGCTACAACTCTGTAACCTCGACGCTGTTGTAGACCTCGTCCCAGCGGTCCATGACCAGGTGGCCGGTCTTGGGATCCATAGCGTTGAGCTTGCCGCAGGTATTGGCGGTCTTAAGCACGGTGACATCGTCCGCGCCGGCAGCAATAGCGTGCGCAAAGCCGGCGATGGTCGAGTCGCCGGAACCCGTCGCGTTGACAGCGGCAATCGCGGGCGTCTTGGCGCGGAACGCACGGCCCTCGTGGAAGCCCACCGAACCGGCGGCGCCCATCGAGACGACAACCCAGGGGATACCGGCAAAGCGGCCGTCGGCGGCAAGCGCCTCGCGCAGGGCATCGACGTCGTCAGTCGTAAAGGACGTACCCAGCAGGCCGTTAATCTCGGTCAGGTTGGGCTTTACGAGCTCAGGCTTAGCGTCGGACTCCAGCGCGGCCTCCAGCGATGCACCCGAGGTGTCGAGCAGCACCTTGGCGCCCGCCTCCTCGGCAATCTTGACGAGCTCGGCATAGTAGCCGGCATCGACGCCACGCGGCAGCGAGCCCGAAAGCGTCACAACGTCCGCCTTCGCTGCAAGCTCGGCAAACTTGGCCGTAAAGGCCTCGAGCTCGGCCGGAGCGATCTGCGGGCCGCTCTCCAGCAGCTCGGTCTGATTACCCTCGTGCAGAATATTCAGGCAAATGCGCGTCTCACCGGCGATGGGCACAAAGTCGTTCTTGACGCCATCGGCATCCATAAGCTCGGCCATATAGGCACCCATGTGGCCGCCGAGCAGACCGGTCGCAAGCACATCGTCACCCAACTGCAGCAGCACACGGCTCACGTTGAGGCCCTTGCCGCCAGCGGTCTTTTCGGGCGTCACGCGGTTAACATCGTCGATGATCAGCTTGTCGAGCTGATAGCGCGTATCAATCGACGGGTTCATGGTAACGGTCAGAATCATATTGAACTCCTGTTCCGGGGCGGCATGACCTGCCCCAAACACACGATAACTCGTTAAAGGATCTCGATCTCAAAGCCGCGGGTGACGGTCTCTCCCGGCTTGGCCACCAGGCAGCCACGCTTGTGCTCCAGGACATCGTCCTCATCGGAGCAGGTGGACAGACCGCCCCACGGCTCAACCGCGACAAAGTCGCCCTCGGGCTTGCTCCATACAATCAGGTACGGCATATCAGGGAATGTCAGGCGTACGCCCTTGTCCTCGGTCTTCTTGGTCAGCGTGACCACGCGGCTCTCGAGCACATCAAAGATGGTCTCGGCAAAGTCGAAAAGCTCATGGGTGAGCGGCAAATCGTGGCCAACCATCGGGTTCTTACTGCGATGCTCGACATCAATCAGGCCCGTCGAGGGAACGGCAGTGCAGAGCTCTGCCGCCTCACGCTGCTCAAATCGAAGCTCGTAATCGTCGTAGGACTCGCCCTCGTCGAGCGGGCACTTAAAGCCAGGATGGCCGCCCACAAAGAACGGCATGTCCTCGGCTCCCTCGTTGGTCACCTCGTACGAAACGACCACCTTTGCCGCATCGATCGTGTAGCGTGCAACGATCTTAAACGGATACGGATACTGCTCGAGCAGCTCGGCGT
Source organism: Acutalibacteraceae bacterium (assembly GCA_963599935.1). Classification (GTDB taxonomy): domain Bacteria; phylum Actinomycetota; class Coriobacteriia; order Coriobacteriales; family Coriobacteriaceae; genus Collinsella. The sequence goes on along the minus strand of CAVCBD010000148.1, from coordinate 473 downwards.
GGTCGGCAGAGCTCAGGCTCAGCGCAACCATGCTGTCGCCCTGCTCCTCGAACTTCCACTCCTGCTTGCGGGCGAAACCATGACGCGCGAGGTTGATCTCGTGGCCGGCGCGCGTCATAGCGCGGCCATCGCGCAGACCGCCGCAGATGGGAAAGCAGATCGGGGCCTGACCCGACCACACCGCCGGGTCGCCCTGCCACAGGTACTCGCGACCGTTGGCTTTAATCGAAGTGAACGATCCGCCAGCCGTGCTCAGTGCCACGCGGACAGAACCGTTATCAAGAACAAACTCCATAGGAGCCTTCCCTTTCTTACGCCAGCCCGCCAAGTCAATAGGGCTGATAGAAAACCGGCCCGCGCCCCTCACAGAAACGCGAGCCGTCAACGGACTAGTTAATTACGCCGGATACCCGCTAATCATGGTATTCGCCGCGGTCCCACTTCTCGAGGAACTCGTCAAAGAAGTGCGGGTC
>CAVCBD010000147.1:0-4292 GCA_963599935.1 Acutalibacteraceae bacterium | reverse complement strand
GGGCGAAGTCATACGCGTTGACGGCGGAATGGCGATGTAGAAACCAGGGCCGAAGAACGGCTTGGATGAGGAGACCATGATGGAACAGAGAGTTGCAATCACCGGCATAGGTGCCGTATCGCCGCTCGGCAACACCGCGCTTGCCACCTGGGCGGCCATGTGCGCCGGGACCTGTGGCATCGGCCCGATCACGCACTTCGATACCGGCGCGTTTGCCGTCAAGGTGGCGGCCGAGGTCAAGGGCTTTGACGGCAACGAGTACTTTGGCAAGCGTGACGCCAAGCATCTGGACCCTTGCGTTCAGTTTGCGATGGCGGCTTCGGACGAGGCAATGCACGATGCGGGCTTTGATGTCGAAGGTGCCATCGATCGCGAGCGCCTGGGCGTCTACGTGGGCTCGGGTGTGGGCGGCATGACGACGCTCGTCGATAACGTCCATACGATTGCCGACCGTGGGCCCCGCCGCGCATCGCCTTACATGATCGCGATGATGATCCCCAACATGGCATCGGGCAACATCGCAATCCGTCACAAAGCAAAGGGGCCGACCCTGCCCGTGGTGACCGCGTGCGCAACCTCGGCCCATGCGGTGGGCGAGGCGTTCCGCGCCATCAAGCACGGCTATGCCGATGCAATCCTGGCCGGCGGCGCCGAGGCGGCCATCATCCCCGATGCCGTTGCCGGCTTTACGTCCTGTCGCGCATTGACCACCAACCCCGATCCCGCGACGGCTTGCCGCCCGTTCGATGCAGACCGCGACGGCTTTGTGATGGGCGAGGGCGCCTGCGTGCTCGTGCTCGAGGGTATGGAGCACGCACAGGCCCGCGGTGCGCACATTTACGCCGAGGTCGTGGGCTACGGCAACACCGATGATGCCTATCACATCACGAGCCCCGATCCCGAGGCTGCCGGCATTGCCCGTGCGATATCGCTGGCGGTGGCCGAGGGCGACGTTAAGCCTTCCGAGGGCCTCTACATCAACGCTCACGGCACCTCGACCAAGCTCAATGATTCGTCCGAGACGGCGGGCATAAAGCGTGCGCTCGGCGAGGACGCGGCACGCGCCGCGCACGTCTCGTCGACCAAGTCGATGACCGGCCACATGATCGGTGCCACGGGTGCCATTGAGGTCATGGCCTGTGCCATGGCGCTCGAGCAGGGCGTGGTGCCGCCGACCATTAACTACCACACGCCCGATCCCGCCTGCGATCTTGATTACACGCCTAATCGAGCGGTCCGCGCCGACCTTACCTGGGCGCTTTCGACCAACTTGGGCTTTGGCGGGCACAACGCCGCCATCGCGCTGCGTAGATATGCAAGGAGCTAGAGCATGGATTCCAAAAGACTTGCCGAGATAGCCGATGTTATGGAGGACCGTGGCCTCACGCGCGTGCGCGTTGAGGAGCCCGATGGCACCGCGGTCGAACTCGAGCGCGCGAGCGCCGCACAGCCGGTTGCCGTGCCCATGCCTATGCCGGGTGCCATGGCCGCTCCAGTTGCAGCTCCCACAGTCGCGCCTGCCGCGCCGGAGCTCGCCGCGCAGGCGCCTGCCGCCGCACCGGAGCCCAAGGGCACCGAGGTGACCGCTCCCATGGTCGGCGTTTTCTATGCAGCCCCGGCGCCGGGCGACGAACCGTTTGTGCACGTGGGCTCCAAGGTCAAAGCCGGCGAGACCCTCTGCATCATCGAGGCCATGAAGGTTCTCAACGAGGTGACGGCAGAGGCGGATGGCGAGGTACTCGAGATCTGCGTGGCCGACGGCGACCTCGTGGAGTTTGGCAGCTGCCTCATGAGGATCGGATAGGTGATATCCATGAACAAAGAAGAGCTCAAGAAGCTGTTGCCGCATCGCGAGCCGATGCTTTTGCTCGACGAAGCCGAGCTAGTGGGCGATGAGGCCCACGGCAAGATCACGATTACGGGCGACGAGTACTTTTTGCAGGGGCATTTTCCGGGAAACCCGGTCGTCCCCGGCGTGGTCCAGTGCGAGATGCTCGCCCAGAACTGCTGCGTGCTGCTGATGGGCGATGAGGAGGCGCGCGGCGCGACGCCGTTCTACACGAGTCTGGACAAGGTGCGCTTTAAGCGTCCGGTGCGCCCGGGCGACACGGTGGATCTGGTGTGCTCCATCACGCGTGCGCGCGGGCCGTTCCGCTTTGCGACGGGTACTGCGAGCGTCAACGGTGAGGTTTGCTGCCGCGCCGATATGTCCTTTGCACTCATGCACGAAAGTTAAGGAAGGCTTCATGTTCGACAAAGTGCTCATCGCCAACCGCGGCGAAGTCGCGGTCCGTGTTATCCGCGCGTGCCGCGATATGGGCATCAAGACCGTCGCCGTTTATTCCACGGCCGATGCGGACGCGCTGCACGTGCAGCTTGCCGACGAGGCGTATTGCATCGGCGGCCCGCGTCTTGCCGAGAGCTACCTCAACGACGATGCCGTGCTTACCTGTGCTGTGAAGTCGGGGGCAAAGGCAATCCATCCTGGCTACGGTTTCTTTTCCGAGAAGGCGAGCTTCGTGCGCGACTGCGACAAGTATGGCCTGGCGTTTGTCGGTCCTTCGGCCGAGGTCATCGACAGCATGGGCGACAAGGACGCCGCACGTCGAACGGCTGCCGCGGCGGGCGTGCCCATCGTGCCGGGCTGCGATTTGCTCAAAAGTCCCGAGGAGGCGACGGCCGAGGCCGAGCGCATTGGCTGCCCCGTGCTTATTAAGGCGCGTGCCGGCGGTGGCGGTCGCGGCATTCGCAAGGTCGAGCGCGTGGAAGACGCGGCAAAGGCCTTTATTGAAGCACGTGCCGAGGGTGAGGCCGTTTTTGGCGACGGCGAGTGCTACATGGAGAAGTTCGTCGCGCCGGCGCACCACGTCGAAGTGCAGATTATGGCCGATAAGCAGGGCCATGTGTTTTCGCTCGGCGAGCGCGAGTGCTCGGTGCAGCGCCGCAACCAAAAGCTGATCGAGGAGAGCCCCGCACCGTGCCTCGACGGACACGACGATATTCGCGCGCACATGCACAAGGCCGCGCGCGACCTGGCCCGTGCCGTCGGCTACGAAGGGGCCGGTACCATCGAGTTCCTGTATTCGGACGACGGCAATTTCTACTTTATGGAAATGAACACGCGCTTGCAGGTGGAGCATCCAGTTACGGAGTTTGTGACCGATACCGACTTGGTCAAGTGGCAGCTGCGCGTGGCGGCCGGCCAGCCTCTGCCCTTTGAGCAGGAGGACATGCCGGTCCGCAACCATGCCATGGAGTGCCGCATCAATGCCGAAACGCCGGACTTTCTGCCGTCATGCGGAACGGTCACCGCGTTGCGCGTACCGGGTGGTCCGCGCGTGCGCTGGGATTCGGCCATGTTCACCGGTGCGACAGTTCCGCCGTACTACGACTCCATGCTCGGCAAGCTCATCGTGTGTGCGCCCACGCGTGACGGCGCCATTCGCAAGATGCGCTCGGCCCTGGGCGAGCTCGTGATTGAGGGCGTGAGCGAAAACAGCGAGCTTCAGCTCGACGTGCTGGCAAACGACGAGTTCTTGTCGGGCATGTATCACACCGATCTGATGGGGCATCTCTATGCTGATGAATAGAAAAGCGAAGACGGTCAATGTCCTTGAGGGGCCGATAACCGAGTCGTGCGCCGAGTTTCCCGCGCGCCACGTGTTTATCAAGTGCTCGGAGTGCCGCCGTGTGATCGATGAGGCACGCCTACACGACAACCTCGAGGTCTGCCCTCGTTGCGGCAAACACTTTCGCGTGAGCGGTCGCGCGCGCATGCGCATGACGGTCGACGAGGGCACGTTTGAGGAATGGTATGCCAATCTAGCGTCGGAGGATTTCCTCTCGTTTCCCGGCTATGCCGACAAGCTCAAGAGCGTGAGCGAGCGTTCGGGCGAGTGCGATGCCGTTGTGTGCGGCAGGGGCAAAATCTGCGGTTGCGATACGGCGCTCTTCTTTATGGACGCCAACTTTATGATGGGCTCGATGGGCTCCGTGGTGGGCGAGAAGATCTGTCGCGCATTTGAGCGTGCGACCGAGCTGGGATTGCCAGTTGTCGGCTTTACCGTTTCGGGCGGTGCGCGCATGCAAGAGGGCGTGACCTCGCTTATGCAGATGGCCAAGATCTCTGCGGCGGTTAGGCGTCATAGCGAGGCGGGCGGCCTGTATATTACGGTGCTCACCGACCCCACGACCGGAGGCGTAACCGCGAGCTTTGCCATGGAGGGCGACATTATCCTGGCCGAGCCCGATGCCCTGACGGCATTTGCCGGCCCGCGCGTGATCGAGCAGAA
>CAVCBD010000146.1:0-4299 GCA_963599935.1 Acutalibacteraceae bacterium | reverse complement strand
GGTCGCCTGGATCGTGGCGTTTGTCGTGCATTCGGCGGGCATATTGCTGGGGTTGGCTTAGCTATTTATTGACGGCGCAACCCCTGTGTATTGAGTTGATTGCGGCCCCGTATCTGTACTGACGGATGCGGGACCGTTGCTATATAATCGCCCACCGCTCAGGACAATCGGAGAGGTTCCTACATGACTCAGGCAAGACAAGATGGCATCTCACTCAAGCAGTGGCTCCCGCTTATCGGGCTCGCCTGTTGCGCGTTCGTGTTCAACACGTCGGAGTTCATGCCCATTGGCCTTCTGACTGATATTGCCGCGTCGTTTTCGCTCACCGAGGCCCAGGCCGGCATCATGATCTCGGTCTACGCCTGGGGCGTCATGCTGCTGTCGTTGCCGCTTATGGTGTTCGCCTCGCGCTTTGAGTTCAAGCGTATGCTGCTCGGCGTGCTTGCCGTGTTCTCGCTCGGGCAGTTCCTGTCCGCCGTGGCGCCCACCTATCCCATTTTGGTCTGCGCGCGCCTGGTGGTCGCTTGCGCACATGCCGTGTTCTGGTCGGTCGCCTCGATTATGGCCTCGCGCCTGGTCGACACTCGTCACGGCGCGCTCGCCATCAGCATGATCGCCACGGGCTCGTCCATCGCGCAGATCTTTGGTCTGCCCCTCGGTCGCGCCATTGGCCTGGCCGTGGGCTGGCGCATGACATTCGCCGTGGTCGGGGCCCTCTCAGCTATCGCGGTCGTCTACCAGGCCGCGGTGTTCCCGGCCATGCCGGTGGGCGAGCGCTTTACGCTCAAACAGCTGCCCGAGCTGCTCAAGAACCCGTTCCTCATCGCGCTTTATGCGGTCACGGTCTTTATGGCGACCGGCTATTATGCGGGTTACAGCTATATCGAGCCGTTCCTGGCACAGGTCGCGCACGTCGACGCAAGCGCTATTACCATGACGCTGACGGCGTTTGGCTGCTCTGGTCTGCTCGGAAGCTGGCTGTTTGGCCGCCTGTTCGATGGGCATCGCTTCCCGTTCTTGGCTATCACGCTTTCCGGCGTGCCGGTGGCTCTGCTGCTCATGGGTCCGGTTGCACCGTCGCTCGTCGCCGTTCTCGCTGTTTGCGCGCTATGGGGCTGCTGCTCCACGGCCTTTAACGTGGCGTTCCAGGCCGAGCTCATCAAGTACACGCCGGCGGATTCGTCGGCCGTCGCCATGTCGATCTTCTCGGGCCTGTTCAACCTAGGGATCGGCACCGGTACGGCGATCGGCGGCGCCGTGGTGTCGGGCCCCGGCATCGCCTGGATCGGCTTTGCGGGCGGGGCGATTACCGTCGTGGGCGTCATTCTCGCCATCACCGTGATGTTCCCGGCCATACGCCGCATGTGACAAAGGGACAGTCCCTTTGTCACATGCGGGACTTTTTTAGCTGCCCCATGCCTCGAATTGAGCTGCTTGTCACGAAATGGGCCTATCTACTACTTTTTAGTGTCTACCCTCGACCACACCGGGAAGTACGAAATTAAAACTGCAGGTAGAAAGCTTGCCGGTTTTACAAAAACGCGAGCGTGGTCGACCCATGCGGGTCAAACGTAGTAGATGGGCCGCTTTCGTGGCGCGGCATAATCGAATGGGACAAAGGGACAGTCCCTTTGTCCCATTGGGCATACAATGGGTGGCGTTGCGTGAAAGATTTCTGGGAGGTTGCTATGTGGGCATACGAGACGACGTTCTATCAGATCTATCCGCTAGGCTTCTGTGGAGCTCCGCGCGAAAACGCCGCACCCGTTGCCGAGAATGAGCTTGCCCAAGCTGCCGGCACCGCGCCCAACCCCGATGCTCCTATCATGAAGATTGCCCAATGGGCCGACTACCTGCAAGGGCTCGGCATCGGCGCCGTGCTCATCAATCCGCCGCTCGAATCCGACAGCCACGGCTACGATACGCGCAGCCTGCGCCATATCGATCGCCGCCTGGGTGGGGATGCCGATTTTGCCGCCGTATGCGAGACGCTGCATGCCCACGGCATCCGCGTGGTACTCGACGCCGTCTTCAACCACGTCGGCCGCGGCTTTTGGGCCTTCCGCGATGTTCAGGAGCGAAAGTGGGACTCGCCTTACAAAGACTGGTTTCATATCAGCTTTGACGGTGACTCGTGCTACGGCGATGGCTTTTGGTATGAGGGCTGGGAAGGCCATTTTGAGCTCGTGAAGCTCAACCTGCAAAACCCCGCCGTGGTCGATTACCTGCTTGAGTCCGTGCGTCACTGGGCCGAGGTCTTTGGCATCGACGGTCTGCGCTTGGACGTTGCCTATATGCTCGACCGCGACTTTATGCGCCGCCTGCACGCCTTTACCCGTGAGCTTAAGCCCGACTTTGTGCTGATCGGCGAGACGCTTCACGGCGACTACAACCAGATCGTCAACGACGAGATGCTCGATTCCTGCACCAACTACGAGTGCTACAAGGGCCTGTACTCCAGCTTTAACTCGGTCAACATGTTCGAGATTGCCCACTCGCTGCATCGCCAGTTTGGTGGTGACCCGTGGTGCATTTATCGCGGCAAGCATCTGCTGTCGTTTGTCGACAACCATGACGTGCCGCGCCTGGCGAGTATCCTGACGGACAAGTCCTGCCTGCGCCCCGCCTACGGCATGCTCTTTGGCATGCCGGGCATCCCATGCGTCTACTATGGCAGCGAGTGGGGGATTGCCGGCGAAAAGGGCGGCCCCGATGGTGACTGGGCGCTGCGACCTGCGCTCGATGAGCCTGCGCCCAACGAGCTGACGGCGTTCGTCACGCAGCTCACGCACCTTCGCTCGGCCGACGACGCGGCGGCCCGTGCTCTCAACTACGGTGCCTATCGCAACGTGGTGATCCAGAACAGGCAGCTGCTGTTCGAGCGCGCCTGCGACGGCGCGACGGTACTCGTGGCGGTGAATGCCGTGGACGAGCCTTACACCTTTGGCGCCGGCGAGCTCAATGGGTCTTTTGTCGACCTGCTTACCGACGGTGCACCTGCGGTCGAGCTGACGGGCACCCTTGAGCTTGCGCCCTACGAGGTACGCTATCTGTTGAGGGCCTAAGCCATGGCTGTGTCCGACGAGGGCTATCAACATATTGAGCATGGGTTTGAACCCGTGTTCGACCAGCACTCGCGCGTTTTGGTGCTGGGGTCGTTTCCCTCGGTGCTTTCGCGCGCCAATGCCTTTTATTACGGCAACCCTCAGAATCGCTTTTGGCGCGTGATGGCCGCGTGCCTCGGAGTGCCTGTGCCGCCCAACGAGGGCGACCCTTTGGCGGACAGCGAGCCTGCGACGCTCGACGCCTCGATTGCCGCCAAGCGATCCATGCTGCTGAACGGCGGCGTGGCCCTGTGGGATGTGATCGAGAGCTGTGACATTAAGGGCTCGAGTGACGCGAGCATTCGCAACGTTGTGCCGGCACATATCGAGCGCATTACCGATGTCACGCCGATTGAGGTCGTTATCTGCAACGGCGGCGCGGCCGGGCGGCTCTACAAACGCTATCTACAAGAGCGGACGGGGCTACCTGCCATCGTGCTGCCGTCGACGAGTCCTGCCAACGCGGCGTGGCGTTTGGAGCGGCTTGTCGAGCGTTGGAGTGAAGCCGTTGACTGGGCAGCTTATTAATTTAGATTATTGATTGAGTGCGGGCGCCGAGGTGTTTCAGAACGCCTCGCCAGATCGGCGCGGGCACGGCTGGCTCGGCGCAAACCATGCCATTGGTGTCGATGTCCTCGGCACTGCCGCCGCCGAGTCGCTGCGCATGCTCAACCGAGCAACCCATACGCACCGCACCCACGAGCTTGTCCATGGCTTCGGAAAACGGTCGGCGCAAGAGGCCCATGCGCGGGGAGTGGCGAAGCGCTGCGATGCCGCTGCCGGCGCAGATGGCAACGCCGCCACACCACGTTAGTTTACGGAGCTCGCAAGCTTCCCGCAGGCGCTTGACGGGCATGTGCGCCCCCTCGGTGCTTCTGTGGGCAACCTGCACGACGACATAGACGCGTGTCTCTGCATTCCCAAGGCGATCGAGCATCTGCTCGACAGTGATCATCGCCCCGTCATCAAATGCATCATCAACGGCGAGCACGAGGCCATCGGCGGCAGCATCGTCATCATCCGCCTTCAAGTCGACCGGGCGGGGGAGTACAGTGCCGGAAAGCTGTGCATAGGCGGCGATGGCATCCTGCAGGTCCCAGAGCAAAAACTCAAGATCGGCGCTCTCGGGAATGTTGATATACGCAATGGTTTGCAACGTCTTGGGCTTATCGCCGCGCGCGATCGTCTCCATGCC
>CAVCBD010000145.1:0-4375 GCA_963599935.1 Acutalibacteraceae bacterium | reverse complement strand
TGGCTCGCGACGACATGGCCGAGGCCGTTGAGGATGCGTTCCGCTATGACCGTCTGGTACTCGCTTCCATTACCTATCAGGGCGAGATCTTCCCGTTCATGAGCACCTTTATCCACACGCTTGCCGAGCATGCCTACCAGAACCGTACCGTGGCGCTTGTCGAGGCCGGTTCCTGGGCGCCTGCAGCTGCCAAGGTTATGACCAAGGAGCTCGAGGGCATGAAGGACATCACCCTGACGCAGAACAAGGTGACTGTCCTGGGTTCGCTCAACGACGCCTCGCGCGCTCAGATCGAGGCCCTCGCTGACGAGCTGTTCAAGTAGCAGCTTTTTGCTTCAACCGCCAAAACCACCACAAAGGGGACAGGCACCTTTGTGGTGGTATTTGTTTTTGTTCGAAGAGGCCGGTCAGCGCTGATGTCGACCGTACGCTCAAAGAACTCAACCATGCTCAAGGAACTCAAGGATGCTCAAAAAAATCAAAGGTGCTCAAAAAACTCAAGGGTTGTAGGGCATAATGGAATTACGTGAGTTCAAGGGAGGCTTTATGGCGGCGGCGACAGCGTACAGGCAAGCAAATCCGTTCACGCCGATGTTCGGACGTGTACCGGCATACATGGCCGGCCGTGAGCAAATCATTGATGACATGGTGTTGGCGTTTGAAAGCGCCGATTCCGACCCCAACCTATGCTCGATTTTCTACGGCGCGCGCGGGACGGGCAAAACGGCCCTTTTGGCATATCTGTCATACCGCGCCCAGCAAGAAGGTTGGATTACGGCGAATGTGACGGCTTCGGACGGGATGCTCGAAGACATTCTCCAGCGCCTCAACGAATCGGCTGCCCATCTGATCGAAAAGCCCGCTTCTAGGCGTGTGAACAGTGTTGGGATTGCCTCCATAGGAAGTATGAGCTGGGAAAACGTTGATATTGAATTTGAGGGCGCCAACTGGCGTACTAAGATGAACGCTCTGTTTGCTCAGCTTGAAGCGACTGGCACCGGGGTACTTATCGCCGTTGACGAAGTTGATGCATCGTTTGCTCAAATGACGGAGCTCGTTACCACCTACCAACATTTTGTGAGCGAGAACAAAAAGGTAGCTTTGCTTATGGCGGGGCTGCCGTTTCGCGTGCTGGCGTTGCTGACGGGAAAATCGACATCGTTTCTTCGTCGTGCTGCCCAGCATTCGCTGGGATCTATTTCGCCGACCGAGGTAAAAGAAGCGTTTCGGTTGACGATTGAAGACGGCGGCAAATCGATTTCCGATGAGGCAGTCGACCGTGCTGCCGAGGCAATCGATGGTTTTCCATTTATGTTCCAGTTGGTGGGATATCGGGCGTGGAACGCCTCGCGCCAAGCGGCTGAGGTTTCCCTTGAAGACGTCGAACGTGGCGCGAAGCTTGCGCAAGAGGAGCTCGAATCGCGCGTTTTTGCCTCGACTGCGGCGGAACTTTCACAGGGGGACTTGGATTTTCTCCGTGCAATGAATCCGGAGGGGACGACGACCAGGCAAGAATTGGCTGCGAGGCTTAAGAAAAGTTCCGGTTCGATCTCGACGTATAAAAAACGTCTGATTGAGGCAGGGGTGATTGAAGAACCCTTACAGGGACGTTTCGAGTTTGCTCTGCCGGGCTTCGGTCGATATGTAGCGTCTCTTTGTTAGAGGGTCACTTCTGCGAAGATCGTTTCGCGTCCAACTGTCTCAATCTGTAACATCTGGGCGGCTAAATCGACTCTATCTGTTACAGGTTTAGATTAAGGGCGGGGGTCGAGCGGGATTATCTCAATCTGTAACAGTTAACCGGCTTTTAAGGGTCTAGTTGTTACAGATTGAGACAAACTAACGGAGCGAACCGCCGCGCCGCTCAAACCACCACAAAGGTGCCTGTCCCCTTTGTGGCGGTTCTTGTTTTTAGGCGGTGGCGATGATGAGGGCCGGACGAGTGTCGTCGGTGGCCTCGGCGATTGAGGCGGCGACGGCATGATCGGGGTCACGGTCCATCACGATGGTGTCAACGTCGGCAAGCTCGGCAAAGCGGTACATGCCGCGTCCGTTAACCTTGCTGGCGTCCATGAGGGCGACGCTTTGATGGGCCGCGGCGATCATCGCCGTTTTGGTCTCGGCCATCTGGGGAAAGTCGGTCGTAAAGCCGCAGCTGGAGACAAAGGCGCCGGGGCACATGACGGCCAGATCGGCATGGACCATTTGGAGCGCCTGCATGGTGAGCGGTCCGTACAAATAACGATGGCCTTTGCGCAGCGCCCCGCCCAGCATGACGACATCGACCGAGGGCATGCTCTCGTCGATGTAATCGGCAATGGTAATGTCTGCCGTGATGACGGTGATACCGTCGCGCTGATCGAGGAGCCGGACGAACTCGAGCGCCGTGGTGCCCGAGTCGACGAGCAGCGTGTCGCCGTCATTGACGAGCTCGATGGCGCTTTGTGCGATGGCCTGCTTGGCGGCGACGTTGACATTGATGCGGCGATCCTGCGTGGAGACGGTCAGGCGTTTGTGGAGCGATACAGCACCACCATGTGTGCGGCGCAGCTTGCCTGCTTCGGCGAGCGCGTCCAGGTCGGCGCGGGCGGTGACGGAGGACACGCCAAAGGTCTGGGCGATTTCTGCTACCTGCACCGAGGCGTTATGATCGAGCATTTCCATAATGGCGGTACGGCGTTCGTCGGCAAAAGCACGGGTTGTTGCATGGGCCATGGTGGCTCCATTCTCGACTAAATTTGCAGGAATTGTGTTGACCTCATTTTCGTTCATTTTCTTTTTGAGTAAGAAAACACCTTTCGATTACTTATCTTTTCTATAAAAGAAAGACGCTGAACGCTCAAAATTCAATATCGAACATGTCAACTCGTCTCAAATTTCTTCCGTTTGCTTTTCAAAAATGACTGTATTGACCTGCATGGGCTCAATATCTCGCACGTGCAAAGCTGCTGAATTTCATACAATGAGCGCAGCAAAACGCAAGGTAAAATGCCTTGTGAACAACTACGCCCGATGTCCAGATGCGGGCGAGGGAGAGGAGCAAACGCTCATGGCACTTGTTACCACCGAAAAGATGCTCAAGGACGCTCAGGCCGGCCACTACGCCGTTGGCGCGTTCAACGTCGAGAACCTCGAGTTTGTTATGGCCGTTCTGGCCGCTGCCGAGGAGACCAAGTCCCCCGTCATCATGCAGACCACCCCGGGCACCATCAAGACCGCTGGTCTGGACTACTTCTACGGCATGGTCAAGGCTGCCGCCGAGCGCGCTTCCGTGCCCGTCGCTCTGCACCTCGATCACGGCGATGGCTATGACCGCTGCATGCAGGCTTTCCGCACGGGCTACACCTCTGTCATGATCGACGGTTCGCACGAGTCCTTCGAGGACAACATCGCCCTGACCAAGTCCGTCGCCGATGCTGGCCGCGCCATGGGCGTGCCCGTCGAGGCCGAGCTCGGTAAGGTTGGCGGCAAGGAGGACGACGGTCCCGCGGTTGAGGGCGAGAGCCCCTACACCGATCCTGCCGAGGCCAAGGAGTTTGTCGAGCGCACTGGCTGCACCTCTCTCGCTATTGGCGTTGGCACCAGCCACGGCGTGTACACGAGCGATCCGCACATCGAGCAGTCCGTGGTCAGGGCCATCCGCGACGCCGTCGACGTGCCGCTGGTTCTGCACGGCACCTCCGGTGTGCCCGATGAGCAGGTTGCCGAGGCTGTGAAGAACGGCATCTGCAAGGTTAACTACGCCACCGAGCTGCGTCAGGCCTACACCAAGGGCTTCATGGCCTATATGGCCGAGAACCCCGGTTGCTTCGACCCCAAGAAGCCGGCCAAGGAGGGCATGCGTGAGATCACCGAGCTGGTTAAGATTCGCATGACCAACCTCAACTCTGTGGGCAAAGCAGAGTAACAGCAAGGGTACTCCGACTCGCTACATATCCCGGGGAGGGACGAGGGCTTAGTTCCCCAATCGTCCTCGGGCATGCAAAAAGCCTCGCCGCGCACTTCGTGCGGCGAGGCTTTTTGCCCCCCTGCGGAAAGATTGGGGAACTAAGCCCTCGTCCCTCCCAGGTTGACCTACTCGAGGTCGTCGCCCTTGTGGCGTTAGGTCTGAAAATAACAAGAAGCCTTCGCGCTGTGGAATGATTTTGGAAACTAAGTACGGGGACCCGCCCAAACCGTCCTGCTCAATCGCCCTTGTGGCGTTGGGGCTGAAAGGGTGGGGCGCGTGGGCTACTTGGTTGATAGGGTTAATAGGTCGTTGGGGGTTTTGAGGTTGTAGGTGGCATTTGGGATGTCTTGGTGTGATCCCCATGCTGCTCTGGCAAAACTGACCCCTGCTGAAGTTGCGCATTGTTCGTCGTAGACGGTGTCGCCA
>CAVCBD010000144.1:0-4377 GCA_963599935.1 Acutalibacteraceae bacterium | reverse complement strand
GCGTTAGCCGCGTCGCTCTCCTTACGGAGAGCGTGGATTGAAATCTTGGATACGCCACCCGTGTGAAGATGCTCGCGTCGCTCTCCTTACGGAGAGCGTGGATTGAAATTAGCCGACCATGCCGACCCGCAAGGCAGGGGAGGTCGCTCTCCTTACGGAGAGCGTGGATTGAAATATGCTCTCACGCCCCAAAGTGTATCCGCCGCCAGGTCGCTCTCCTTACGGAGAGCGTGGATTGAAATACGAAAAAAGGTGGGCAAAATGTGGGCAAAAATCGTCGCTCTCCTTACGGAGAGCGTGGATTGAAATGCTGACGTTGATTCAAGGGAGGCGTGAGCGTCATGTCGCTCTCCTTACGGAGAGCGTGGATTGAAATACCGACGATACCAGACTCGGACTGGACGAAAACCGTCGCTCTCCTTACGGAGAGCGTGGATTGAAATCTTGACCGACTTACCACCTGGAATCGTGACCACGTCGCTCTCCTTACGGAGAGCGTGGATTGAAATTGACCTGCGTGGGGTTCCGGCATTCGACCGGTACGGTCGCTCTCCTTACGGAGAGCGTGGATTGAAATTACGGGTATCGGGCTGTGACCCCTCAGCATACGAGTCGCTCTCCTTACGGAGAGCGTGGATTGAAATAAAAAGAATGAAGAAGTCAAGGAGGCCGCATAAGGTCGCTCTCCTTACGGAGAGCGTGGATTGAAATATACCATATGACGACAGTGAGCTCGATTCGCATGGTCGCTCTCCTTACGGAGAGCGTGGATTGAAATAAATGGAATGAGACGCAGATACCCGTCTCGCAGATGTCGCTCTCCTTACGGAGAGCGTGGATTGAAATGCGTCGGTCGTCACCGTCCTGACGGCGGTACCGGGTCGCTCTCCTTACGGAGAGCGTGGATTGAAATAAGCTCGAAATCATGGTCAGTCATCGACAACTCCGGGTCGCTCTCCTTACGGAGAGCGTGGATTGAAATAGGAAAGTCGGAAGCGACACGTTATCGAGCTTTCCGTCGCTCTCCTTACGGAGAGCGTGGATTGAAATTTCAAGCATCTCATCACTGCCACGCTGGTAATAGGTCGCTCTCCTTACGGAGAGCGTGGATTGAAATTCCGAGGATCACGAGGAACGATAAAAAAGGCAGCAGTCGCTCTCCTTACGGAGAGCGTGGATTGAAATTACATGGACGACATCCTGCTGCTCGGACGCTCGAAGTCGCTCTCCTTACGGAGAGCGTGGATTGAAATATCCTCATTGGCGGTAGTCTCTCATGTTTTGCTTCAATTTTTCTTAAGCAATTTCTGCACTATTTTTCCGCAGCATAGGCTGCTGGTTTCCAGCAGGAACTGCACCATATGACCGCCCGGACGAAAACAGGCACCAGCCCGCCGTGCCTGTATATTCCCGAGACGTAACCCAAAAACAAATCCGCCGGCTGCAACCGGCGGCGCTCGGGAAGGAAAGGACGATGGCGATACCGATGCCCAAACAGCAAGATATCAGGAGACTGGACCGTCAGGGAGTGTCCAGGTCGGAGATCGCGAGGAGGCTGAACGTGGACCGCGCCACCGTCGCGAAATACGCCGACATGGACGACATGACGCCGAAACCGCCCACGGACAGGCGCCGCGGCTCCAAGATCGACCCGTACGCGGCGTTGGTCGACGGATGGCTCGAGGCCGACCGCATGCTGCCCCGCAAGCAGCGCCACACCGCCAAACGCGTGCACGACAGGCTCCGCGCGGAGACCGGCTACGACGGCGAGTACACGACTGTGTCTGTTCAATAGAAGTTAGGCCGATGCGGCGTAACTATTCAGTCCGAAAAAGCGGTAGGAATTAGTCCGTTTCACCGAAATGGCGAGATGAAGGGCACCGGCCCGCCATAACCCGGCTATTTTCCCGAGTTGAAACACACCCGGCCGACAAGGCCGCTCGGGAAAGGAAAGGAATGACGAAACCGGTGTCGATACAACAACGTATCAGGATTCTCGACGCCCAGGGCGTGTCATGGCGCGAAATCGCCAGACAGCTTGGCGTGTCGAGGGATACCGTCAGGAAATACGCGACCATGGAGGACCGCTCCCCGAAGCCCGCGGTCAGGAGGGGACGGCGCTCCCTGATCGACGCGCATTCGGAGACGGTCGACTCGTGGCTGGCCGCGGACAGGCTCATGCCCCGCAAGCAGCGCCACACCGCCAGGCGCGTGTACGACAGGCTCGTCGAGGAGGAGGGCTTCCAGGGCTCCTACTCGTCGGTGCAGCGCTACGTGAGGAGGTGGCGCGAGGAGCACCGGCCCGACGGCGACGGCTATCTCGAGCTCGACTGGCGCGCCGGCGTCATGCAGGTCGATTTCGGCGAGGCCGTCGCCACGATCGGCGGCGGCGACGTCAAGGTGCACTGCCTGGTCGCCACGTTCCCGCACTCGAACATGCGGTACGTGGCCGCGATGCCGGGCGAGAACGCGGAATGCGTGTGCGAGGGGCTGGCCCAGATCTTCGACCACATCGGCATGGCTCCCCGCGTGCTGGTGCTCGACAACGCCACCGGCGCGGGCCACCGCGTCGCGTGGGACAAGGTGACCGTGGTGCGCGTGTTCGCCATGTTCCGCGACCACTACCGGCTCGAGACGAGGTTCTGCAACCCGTACTCCGGCAACGAGAAGGGATCCGTCGAGAACGCGGTCGGCTTCCTGCGCCGCAACCTCATGGTCCCCAAGCCCAACGCGGAGAGCCACAGGCAGCTGACGAGGCATCTGCTGTCGAGGTGCGACGCGATCGCGGACGCGGACCACTACCGTTCCGGCAGGCCGATACGCGAGCTGTTCGACGAGGAGCGCGGGGAGATGCAGCCGCTGCCGCGCGCGCGTTTCGACGCGGTCGAATGGGTCGAGCGCAAGGCCGACAAGGAGGGCAACATCCAGATCGGCTCGGTCCGCTACCTCGCGGGACCGTCATGGCGCGGCTGGACGCTGCTCGCGGGCCTGCGCGCGTTCGAGGTGGAGATCCGCACCGCCGACGGCAGGCACGTGAACACCCTTCCCCGCTCCTACGGGAACGGCGGGCGGACGGTCAGGAACCCCGCCACGCTGCTGCCCGCGCTGGCCAGGAAACCCAACGCGTGGGGCGAGTCGCCCCTGCGCGGCGAGCTTCCCGACGTGCTCGTGCTGCATCTCGACTCGCTGGACCCCGGATCGAGACGACGCGAGCTGACGCTCCTGCACAGGGCCAGCGTGGCGAGCGGGTTCGGGAACGCGGTCCTCGCCATGGCCGCGATCGCGGAGGGCGGCAGGACCCCGGACGAGGCCAGCCTGCTCGCCCTGGCCAGACGGATCGCGCAGGGCGACCCGCCCGACGCGGACGACGGGGCCGGCAGGCTCGCCGTCTACGACGCGTTCAACAACCCCGGCGGGAAAGGAGGCGAATCATGACGAAGGCATCGCGGACCGCGGCCGACACCAGACGCAGGCGCGCGTCGACCGGCAGGAGGATGGACGAGATCATGGAGCTCGCGAGGAGCCTGCCCCTGACCAGGCAGGTGCTCGCGGACAGCCTGGAGACCGCGACCCCGGCCCAGATGGAGTTCATGCTCTCGTGGATGAACGAGGAGCTGGCGTCGAGGGAGCGGTCGAAACGCGCGCGTCTGCTCAAGCAGGCCGGACTGCCGGCCGTCAAGGAACTCGACGGCTACGACTGGACGCCGGTCCGTTTCCCCGTCGATTACGGGCGCGAGGCGTTGGAGTCGTTGGACTTCGTCGCCAACAGCGAGGACGTGGTGCTGTTCGGCCCGCCCGGGACCGGCAAGACGCATCTCGCGGTCGCGTTGGCGCGCGAGGCGTGCGTAGAGGGCCAGCCGGCGAGGTTCTTCACCGCGGCCGGACTGGTCATGCGGCTGTTGCGCGCGTCTGCCGAGGGCAGGCTCGACAGGGAGCTCGCGGCGATATCCAAGGCGCGGCTCCTCGTGATCGACGAGCTTGGCTACGTGCCGGTCGACGAGGAGGGCTCCAGGCTCCTGTTCCAGGTCGTGACCAACGCGTACGAGCGGCAGAGCGTGATCTACACCACGAACATCGAGTTCAGTGGCTGGGGACGCGTGTTCGGCGACCCGGACATGGCCACCGCGATCGTGGACAGGACGGTGCATCACGGCAGGATGATCAGGTTCGAGGGCGAGTCGTACAGGCGCACCCACGCCCTGATGGGATAGAAACCAAACAGCAACCGGCGGCGGGCCTTTCCGCTCAACTGGACTGAAACCCGCCGCTTTTTCGGACTGGATTGACACGCCATTCTGGACTACTTCAATTTGACAAAACACACACGACGACGCTGAGGTGCGTGAGACGCTGGCGCGAGGCGAACCGGAGCGGTTC
>CAVCBD010000143.1:0-4603 GCA_963599935.1 Acutalibacteraceae bacterium | reverse complement strand
CCGAAGCCGGTGCGGATCCGCGAAGCGGATGCGCGGAATCCTATACGCCGCACCATTTGAGATTAAAGCCTCCGGCAACGGGGGCTTTTTTGTTATCGACTCGTGTAAGATTCCGAGTAAGCGTCTCGGTGCACCTGGGCGCGCTCCTTCTTCAGTCGACCGATCAGGGTGATATTTCGTGGCAGAGCGTCCGACATACAAGCTCAGGTTTCTCGATCCAAAAAAGCGCTTTCCGGCCATGCCCGAGCAGCCCGCCGGCCGTTCGTATGGCGTGGTCTGGAAGCTCTTTGGCGAGGACCCGCACGAATCGTGTTACGCCGTTGAATTCGTCGGCAAAAGCCACGTATCGCTTTTGGGCTATGTGAGCGTGTCAGGTGAGGTCTACAAGGTTGACCGTCCCGTTAACGAGGTGTCGTTGCCCGACAATCCCGACATGCAACTGGTTCTGGACGAGTCCGACTCTAGCATCGGCGAGATTGCGGTTAGGGGTGCCGATGGGACGATGCACTCCCGGGCTCGAGTCATCGGCTCTCCCGAAGGCACCATGCGCGAACAATCCGATCATGAGACGTGGAATTCAGCGCGCGGCCTTCGCTACGGCGAGTTTATGGCCTCGATGTTCTTGCGTTACGTGATATTCACCGATCCCGAAAACGCTGTCGCAAACACTGCAGACGCTGGTGGCCTCGACGAGGGCATGAAAAATGCCGTCGACAAGATCAAGCTTGTAAAACTCCCCGAGCCGGTTGAAGTGCTGCTGGGTTTTGACTCCACACCGCTGCCCGATGCCATCGAAACATTGCTCTACCGCATTGACCATACGGATAATTCGAGCGGCATCGAGCGCTATGCCGCCGCCTTGATGGGTGAAGTCAATCTGCCTCGCCTGCGCACCATTGCGGCCAAAACCGAAATGAGCCTGGCGCGCATCGATCGCTCGAAGCTCTTCTATCTCAATTTTGACCGTAGCCTGCTAGACCAGAACGAGATCGATACCCTGCTTGCCATCGAGTGCCGCCTGAATCGCCTCTCGGGCATCCTCGAGCGCATTGGGGCGGGGTTGGGCCCCGTTGCCTCGTCGCCAAGCTTTGAAGGCTGCTCGCTCTTTGACCTATGGCATATCAGCAAGACGACAAACGACGTTCCCCGCCTGCTCGAAACGCTGTCGAATGACAACCCGTGGGCCAAGCCGGGGACGGTAGTGTGCCAGCCCGGTGGCGAGTGGGACGTTCGCACTCGCTTTGCACGTATCGTGGAGGCGCTCAACGTAGTCACGCGTCTCGACTATACCTATCGGGCGAACGTCGCCGATGGCATCATGCTGGTGCGATTTGGCCGCACGGTTGTCGATGCTATGCCGCAGCGCGAATACGACGCTCAAGATGACGCTTGGCGCGAGGTGGATGAGTCCAAACGCGCAGCATGGGCTGCCGAGCACGATGCGCGTATTGCGCTTACGCTCGCGGCGGCTTGCTTTGCTTCGGGCGCTCGCATCACGCGCTGCTACGTGCAGATTGCGGCTCCCGACGGCGCGCAGGGCGAGCGCGTTGTTGAAACGTATTCCTTTGGCCGTGCGGCTTATCTGGCCGATTGCGTTTCTGTCGCCAAGGATCTTGAGAGCATGGATATGGACGACATGCCCTGCAGGCATTTGCTCGAGGCATACGAGGCAGATGCTCCGGATATGATTGAGCCTGCGGAGGTCCATGCTCGCCCGCGCGACGACCATCGTCCGCTGCCGCCGGCACTGCGTGATCTGCTGCTTGCCGACACGGCTGACGAGCTTGAGGTCATGGAAGAGGACGACGATCCATATGTCGCTCGCGTTGTCGAGCTGCGCGAGCAGTCCAAGGTGGATCGTGCTGGTGCTTTCGAGGGCTTTTCCCGACTTGTTGAGGAACTTGAAGCCAAGTGTGCCGTTGCCGAGCTTTTGGCGACGGGCCCGGTGCAGACTCAGTTCTGCGACAACCAACTGGTGCGTATGGTGCTGCCGGTGATGGAGGAGGACCGTTCCGTGCGGATTCTGCGCGCGCCCGATGCGCTGTATTTTGCCCAGCACGAAATCTGCAGCTTTTACGCCGAACGGGAGGACTTTGAGCGTGCGCTGCCCGAGGTGCGCCGTCTCTACGATTTGGCGCGCTCGTCCATGCAGTCACACTTTGCGCTGATCAACGTGCTGGCGCGCTTGGAGCGCTATGACGAGATTATCGAGGTGGCGCGCCACGGCCTGCGCATTGCCAGCGATCGCCCCTCGATCGGTTACCTGTTCTATCGCCTGGCGTTTGCCTATTGGAACTGCGACCAGCTTGAGCTGGCACTGGCGTGCTACCGCCTGGTGCCGCGTGGCGAGGAGTCGGGCGGCAGTGCGCAGGAGGAAATGCAGGGCCTTATGAACGAGATGGGCGTCATCAAGCCGCCCACGTTTGAGGAGGCCGTCGAGACCATCCGCAAGGCGGGTCTTGAGCTGCCGCCGGTGCCCGCCGTGACCAATCAGTTGGCGGATGCTGCCGTGCAGCTGGTCGACAACGGCTTCTTTTTCCTGGCACGCGGCTGCATCTTCCAAATGTGGCGCACCATGGGCAACGACGAGCTCGGCTCTCTCAACCGCTCGCTGGGGTGAAGTTAGGCTGAGCCGAGCGGCCATCACCCCAGCATCTCTTTGAGCGTAACAAGCTCGACATTGCCTATCGCAGCGGCGCGTTGGCGGCAGTTGTCGGTAAATCCTTCCTTTGAGAACAAGTAGTACCGCTCGATATGCTCGCCCAAAAGGGTACCGCGGCGTAGGAGTGTATCGAGCACATCGGCGTCCACAGCCTCATTTCGCCATTTGCACTCGCCGACGATGAGCCCGTTATCGATACTTTCGAACACGATGTCGATTTCTTCCTGCTGCTTTGTTTGAGGATTGGTTCCCCACCACGTTCCGATTCCTTTAAACAGAATGTCCAGGTTGCCGTTGGCCACTTGCTGAGCTAACCATTGGCGACAGACGTCCTCGAATACCGGCCCAACGAATGTCGGGAAATCGGTTTTAACGATTGTGCTTGCAATTTTATCCTCGAGTCCAACTTCGAGTGCGCCGGCGTATTTGGGAATGAAGTAGTACCAAAAACGAAAGAGGTTATCACCGATGCGGTAGAAAACCTGACGTTTTTTGGCATGGACTTGAGGCGTTACGCGCTCAACAAGCTGAAGCTCGGCAAGGGCGTCAAGTAATTGGGATACTTGCGGGCTGTTGAGGCCGGTGGTGTCGGCAATCTCCTTAGGCCTGACGTAGCCGTTGGCAATCGCAGAAATAACGGCGTTGTAAATGGCGGGATTCCGCACCTCTTGAAGCAGGTAGTTTTCGGGTTCGATATGCAAGTAGGCGCCCTGACGCAAAACATGCTTTGCAAGGTTGCCTGCCGTTGAATCCGAAGCATCGAACTGGCTGAGATACATGGGGATGCCGCCCACAGCCGCATAGAGCTCGACAAGCTTTTGGGGATCGGCTTGTGGAAGCATTTTCTTGGCATTGAAAATGGAAAAGGGCTTGAGCTTTATCTGCAGAGTTCTGCGTCCGTATAGAGGGCTTTTATAGCCCATGACCTGGTGCTCCATAAAGCTCATTGAAGACCCGCACAGAATAAGGAAAAGCTTGCTCGATTCGCGGTTTTGGTCGATGAGGACCTGCAGGAACGACGAAATGCCCGGATAGCAGGCGGCCAGATAGGGATATTCATCGATAACAAGAACCAGACGCTCCTTTTGAGCGATCTCAAAGGCAGCGGTGAGTGCGTTGCAAATAGAGTTTGTCGTTGGCTCAGGCGTTATCAGGCCAAAGGCTGGGTCGATTTCCGAAAGGGCCTTGTTGAGCAGGCGAACGTTATCGCCAATAGTTGTTTCGAGCGCCGTGAAAAAGCATACATTTGGCTTATTGGCGACAAAGGTTCTGAGCAGGCTTGTCTTGCCAACGCGGCGGCGTCCATAGATAACGGCAAATTGAAAAGAATCGCTGGAGTAGGCGGCATCGAGCTCGCACAGCTCGCGCTCTCGCCCGACAAAAGACGGCATTTGCATCACCTGCACATAGATAAGGTATAACTAATTAAACTATAACGAATTAAGGTATGAATTACCATACATTGATCAAATGACTGATATGATGAACGAAAATTTTTACATCGACCCAGGTGAGAGGGTCAGACGTAGCTGGTGAGGACGTGAGGACGTAATAATCGCTCAGTCTGCTAAAACTGTTAAACTCTGCTAAAGTTGCTAAACTTTGAGAGGAGATCACGGTCTGCAGATGTTACAGATTGAGACGTTATGTTTCGAGGGACTGGTTTGTCTCGAT
Source organism: Acutalibacteraceae bacterium (assembly GCA_963599935.1). GTDB lineage: Bacteria > Actinomycetota > Coriobacteriia > Coriobacteriales > Coriobacteriaceae > Collinsella. Next base: position 267 of record CAVCBD010000143.1, on the reverse strand, counting down.
CTGTAACATTTACGGGCCGATTTGCTCGATAACTGTTACAGATTGAGACATTTGCGGGTGGCGCCGACTGTTTGTCTAAACCTGTAACATCTGGACGAAGATTCGGCCTGTAACTGTTACAGATTGAGATGATTGGCTGAGACGTCTACTGGCAAATTGGAATCGCTTCAAAATTTCCCCTTGCCCATCCTCGACTGTTTGGTTACTATAGAACGGCTGTTACGGAGAGCTGACCGAGAGGCCGAAGGTGCTCGCCTGCTAAGCGAG
>CAVCBD010000142.1:0-4634 GCA_963599935.1 Acutalibacteraceae bacterium | reverse complement strand
ATACGGGTGCCAGCGGCAGTGTCCTCGATCGTCAGCCCGAGGTCCTTGAGCTGGTCGCGGATGGCGTCGGCCAGATCCCAGTTCTTGGCGGCGCGGGCCTCGGCGCGGGCCTCGAGAATCTTGGCAGCGGCCTCGTCCACGTCGTCACCCGTGTAGGCGACTAGGCCGGCGGCAACGCCCAGCAGGCCCAGCGGCAGCTCGACCTTGGGCTCGGGAAGCTCAACGCCAAATGTGTCGAGCAGCTCGACCAGCGCATCGGCGGCGGCAAGCGCGGCGGCCTTGTCGGCAGCGTCGCCCGCCTGCTCCAGGTACTGGTTGCACTCGGTCACAAAGCCAAAGACGGCGCCCATGGCGCCGGCGGTGTTAAAGTCGTCGTCCATGCACTCCTTAAAGGTGGCACGGGTCTCGGCGGCCTTGGAGGCAAACGCCTCGGATGCTGCCTCATCGGCGTCGGCCGTCGCATGGTTCGCGGCCCAGCGCAGGTTCTCGACCGTACCGGCGATACGCGTGAGCGAGTTCTCGGCACCCTCCAGGCGCTCCCAAGAAAAGTCGAGCGGCGAGCGATAGCTCGTCTGCAGCATCAGCAGGCGCAGGGCGGCAGCGGAGTGCTGCTCGAGCACCTCGGCCAGCGTAAAGAAGTTGCCGAGCGACTTGGACATCTTCTCGCCGTCTACCAGCAGCATGCCCGTGTGCATCCAGGTGTTGGAGAAGCCCTGGTGCCAGGCGCAGGTGGCCTGGGCGCACTCGTTCTCGTGATGCGGGAAGGCAAGATCGGAGCCGCCGCCGTGGATGTCGATCGGGGTGCCCAGGTAGCGGTGCACCATGGCGGCGCACTCGGTGTGCCAGCCGGGACGGCCCTCGCCCCAGGGGCTCGGCCAGCTGGGCTCGCCGGGCTTGGCGGCCTTCCACAGGGCAAAGTCGAGCGGGTCGTTCTTGTCCTCGTTCTCCTCGATGCGCGCGCCAACCATAAGGTCGTCGATGTTGCGGCCCGAGACCTGACCATAGTTGGGATCGCTGCGCACGGCAAAGTACACATCGCCGTTATCGGCTGCGTAAGCGTGGCCCTGCTCGATAAGCGTCTTGATCATGGCGATCATGGGGCCGATCTCCTTGGTGGCGCGGGGGCGCACATCGGGATCGAGCACGTTGGCGGCGCGCATGACGCCGATGAACTTGTCGGAGAACTCCGTCGCGACCTCGGCAGCCGTACGGCCCTGCTCGTTGGCGCGCTTGATGATCTTGTCATCGACATCGGTGAGGTTCTGGGCGAACGTGACCTCGTAGCCGCTCGCGATGAGCCAGCGACGAATCACGTCAAAGCTGATGAACGTGCGGGCATTGCCGATGTGGATGTTGTCGTAGACCGTGGGGCCGCACACGTACATGCGGACCTTGCCGGACTCGATGGGCTGGAACTCTTCCTTTTTATGGGTAGCGCTGTTGTAGATACGCATTCGTTACTCCTTAACGGTTTTCTGTAGCAGGCAGACAGCCCAGGCACCGATTCCCTCGCCCCGGCCTTCCCAACCGAGCTTTTCGGTCGTAGTGGCGGCGACGCCCACGTTTTCGACGTCAACGCCCAGGGCATGGGCAAGGTTGGCGCGCATGGCATCGCGGTGCGGGGTGATCTTGGGTTGCTGACAGGCAATGGTGCAATCGGCATCGACAAACTCAAAGCCCAGCTCGCGCGCATAGTCCATCACGCGAGCGAGCAGCACCATCGAATCGGCACCCTCGTAGGCGGGATCGGTGTCGGGGAATAGCTTGCCGATGTCTCCCCCGCGGCAGGCGCCCAGAATGGCGTCGGCCAAGGCGTGCGCGAGCACATCGGCATCCGAGTGACCCAGCAGGCCGCGCTCGTAGGGAATGTCGACCCCGCCGATGATACATCGACGCCCCTCCACCAAACGGTGGACGTCGTAGCCGTGGCCAATGCGCAGGTTACTGAACATGGGGAAGGTCCTCTCCCTCGGCCATACGGCCAAGCAGAATCGCGGTTACGGGGCGCAGGTCCTCGGGCACCGTCACCTTAAGGTTATCGCGCGGGCTCTGGACGCAGCGGACGCGCCCACCCATGCGCTCGACCAGTGACGAATCGTCCGTGCCGATAAAGCCCTCGGCAATCGCCGCGGCATGGGCGCGCTTCATGGCGTCGACACTAAAGATCTGCGGCGTCTGCGCGGCCCAGTAGAGCTCGCGCGGCGGCGTCTCGACGATGTTGTCGCCGTCGACAATCTTGAGCGTGTCGATCGCGGGTTGACCGCACACGACACCGTCGAGCGAGCGGTCGCCCACAAGCACGTCGATCGCATGATCGATGGCCTCGGTCGTGATGAGCGGACGGGCGCCGTCGTGGATGGCGACATATTCGAAACCCGCCGGTACCGCATGCACGCCGGCACGGGTGGAGTCCTGGCGGGTATCGCCGGCATCGGCAAAGCTGATGGGCGTGCTATACGAATACGGGCTGATGGCCAGGCGGCGCATCTCGGCACGACGCTCGGCAGGACACACCACCACGATGTGACCGACCTTGTCGCTACGATCGAACGCACGGATAGACCAGCTCATGAGCGGACGGCCCGCCACGTTAACGAGCTGCTTGCCGCCGGGATTTCCAAAGCGCTGGCCGCTGCCGCCGGCAACGACCACGGCGCATACGGGCGCCATTATGCGTTCCCCTGTTTGGTGCCCTTCATGCGGTACAGCGAGTCCGCAAGAATGGCAGGGTTGTTGACGCCAAAGTCGCCCAGGCGCTCCGGATCCTCGCTGATGTCGTCCATGAGCTCCTGCAACGAGCCGTACTCGTCGACGATCTTCTCGGCCACGCCGTCGCGCACGACGGACACGCGCGAAAGCGTGCGCAGGCCCAGCGGCGTCATGACGGAGTCCTCGTCCAGGTCGTCGTAACCCAGAACCGCCGCCACATGCTGTGGGTCGGACAGGTCCTTAGGTGTCATACGGCTCAGGTTGGCGCGAATCTTCTCGGCATTAGCCTCGGAAGAATCACTTGCGTAGTCGCGGATCATCAGGTCGTATTCGGTATCCATGCTGGAGCCCGCGAGCTGCTCGAGCTGCATCTGCACGAGCTTGCCCTGGTTGCCCAACTTGACGATGCAATCCTTAAGCTCGGTCTTTGCCTGCTGCATGATCTCGAAGCTCGAGAAAATACCGGTAATGTCGGCGAGCGTAACGTAGTCGTCGAGCTCGAGGGCCGTCAGGCGCAGCAGGGAGCGGTCGAGCGACTGACGGGTAGTCTGGAGCGTGGCGACGAGCTGGTTGACCGAGCTCATGATGGTGGTGACGGGCTGGATCTCGTAGCTCTTGCCGTGAACGTACACGTTGACGACGGCACGACGGGCCGAGACCGAGATCACGATGGCGTCGGTGAGCACCGACATACGAGCGGCGGTGCGATGACGCATGCCCGTCTCGCTCGTGGCAAGCGAGGGATCGGGATTGAGATGGAAGTTGGCGCGCAGGATCTGGGTGAGGTCGCCGTCGATGACGATGGCACCGTCCATCTTGGAGAGCTCGAACAGGCGGTTCGAGGTGAACGAAATGTTGAGCGGGAAGCCGTCGTTACCGGCAGCGAGCACGTTTTCGGTGTCGCCAACGCAGATAAGGGCGCCCAGGTGACCGGCGATGATCATGTCGAGGGCAGTGCGGATCGGCTGACCAGGTGCCGTCAGGCGGATGGCCTGTTCCATACGCTTTTGCAGCTCGTTCTTATCCAAGGCATCGCTCCCATCGTATACGCTCCATAAACGTCAATAAGTTTCTCACGGTTTGCCCCTGTGACGCCCGCAAAATCCGATGCTTACAGAATGAGCGAACACAGCTGAGAGCCCCAATCCAAATGAGCTGCTTATGTGGTAGCATCGAGATTCGCATAAATGAGGGAGTAGTCGCGTGATCTGGTTCGCCTCCGGTAGCGCGGCAAGTCAACACACTGGCCGATACGGCCTGGCTTGCCTTAATGAACGAGACTCGTGGTTGTGCGCGCAACGCGTACGCCACGGGTCTTTTTTGTTGCTCCCCTGCCAGAAGTACACGCGGGTTCGCCCGCAGAGAGGGAGCCAGACTATGGGACTCGCCGAGCTCGTGCTGCTCGCCGTTGGCCTTTCGATGGACGCCTTTGCCGTTTCCATCTGCAAGGGTCTCGGCATGAAAAAGATCAACCTTAAAGTCGCCGTGGTGCTCGGCCTGTTCTTTGGCGGCTTTCAGGCCGGCATGCCCGTAATCGGATGGGCGCTTGGCAGTCAATTCATGAGCATCATCGGCCCCATCGACCACTGGATCGCCTTTATCCTGCTCGCCTTCATCGGCGGCAAAATGCTGTGGGAGGCCTTTACCGAGAACGAGGATGAAGGCAACGACAAGGATGCCGAAAAGATTGACCTGGGCGAGTACCTGATCCTCGCCATCGCCACCTCGATTGACGCGCTCGCCGTGGGCATCTCGTTTGCCGCGCTCTCGGTCGACATCGTTCCCGCCGTGTCGCTCATCGGAGTCACGGCCTTCATCTTCTCTGTTGCCGGCGTGGCAATCGGTCATACCTTTGGCGCGCGTTACGAAAAACCCGCCACCATCGTGGGCGGCGTCGTGCTCATCCTCATCGGGCTTAAGATCTT
>CAVCBD010000141.1:2551-4703 GCA_963599935.1 Acutalibacteraceae bacterium | reverse complement strand
CCCACCGCCACCCAAAAACTCATCCAACATTAATCTTGGCTCAAGAATCGCTTAATCTATAACCTGCACTATAGAGTTCGACCAAGGGCGGGGCGGCGCCGCGCAACGCAGGCCGCCGAACGCAACGCTCGCGCCCGGGCAGATCGCCCGGCGTCGCGCCCATCGAACGAAAGGACAGGTCATGGACGACCTCGAAAAAGTTGAAATCATCCGCACCAAGTGCAACGTGAGCTACACCGATGCCAAGGCCGCGCTCGACGCCGCCGACGGCAACGTTCTGGATGCCATCATTTGGCTCGAGTCGCAGGGCAAGACCCAGACCACGTCGGCGCACGCCGCCACCGAGTCCGAGCCGGTCGATGAGCCCTCGGCCGAGATGGTCGCTGCGCAGGCCGCCTACGAGAAGTCGAGCGAAAAGACCGACTTCTCCAAGAAGATGGACAGCGTGTGGGAATACCTCAAAAAGCTCTTCCGCCTGAGCCTGGATACCAAGTTTATCGCCACGCGCCGCGATGCGATCATCCTCAACATCCCCATCCTGATCCCCATCGTCGCGCTGTTTGCCTGGGGCGCCACGATATGGCTGATGCTGATTGGCCTGTTCTTTGGCATGCGCTACCGCATCGACAGCGACGGCGACGTGCCCGGCAGCATCAACAACCTGATGGACCACGCCGCCGATGCCGCGGACGGCATCAAGCAAAATCTGAACGACGACAAGTAATCGCAGATAGGGGCACGTATGGCACGAATCCTGATCGTAGAGGACGAAGAGAAAATCGCCCGCTTTGTGACGCTCGAGCTTGAGCACGAGGGCTATCAGGTGGAACACGCTGCCGATGGCCGCACCGCCGTTGACCTGGCGCTGGAGCGCAACTACGATCTGATTCTGCTCGATGTGCTGTTGCCGCAGCTCAACGGCATGGAGGTGCTGCGGCGCGTCCGCAAGCACAAGGATGTGCCGGTGATTATGGTCACCGCACGCGATGCCGTGATGGACAAGGTGGCAGGGCTCGATGCCGGCGCCGACGATTACCTGACCAAGCCGTTTGCCATTGAGGAGCTGTTCGCACGGATCCGTGTGGCGCTGAAGCGCTCGGAGGCCGTGCGGGCGGCTTCGGGCGTTGGCGGCGTCGGTGCCGGGGCGAACGTAGTGGGCGGCGCGGGCGCCGGTACCGTTGCGATGCCCCTGGCCGGCGGCTCGGCCCAGGCATCCGCCGCGCCCTCCCCCGCCGCGCTCACCGTGGGTTCGGTCGCGCTCGACCCCGACCGCCGCGAAGTCACGGTCGGCGGCTCGCCCATCGCGCTCACGGCTCGCGAGTTCGACGTCCTCGCCCTGCTTATGACGCACGCCGGCACCGTGCTCACGCGCGAGCGTATCGCGCACGAGGCGCTGGGCTACGAATACGTAGGAGACACCAACAACGTCGACGTGCACATCGCACACCTGCGCGCCAAGATCGAGGACGCTGGCGGTGCCCGCATCATCCAGACCGTGCGCGGGGTGGGCTATGTCTGCCGCGCGTAACGCCGAGGCCAAGCGCGTCACCTCCATCGCCCGCGCCATCAACTGGAGCTACATGTGGCGCCGCCTGTTGAGCTATGTCTGGCTCGACCTGCTACTGGTGGTGATTGCGGCGGCGATCCTCGTCTATGGCTACAACCAAACGCTGCCCGAAGGCGCGTTTACCGCAGGCTGGATTCCCAGCGCCACCGTTCACGGCATGTCGCTGACGCCCGCGCGCGGCTGGGACCTGGCAACGCTCGCCTATACCGTCGAGCTTGCGCACACCAGCAAGACCTTCCCGCTCGCGCAGGACCTCGTCGCGCTATGGTCTCTCTACCTTGTCGTTGTGGGTTGGCAGGTCATCAGCGTGCTCAACATGCTCGGCGGCGCCCGCCGCGTGCGCCGTACCATGGCACCACTCAACGACCTGGCCTTACGCGTGGACGAGCTCGGCCGTATGCAGCTCTCCGGCGGCAAGATGGAAACGCTGGAGCAGGCCATCGAGCGCGCAAGCGTCGACTCGCCGAGCGTCACCACCGGCGACGCCGACCTGGCGAGCATCGAGGTCGCGCTCAACCGCCTGCTGCGCCAGATGCAAGAGGCCAAGCTGCAGCAGATGCGCTTTGTCAACGACGCGAGTCACGA
>CAVCBD010000141.1:0-1989 GCA_963599935.1 Acutalibacteraceae bacterium | reverse complement strand
GCCAAGTGGATCGTCGACAGCCACGGCGGCGTCATCGGTGTGACCTCGGTCGAAGGGGTCGGCAGCCGCTTTACGATTCGCCTGCTGCGGTAGGGGCGTCTCTCACGAATCGAAGGTGAATGCTTTTCCGCGAAGTGAACGACCTATTTTGGACCCCTGGAGCATCCGCACTTTTTGGCGCCAAAACCGCAGGGAAAACCTGACAAAACCGCAGGAAACGGTGCCTCCAAAGTGTCGATGCTCTAGGGGTTCGATTTCACTCGTTCACTTCGCGGAAAGCCATTCACCTTCGATTTACGGCAGCCCGTCAGTCACCCTCTCGGCATTAAAAATGGGGCAAGGCCACGCGCCTTACCCCATTTTTTGCTAGCTATAGCAGCTTGTGCGCTACTCGCGGCACAGGTGCACGGCAAAGCCGGCGAACTCGCGCTTAAAGTACACGAGCTTGGTGCCGCCGTCGGGCAGCAGCACGCGCGACTCCTCGTTGACCTCGAGCCCACGCTCGGCAAACCACTTCTCGGCCGCATCGATGTCGTTGACGGCAAAGCCGATGTGGCCCTTGGTGCCACGACCGTTCTGCTTCATGATCTCGACCAGCGAATCGTTAAAGTACGAAACCGGGGTCTCGATAACGGGCAGACCCATCATCGTCGAGAACAGCTCCGCGATCTCCAAGGCGTCTGCCGGGTCGGTGGCGTTAATGCCCACATGGGCAACGCGCATGCCAAAGAGCTCGACCGGATTGGCGTTCTGCTCATTCATACAGGTAGCGCCTACTGAGCCATGACGTCGAGGACGGCCTTCTCGGCAGCGACGCGGTTCATGCCGGTCATGAAGGGCACGCCGCTCACGTACGGGCAGGTGAGGCCCTCGGGGGCAACGGTGGTGGCGATCAGCAGGTCGGCGCCCTCGTCGCAAGCGTCCTTGGCCTCGGAGATGGCGCACTGCACGATCTCATACTTGCCGGCATAACCGTTGGCGTCGAGCATGGTGGCGACCTTCTGGGCAACGAGCGTGGAAGTAGCAGCGCCAGCACCGCAAGCCAAAACGATCTTCTTCATAGGTAATGTCTCCCTTCGTGGTTTACTTTAGGTAAGTGTACCGCAGCAAGCGATGGCGCTCGGCCTCGATGCACTTTTATGCCAGTTTGCTTGCGCGCTGCGTATAATACATCTAGTACGTATTGTCATACCGCTCGCTTTTCGAGCGACTAAGGACTCTGATATGCCCGATTCCCGTACCCTCTGGACCGCCGTCGTTATCATCTGTATCGCCGTGTCGGTGTTCTTTAGCATCAAAAAACGCACCACGTTTAAGCGCCTGCAGCAGCTTATGGCCGCCAAGCAGTGGGATGAGTTCGACCGCCTGCTCGACGCCAAACTCACCAGCATGCTGTATCCGCGCTACAACCGCGATTACCTGCGTCTGAACTCCTATCTGCTGCGCGAGGACCACGATCGCGCCGACGAGATGTTCGACTTGCTGCTGGGCCTCAACCTGCCCAAGATGCAGCGCGTCGACCTGGTGATCAAGGCCTTTAACTACTACGTTGGCCAGGAGGACCGCAAAAAGTCCAAGGAGCTGTTGCACGAGATCAAGGGCTTTGAGGGCGGCCAGGCAGAAGTGGTCGCGCACGAATGCCAGCTGATGTACGACACAATGATTCTCAAGCGCCACAACGACATCCCCGAGCTGGAGCGCATGCTCAAGGAGGCCGACGACGACAAGGTCAAGGCTTGCCGACTGGAATACCTGCTGGCCCTGCAGTACAAGAACAAGGGCGACGAGGCCAAGTTCCAGGAGTTCCTGGAAAAGTCAGGCCAGCACTCGATGGCCGTCAACGCGTAACGGACGGCTTGTGCTAGACTTCTAGTCTTACGGGGGCGTGGCGGAATTGGCATACGCAGGAGACTTAAAATCTCTCGCCGCAAGGATTGTGGGTTCGAGTCCCACCGCCCCTACCATATGGAGCTTTCGAGCCCGTGTCCC
>CAVCBD010000140.1:0-4741 GCA_963599935.1 Acutalibacteraceae bacterium | reverse complement strand
GCCGCAACCTCGACCTGGGTGAGCACGGTGGCGACACCCTTGTCGATATTGCGGTCGAGCATTTCCTCGCGCAGGCCGTTCTGCAGGTCATAGCCAATGTAGCCCTGGCTCATGGCGCCGCAGACGGACAGCGGGCAGGGAACGTACTTCTGAGGATTAGAGCGCGTGAGCTCGGCCATCGCGTTGGCGATCATACCCACCTGGGGACCGTTGCCATGCACGATGACGACCTCGTTGCCCTCCTCGATCAGGTCGACGATGGCCTTGGAAGTCGTCTTGACGGCCTCCATCTGCTCGGGAAGGTTGGCGCCGAGGGCGTTCCCGCCCAGGGCGACAACGATACGCTTAGCCATTTCTCAGCCCAGCTTTAGGCCTGGAACCAACGGGCGGTGTTGCGCTCGTCGAGGGCCTTGAGGGTAGCGGCCGGATCGGCTACCTTCTGCAGGAACATCATGGCTGCGATGGCGTACGGCTTGTAGCTGGCCTCCTTGTACATGCCCACGCGGTGCATGTCGAAGACGTCGGCGTTGACCTCGCCGTGCTCGCAGGAGACACCGGAGATGTCGGCGGGCAGCGGGTGCATAAAGATGGTGTCCTGGCCGTTGGCAGTCTTCTCCATGAGCTCGGTCGTGGAGCACCAGTCCTGATGGGTGGCGTTCTGGGCGAGCAGCTCCTTCTCGAGCGCTGCGATGCCGGCGTCGTCGCCCTCGGCGTACAGGTTGGTGCGCTTCTCCATGGCTGCAAACGGAGCCCAGCTCTTGGGGATCACGATGTCGGCGCCCTCGAAGGCCTCGGCCATGGTGTTGACCTGCTTAAAGGTGGTGCCGGACTCGGCGGCATAGGTCTTGGCGCGCTCGACGACCTCGGGCATGAGGTCGTAGCCCTCGGGGTGAGCCAGGGTGACGTCCATGCCAAAGCGGGGCAGTAGGCTGATCAGCGACTGCGGGCAGGACAGCGGCTTGCCGTAAGAGGGCGAGTAGGCCCAGGTGACGGCAACCTTCTTGCCCTTGAGGTTCTCGAGGCCGCCAAACTCGTTGATGAGGTAGAGCATGTCGGCAGAGGACTGCGTGGGGTGATCGGAGTCGGACTGCAAGGAGATGAGCGTGGGACGGTGATCCAGAACGCCGTCCTCGTAAGCCTGCTGGACAGACTCGGAGACCTCGGCCATATAGGCGTCGCCCTTGCCGATGTACATGTCGTCGCGGATGCCGATGACGTCGGCCATGAAGGAAATCATGGTAGCGGTCTCGCGGACGGTCTCGCCGTGAGCGATCTGGGACTTCTTCTCGTCCAGGTCCTGCAGCTCAAGGCCGAGCAGGTTGGCGGCCTTAGAGAAGGAGAAGCGCGTACGGGTGGAGTTGTCGCGGAACAGGGAGACGGCCAGGCCCGAGTCGAAGATCTTGGACGAAACGTTGCTCTCGCGCAGCTCGCGCAGTGCGTCGGCGACGATGTAGAGAGCCTTGAGCTCATCGGTGGTCTTGTCCCAGGTGTGCAGGAAGTCGCTGCCGTACATACCCTTAAAATCGAGGCCGTTCAGCTGCTCGACGAGCTCGGTAAACTTGGCGTCCATGGAAATGTCCTTTCTAAAGATGAAACGATCGCAATGAGTAGATGTGCTCCGGCATGCGCGTGTGGCTAGAACATGCAGAGCACCATGACGAGGACCCGCCACCGTTGAGGAAGCATGGGAGATAACGACCGCGGGCCCCAAGTCAACAAGGGGTGCCGGGGACATAAACTGTCCCCGGCTCAACAAGATCGAGGAATGGGACTAGTCGATCTTGTTGTTGGTCAGACCGGCGCGGAACACGGTGGCGTCGCCATCGGCCTGGCTCGGATCGTAGAGGTTCAGGGCAGCCACATACATGGCGGCAGCGGTGACCAGGTCGTCCTTGTAGGTGACCTCGTTGGGAGCGTGAGCCTGAGACTCGGCACCCGGACCAAAGCCGACGCAGGGGATACCGTAGCGGCCCTGGATGGAGACGCAGTTCGTGGAGAAGGTCCACTTGTCGCACAGCGGACGACCGGTGCGCTTGTCCATGCTAGGCTCGCAGCCGATGCGCTCGTCACCGAACATGGCCTTGTGGGCGTCGACGAGGGCCTTGACGTGCGGAGCGGTCTCCTTGTTGATCCACGTGGGGAAGTAAGCCTCGGTCTCGTAGACCTCGCCGGTCCAGGACGGACGGTCGTACATGTACATGGAGACCTTCACGTCGTCGCCGTACTTCTTGGCGGCCGGCAGGTTGCGGATCTCGTCCAGGCAGGACTCCCAGGTCTCACCGGCGGTCATGCGACGGTCGATGGAGATGGCACAGGAGTCAGCGACAGCGCAGCGGCTGGGGCTGGTGTAGAAGATCTGACTGACGGTGCAGGTGCCGCGGCCCAGGAAGCGGGCGTCCTCGAAGTGCTCGGGGTTGTACTTGGGGTCGAGCATCTTGACGAGGCCCTTGATGTCGGTCGACTCGTCGCAGCCGTTGTTGTTGAGGGCGCGGACGTCGGCGATGATGTCGGCCATCTTGTAGATGGCATTGTCCCCGCGGTCGGGAGCGGAGCCGTGGCAGGAGGTGCCGTGAACGTCGACGCGGATCTCCATGCGGCCGCGGTGACCGCGATAGATGCCGCCGTCGGTGGGCTCGGTGGAAATGACGAACTCGGGCTTAATGCCGTCCTTGTTGTAGATGTACTGCCAGCACATGCCGTCGCAGTCCTCTTCCTGGACGGTGCCGACGACCATGATCTTGTAGCCCTCGGGGATGAGGCCCATGTCCTTCATCATCTTGGCAGCGTAGGTAGCAGAAGCCATGCCGCCCTCCTGGTCGGAGCCACCGCGGCCGTAGATGATCTCGTCGGTCTCGTAGCCCTCATAGGGATCGGCATCCCAGTTCTCGATGTTGCCGATGCCGACGGTGTCGATGTGGGAGTCGATGGCGATGATCTTGTCGCCCTCTCCCATAAAGCCCATAACGTTGCCCAGACCGTCAACCTTGACCTCGTCATAGCCAAGGCTCTCCATCTCGGCCTTGATGCAGGCGACAACCTCACCCTCCTCGCAGGACTCAGAGGGGTGCGAGATCATGGCGCGAAGAAAACGCGTCATGTCCGCACGATGAGACTCAGCAGCAGCCTTGATTGCGTCGAAATCGAGTTCCTTAGTCATAACAGTTAACCTTTCTACATTGATTTACCTACAAGTAGATATTTCAGATAGATCACTTGTGCCAAACAGCGTGAGGTCGAGCACCCCACAAGCAAGTAACCATAGGAGGCGGACGGAGGACTTTGCTCCGTCGCGAGTTCCGCACGAGCCGGAGAGCACTTAATGTGCTCTCCGTGCGAGCAGGACTGTCCGAGCAGGGAGTAAAGTCCTCCGGCTGCCTCCGGACAGGTCAGACCTGCTAGCAGGTGGGGTACTCGCCCTCCCAGACGATGCGACGGTACTGATCCGGATCGGTGTCGCCCTCGGTGGAGAAGCAGAGCACGGAGCTCGTCTTGTCCAGGCCGATGAGCTCCTTGAGCTCGGCGTACTCGGGATCGAGCATGAGGGTCTCGACCAGGCCGGCGGTCACAGCGCCGGACTCGCCGGAGATGACGCGCGGGTCGCCCTTCTCGGGAGCGCCCAGGGTGCGCATGCCGCGAGCGGTGACCCAGTCGGGGCAGGACACGAAGGCGGTGGTGTGGTTGCGCAGGATATCCCAGCCCAGAATGTTGGGCTCGCCGCAGCACAGGCCGGCCATGATGGAGGGCATGTCGCCGTCCACGATGCGCGGGTCGCCGTCGCCGGCGGCAGCGCCCTTGTACAGGCAGGCGGCAGGCGCGCACTCGACCACGACGAAGGTGGGCGGGTTATCGGGATACAGGTTGGTGAAGTAGCCCACCACGGCGCCGGCCAGCGAGCCCACGCCAGCCTGGACAAAGACGTGCGTCGGGCGGTTGATGGCCATCTCGCGCAGCTGCTCGGCAGCCTCGGAAGCCATGGTGCCGTAGCCCTCCATGATCCAGGACGGGATCTTCTCGTAGCCCTCCCAGGCGGTGTCCTGAACGATGACGCCGCGCTCGCAGGCATCGGCCTCGGCGGCGGCCATGCGCACGCACTCGTCGTAGTTGACCTCTTCGATGGTCACCGTGGCGCCCTCGGCGGCGATGTTATCGAAGCGGGGCTTGGTGGAACCCTTGGGCATGTGCACGACGGCCTTCTGGCCCAGCTTGTTGGCAGCCCATGCCACGCCGCGGCCATGGTTGCCGTCGGTGGCGGTAAAGAAGGTAGCCTGGCCAAAGTCCTTGGCAAGCTGATCGGAGGTCAGGTAATCGAAGGTGCACTCGGCAACGTCCTTGCCGGTCTCGTCGGCAATGTAATTGGCCATGGCAAACGAACCGCCCAGAACCTTAAAGGCGTTGAGGCCAAAGCGATAGCTCTCGTCCTTAACGCACAGGTTGGACAGGCCCAGGCGCGCGGCCTGGCCGTCCAGGCGGGCAAGCGGAGTGACGGTGTACTGGGGGAACGACTGGTGGAAGGCGCGGGCCTTCTTCACGTGGTCGAGGCTCATGATTCCCAAGTGCTTGTCATCGCTCTTGGGCATCGTGTTGCTCGCCCACTGGATCTTATCGGCCATACGGTGAACTCCTTAAGTCCTCTCTTGCCGGCCCCCGCATACGCGTTTCAGCCCATTCCCATTCATGCGGCTGAACTTTTATGTGGATGCCAAACAAAAAGTTTGTTAGCACTGTTCTATCACACTTTTTG
>CAVCBD010000139.1:0-4746 GCA_963599935.1 Acutalibacteraceae bacterium | reverse complement strand
GTCAGCTTACCTCTGAGGGCGACCCGATGAACGTCGAGATCACGTTCCCCTCCAAGCAGGGTGGCAAGACCGTCGCTTCGGGCAATCAGCTCACGCTCGCGGGCGCTGTCTCCGACAACCAGCTTAAGTACGATTCCGTCCTGAAGGTTAACGCCGAGGGCGGCACCGTTACGGCTTCTGGTGATAAGCTCGTCGTTTCGGGCGCAAGCAGGATCTCATTCTTCCTTGCTGCCGCTACCGATTACAAGGACGACTATCCGGCGTATCGTACGGGTGAATCTGCTGAGCAGCTGCACGCACGCGTGCAGGCTGTGGCAGATGCCGCTGCCAACAAGGGCTATGACGCCGTTCGCGCCGATCACGTTGCCGACGTGAGTGCGCTTATGAGCCGCGTCAATCTGAGCCTGGGCGATGCCGCCGCTTCCGACAAGCCGACCGATAAGCTGCTCGAGGCCTACAACAACGGTACCGCCTCCGAGGCAGAGCGCCGTCTGCTCGAGACCATGCTGTATCAGTACGGCCGTTACCTGACGATTGCATCTTCGCGTGAGAACTCGCAGCTCCCCAGCAATCTGCAGGGCGTGTGGAACAACCTCATGGATCCGCCTTGGGCTTCCGACTATCACATGAATGTCAACCTTCAGATGAACTACTGGCCGGTGTACTCTGCGAACCTCGCGGAGTCGGCCAAGCCGCTCGTCTCCTATGTTGATGGCCTGCGTGAGCCTGGTCGTGTGACCGCCAAAATCTATGCCGGCATCGAAAGCGCCGAGGGCGAGGCCAACGGCTTTATGGCCCATACGCAGAATACGCCCTTTGGCTGGACCTGCCCGGGCTGGAGCTTCGACTGGGGCTGGTCGCCCGCGGCAGTGCCTTGGATTCTCCAGAACACCTATGACGCCTATCGCTACACAGGCGACGTAGAGTATCTGAAGAGCGATATTTACCCCGCGCTCCGCGAGGAGGCACAGCTGTATGCCCAGCTGCTCGTCCGCGATAGCGACGGCAAGTATGTTACGTCGCCCACGTATTCGCCCGAGCACGGTCCGCGTACCGCCGGCAATACCTATGAGCAGGCGCTCATCTGGCAGCTGTTCCACGATGCTATCGAGGCTGGCAAGGTCGTAGGCGAGGACCCCGAGGTCCTGGCCGTGTGGCAGGAAAAATTTGATAACCTGCGCACTCCGATCGAGATCGGCTCCGATGGCCAGATCAAGGAGTGGTACACCGAGGAAGCCTTCAACAAGGACGCGAACGGCAATTCGCTGGGCGAGGGCTTCGGTCATCGTCACATGTCCCATATGCTCGGCCTGTTCCCGGGAACCTTGATTTCTGTGGATACTCCTGAGTGGTTTGCGGCCGCCCGTGTGTCTATGAACCTCCGCACCGATGAGAGCACCGGTTGGGGCATGGGACAGCGCATCAACACCTGGGCCCACCTGCGCGATGGTGATCGTGCCTACAAACTGTTGGGCGATCAGTTTAAGAATGGCATCTACCCCAACCTCTGGGACCTGCATCCGCTACCCGGTGGCAGCACCTTCCAGATCGATGGTAATTTTGGCGCCACGTCCGGTATTTCCGAGATGCTGCTGCAGAGCAGTGGCGGCTATATTGACATGCTGCCCGCGCTGCCCTCCGCTTGGAGCAAGGGCTCGGTCGAGGGTCTCGTTGCGCGCGGTAACTTTGTCGTCTCCATGGACTGGGATGAGTCGCGCCTGACGTCGGCGACCATCGAGTCACGCAATGGCGGCACGGCAACCGTCAACGTCCCCGGCTGCTCTTTGGGCGTCGTTACGGATGCTCAGGGCAATCCCGTTGACTACAAGGTTCTCTCCAACGATCGCATTTCGTTTGAGACCGAGCGGGGCGGCGTGTATACGCTCAGCATGATTCCTGCTACGACTAAGCTTGCCGCCCCCTCTGGCCTGCGCGCCGTCAAGGCTGCAAACAACGTGGCAGAGCTCTCCTGGAATGCCGTCGAGGCTCCCGAGGGCGCAGACGTTACCTATGCCGTTATGCGCAAGATTGGCGATGGCGATTGGGTGACGTGCGTCTCCGATCTTAAGGAAACGTCTTTCACCGATGGCGAGGCCTATGACTTCCTGGGTAAGGTCTCATATCGTGTTCGCGCTGTTTCCAACGGCACTGCCGGTGAGCTGAGTTCCGCCGCCGATGTCCAGGACCTGCGCAATATGGCCGGCATGATTGACGACCAGGACTCCCGCGTTATCTATCAGGGCAATTGGGGCGACTGGAACAAGGATTCGGTCAACTACGCCGGAACCATTAAGTTCATCGATGCACCCACGGGCTCCGAGACGGCTACGCTGATGTTTGCCGGTACGGGCATCGAGGTTGTTTCCTGCAAGAATAACGACCGCGGCACGCTCGAGATTTCCATCGACGGCAAGGTCGTCGAGACGGTTGATACGTATGCTCCCTCGTCGCAGCGCCAGCAGACTGTGTTCTCCAAGGACGACCTTAAGCCGGGCGTTCATACCATTACCGTGCGCGCAACGGCGCAAAAGGGTACTGAGGCTGCCACGCGTGCCAAGGTGGAGCTTGACGCCTTCCGCGTCCTCGACAAGAACGCTGTTGCGGTGAATAAAATTACCGTTGCGTCTGCAAACGGCATGAACCTCCTGTCTAAGAGCGGTTCTACCCTTCAGATGGTTGCCAAGGTCGCCCCCGCCGACGCAACCGCCTCCGATGTGACGTGGTCGGTGCGCACCAAGAGCGGTGACGCTGCTGCGACTATCGATCAGAATGGTCTGCTGACCGTCAAGGGCGCCGGTGGCGTTGTCGAGGTCAAGGCCAGCGCAAAGGACAACTCCGGTGTTTCCGGTACGCGCGACATCACGCTTGCCGTTGCAGGCGAGACCACCAGCGTCGTCGAGGACTCCGTCGATAAGTCTCACCCGAACCCTGCTCTTACGTGGAATGGTTCGTGGAGCACGTGGGGCGGCGAGCCCGACAAGCATCACGGCGGTTCCAAGACCGAGGCAAGCGCCGGTGCGAGCGTTAGCATCACGTTTAACGGCACGGGTATTAAGGCCTATGCGCACAAGCACTTTAGCTGCGGTGCCTTTGACGTTGAGCTCGATGGCGAGCAGCTCGATCGCGTTGCCTTGGGCGAGGACGGTGCCGATGCCGCCATGACCAAGATCTTCGAGAAGACGGGTCTTAAGAACGGCGAGCATACGCTCAAGCTTACCGCCGTTGCCCGTGATGGCAAGACCGGCGCAAATATCGACTACTTTGAGGTCGTAGCTCCAAACTCCGTTGCGGATAAGACATCCCTGCAGAAAGCCATCGAGGATAATGCGGGCAAGGTGGAGGATGCGTACACCGCAGCTTCCTGGAAGCCGTTCAACGAGGCGTTCCAGGCCGCTCTCGATGTCATGAACAACGCTGACGCCACGGCAAAGCAGGTCGAGAAGGCTACGGATGACCTGACCTCTGCCGCCAAGGGACTTAAGGCCGCCGAGCTGCCTCTTCCCGAGGTCTCCGCCGATGCGGAGCTGAGGTTTGCTGCGATTGACTCCCAGTCCGCTGTGGTCCTTTGGGATGCCGTTGAGGGCGCTGCCTCGTACCGCGTTACGTATACGGCGACCGGTCCGGCACGTGCCGCTGGTACCCCGCAAGAAGTCATGGTTACCACTCCTTATGCGCGCCTCACCGGTCTCGATGCGGATACGGCATACGACGTGAGCGTTGTTGCGCTCAACCGCGCTGGCGGCGCCTCTGCCAAGGCAATTGAGGATAGCTTCTCCACGCTTCCGATTGCTTCCGAGCAGGGACCGAGCACGCCTGCCGATGTCCAGGTGAAGGCGACCGAGGAGGACGGCAAGGCTAAGCTGAGCTGGACCGCATCGACCGATCCCATGGGCGGCAAGCTGAACTATCGCGTGTATCTCAACGGCCGCGAGCTTACCGTGACGGATAAGACATCCGTTATGCTCGAGGGCCTTGAGAAGAACGAGACGTATCACGTACGTATCGTTGCCCAGTCCACGAGCGGTCAGTCTTCTCTGCCTGCTGCCGCGCACTTTGCGTATAAGGGACCCGAGAAGCCGGTTGAGCCCAACCCCGAGCCCAAGCCTGACCCCGAGCCCGAGCCCAAGCCGGAACCCGAACCCGAGCCTAAGCCCGAGCCTACCCCCAACCCCGGTGGCAACACGGGCAACACGGGCACCAAGCCCGCTGGCAGCGGTACCGCCGCGGCTAAGCCCTCCGGTTCCTCCAAGAAGGACCTTCCCGCGGCCGGCGACGCCTCGATCATCGCCGCCGCATTCACCGGCGCCTCCGGTGTCGCCGCGCTGGCTGCGGCCCGCGCGATCGACCGCAAACGTCGTCGCTAGTAACGTCTGTCGGGTAGGCCTGCTTGTTAGCGGGCCTACCCCTCAGGCTGCAAGGGCGGACGCTGCGGCGTTCGGTTCTAATAGCTGATCATTCCGAAAGGGGATTGTATGTTCAAACACGCTAAGTCATTGAGGAGGGTGGGAGTCCGAGCGCTGCTATCCGCTGCGCTGCTTTTTGCGGCGGCAGGCCCGCTTGCTGTGGCCCCGACGCCCGCGTTTGCCGCTGACGCACCTCAGCAAAATGCTGTGAGGCCCAACAGCGCGCAGTATAAGTATCAGAAAGACGAGCTTGCTGCGTTCTGTCATTTTGGCCCCAACACGTTTAATGAGATCGAGTGGGGCGAGCACTACGGCAATAAGGCCCCGAGCGAGATCTTTACGC
>CAVCBD010000138.1:0-4776 GCA_963599935.1 Acutalibacteraceae bacterium | reverse complement strand
GAATACCAAGTAATACCAACGCCGCAGAAACAAACTCCGGATGCGGGCCAATCGGGTTGCCTTCACAGCCCGTCGCCCAGCCGCGTGGCCCGCATCTATCCGCACTACCGTCGTTTCAAAAAGGAAGCGCCATGGCAGAACACATGACCCCCGTAGTCGCGAAGGTCTTGCCCGAGGAGAAGGCAGCCTTCGCGGCGGCAACCCAGCTCGTGGGCACCACGCCGTCCAACGCCATCCGCATGTTTATCGCCGCGTTCAATCGCTGCGGCACCTTCCCGTTCGACATCTCGCCCAGCGGGGCCTTTGGCAAAGACTGTCCCCAACAGCTAGTCGTTGAAGAACGTCCCCAATGACTAGTCGTCGGGAGGAGGTTGGCATGCTCAATGCGATGATTTGGGCGCTTGCCTGTTTTGGCGTCGTCGCTGCCGATATTGCCCTGAGCGTCGTTTTGTTTTCCGCCCTTGGCGTCGCATCGGTGTTCATGGGTTTTTCGATCGATGACCTCGACATTCAATTGCTTCAGGCCGTCGCGCAGACAGCATCGTTTTTGATGGCGCTGCTGTGGTGGCGTTATCTGTGGCCGCGTTCGTTTATGGCACGCCGGCAAAGCGAGCACCCGCTCGGCGGGGGAGCGCGTGGGGCGTGGAAACGCATCGCCTGCGTTATCGTGATCGGCCTGGCCCTGCAGGTGGTTGTTGGCTACGTGACCGACGCCGCGCTGTCGTTGTTGCCCGATGCCGCGGCCGACTACAGCGAGCTTGTCGAGGAAACAGGCATGGGCGACACCAGCTATCTCGCCGTCCTGACCACGGTGCTCGGCGCCCCGTTTTGTGAAGAGCTGCTGGTGCGCGGCATTATTTTTGAGTTTTCGTTCCGAGCGTTTAATCCGCAGTGCCGCCCACTTTGGAAGCGCCGGCGTCGTGCGAGCGCGCAGGACGGCGCCATGGTGCCCTGGGCGGCCCCAAGCACGTGGGGTATCGCTGCGGCGATTGTGCTGCAGGCGGCAATCTTCGGCTTTATGCACATGAATTGGGTGCAAGGTTGCTACGCGGGTGCCGCCGGCCTCATCTTTGGTTGGGTGCTCGTGACGACCGGAAAGCTCCGCTACACGATCCTGCTGCACTTTGCCTTTAATGCCGGGTCGTATCTCATGACGTTGCTCTGGTTTGTGAACACCTCGCTCGACGTGGTGGTCACGGTCGCCATCGCCGGCGTCATCCTCGTTGAGGCAATGCGCTCGCTGCGCCACGCGTGTGGGATGGACGCAGCGAGCGCACCGCTGCCCTAGTTGCGCCTGCCGCCTCCGTTGGCGCCCTGCCGTCCCTGGGCCGCGCGATTGCGACCTGCGGTGTTTTGCGCACGCGACATGCCGCCGTGGCCCTTGCTGCCTTTGGGTCCCTTGCCAGCGCCACCGCCATGTGGTTTGCCGCCCTTCTTGCCGGTTCCATGCCCACCGCCAGCAGATGTCTCGCCCGGGCGCGGGGGCACGGGACGAATCAGGCAATGCTTGGTGTAGCCGATCAGATCGCGGCGGCCAGCCTTTTCCAGCGCCTCGCGCACGAGCTTGTAGTTCTCGGGCTTGCGATACTGGATGAGCGCACGCTGCATGGCCTTCTCGTGCGGGTCGCGCGCCACGTAGATCGGTTGCATGGTGCGCGGATCCACGCCGGTGTAGTACATGCACGTCGACATGGTGGACGGCGTGGGGTAGAAGTCCTGCACCTGTTCGGGCATGTAGCCCATGTCGCGCACGGCCTCGGCAAGGTCCACAGCTTCCTTCATCGTTGAACCGGGGTGGCTCGAGATCAGATACGGCACCACGTACTGCTTGAGTCCGTACTCGCGGTTCAAACGCTCAAATTTTCGGCAGAACGCGTCGTAGACGGCGCGGCTCGGCTTGCCCATCACGGACAACACCGCGTCGCTCACGTGCTCGGGCGCTACGCGCAGCTGGCCCGAGACATGGTGCTCCAGCAGCTCGCGCAAAAACTCGTCCGAGGCGTCGGCCATGGTGTAGTCAAAGCGGATGCCGCTGCGCACGAAGACCTTCTTGACGCCCGGCAGCTGGCGCAGGTCGCGCAGCAACTGCGTGTAGCCGCTCTCGTCGACCACCATGTTCTTGCACACGCTCGGCCACAGGCAGCGCTTGTTCTTGCAAACGCCGTGCTTGAGCTGCTTGTCGCAGGCAGGGCGGCTAAAGTTTGCCGTCGGTCCGCCCACGTCGTTGATATAGCCCTTAAACTCGGGGTCGTGCGTGAGCAGCTCGGCCTCGCGCATGATCGAATCGTGGCTGCGCATTTGCAGCACGCGGCCCTGGTGAAAGGTGAGGGCGCAAAATGAGCACTCACCAAAACAGCCACGGTTGGAGCTAATGGAAAACTTGATCTCGGCAAAGGCCGGCACGCCGCCTGCCACGTCGTAGTCGGGATGCCAATCGCGTGCGTAGGGGAGCTCGGCCACCTCGTCCATCTCATCGGTGGTGAGCGTCGCCGATGGCGGGTTCTGCACCACATAGACGCTGTTGGGGTAGGGCTCTACCAGGCGGTGTCCGGTGATGGGATCCATATTCTGCTGCTGCACGTTAAAGCTGCGCGCGTAGTTGAGCTTGTCGGCGGTAAGGTCGTCCCAGCTGGGCAGCAGGTCGTAGTCGTAGACCTCGTCGAGCGAACCCGTGCGGTAAACGGTGCCGTTGATATAGGTGATCTGATCGACGGTCAGCCCCGCGTCGAGCGCGTCGGCGATCTCGACGATCGCGTGCTCGCCCATGCCGTAGATGAGGATGTCGGCGCCCGAGTCGAGCAGCACCGAGCGCTTGAGCTTGTCCTGCCAATAGTCGTAGTGGGCCAGACGGCGCAGGCTTGCCTCGATGCCACCGATGATGATGGGAGCGTCCTTGAACGTCTGGCGGATGAGGTTGCCGTAGACCGTGACGGCACGGTTGGGGCGGTGGCCTTCCTCGCCGCCGGGGGTATAGGCGTCGGTGTGGCGGCGGTGCTTGGTCACCGAATAGTGGTTGACCATGGAGTCCATGTTGCCGGCGCTGACCAAAAAGCCCAGGCGCGGCTCGCCGAGCACCGTGATGCTGGCGGGGTCGGTCCAGTCGGGTTGGCAGATAATGCCCACCTTGTAACCGTGTGCATCAAGGACGCGGCTGACGATGGCCATGCCAAAGCTGGGATGGTCCACGTAGGCGTCGCCGCAGATGTAGACGAAGTCGCACTGGTCCCAGCCGCGCGCATCCATGTCGGCGCGGCTGACGGGGAGGAACTTATCGCGGCCCGGGCGCCAGGGACGGGCGGGCGCCGCCGGGGCATGCGTGGGTCGCGAGCCCTGCGTCTTACCGCCGCGCTTTTGCTGCTGGCCGCGCTGGGCATGCTTGCCGTGCTGGTTGTGCTGAGCGTCCTGGGGCTTTTGTGCCACGATTCCTCCCGTTGTTAGTATGCTGCACGTAATTGTAACCAGTCTTTTTGGGACGGCGCTAAAAAGACTGGTGGAGTACACGAGGCTTCGGGTGTCGGCGCCGCGCCCGCCGTTTGTTTCCAGACTGTGTATCCGCGCGTTGGGGAGCCCGTCTCGCGCGCATGCCATGTTGTCAATGGGTTACAGTATGAACGGCGGCTATGTTTCCGCCAACGCACGAGAGAGTCGTCAACAAGGAGGATGCACGACGATGCAGCGTGCCAAACAGATATCGGAGTCTATTGAGCTGGGCATCATCTTGGCGCTCGCCGGTGGCTTTATGGATGTGTATTCGTACATTGGGCGCGATCATGTTTTCGCCAACGCGCAGACGGGCAACATCCTGCTCGTGGGCGTGAGCATCTCGGAAGGCAACTGGGCACTGGCGGGGCGCTACTTCTTCCCCGTGGTGTCGTTTGCTGTGGGCATTATGCTTGCCGACCTGGTTCACGAGCGGTTTGGCAGTGTGATTCACTGGCGCCAGGTGACGGTGTTTTTTGAAGCCGTTATCTTGCTGGGCGTGAGCTTTATCCCGGGCGGCGGTTACAACCTGCTCGCCAACTGCCTCACCTCGTTTGCCTGCGGCATGCAGGTCGAGAGCTTCCGCAAGATCCACGGTCACGGCATCGCCACGACCATGTGTATCGGCAACCTCCGTAATGCCTTGCAAAACGTGGACGACTACATCATCACCCACAAGCGCGGCTTTTTGGAAAACGGCCTGCTGTACTTTGGCGTGATCTTTACCTTTGTGTTTGGCGCCGTGTTGGGCAACTGGTGTATTGAGCGCATGGGCCTGCACGCCATCGTCGTGGCGAGCGTGCTGCTGTTTGTCGCGTTTGCCATCATGTTCATCGACCGCGAGCGCGACTTGCGTTTTCGCTGGAAGGTTGCGGCCGAGGCTTGGAAAGAGGGCTGTCGAAAGTAACCGAATGCGGCAAAGGGGCTGTCCCTTTGCCGCAATATTTTTCATCTTCTGTTGAAACGCTTTAACAATTTTGACGTTCTCACGTGTTTTTTGTTTCAAAAGCGTTAGGATGGGACTCATAGCGTGGGGCGTAATGGGTGCCCCGCACACGATGGGAGGCTATCAATGGCTAATCGTTTCGTTCTCAATACCATCTCTTATCATGGTTCCGGCGCCATCAAGGAGATCCCCGGCGAGCTCCAGCGTCGCGGCTACAAGAAGATCTTCGTCTGCTCCGACCCCGATCTGGTCAAGTTTGGCGTTACCGCTAAGGTGACCGACGAGCTCGACGCCGCCGGCATCGCTTGGAGCCTCTACTCCGAGATCAAGCCCAACCCCACCATCCAGAA
>CAVCBD010000137.1:0-4785 GCA_963599935.1 Acutalibacteraceae bacterium | reverse complement strand
TACGCTGCTGGGCTACTTCTTTGGCGGCATCCCCTTTGTGCAGGAGCACTTTGAGCTGCTGATCGTCGGCATCGTCGCCGTGTCGATCATCCCGACTGTGGTCGGCCTGGTCAAGTCTAAGCTCGGGAAGAAGAACGCGTAGGCTGCGTCTGCTTTCAAATGTTGATTTTGGGGCCCGTCACCAATTGCGGTGGCGGGCCTTTTGTGTTGAAGACAAATGAAAATACTTTACTTAGTTAAAGAAAAGCGTTTTATCCGCGGCACGCGGGGAGTACAATCTCCTGCATGCGAATCGACGCGCCATCGGCTTTGACGTTGCCCGCGTGTCCCGCCCGGCCCTACGCTCCGGGCGTGCGACGTTGCGACGCGGCCGGCTTCGGTCCTTGCGTGCGGGTTCGCGAGTATGCAACCGTGTATGTAAGGAGCGACATATGACTGTCGAGAAGAAGGATATCGATTGGGGTAGCCTCGGCTTTGGCTACATGAAGACCGATTACAGCTACGAGGCCCATTGGAAGGACGGCGAGTGGGACGAGGGCGGCCTGACCACCGATCACACCATGCACGTTTCCGAGTGCGGCGGCATCTTCCATTATTGCCAGGAGGTCTTTGAGGGCCTGAAGGCTTATACCGCCGAGGATGGCAGCATTGTCTGCTTCCGCCCCGACATGAACGCCGAGCGTATGTATAACTCCGCCGAGCGCCTGGAGATGCCCCCGTTCCCCAAGGACAAGTTTGTCGAGGCCGTCAAGCAGGTCGTCGCTGCCAACGCCGCATGGGTTCCGCCCTTCGGCTCCGGCGCAACCCTGTATGTGCGCCCGTTCATGATCGGCTCCGGTGACGTGATCGGCGTGGCTCCCGCTCCTGAGTACACGTTCCGCATTCTCGTGACCCCGGTCGGTCCGTACTTTAAGGGTGGCCTCAAGCCCGTCAAGCTGCGCGTTTCCGAGTACGACCGCGCCGCACCGCACGGCACCGGCAACATCAAGGCCGGCCTCAACTACGCCATGTCCCTCAAGCCCACGATGGAAGCTCATCGCGAGGGCTATGCCGAGAACCTGTATCTCGACTCCGAGTCCCGCACCTATGTCGAGGAGACCGGTGGCGCCAACGTCCTGTTCGTGAAGGAGGACGGCACCCTCGTCGTTCCGCAGTCGCACACCGACTCCATCCTGCCCTCCATCACCCGCCGTTCGCTCGTTCAGGTCGCCGAGGACCTGGGCATGACCGTCGACCAGCGTCCCGTCGAGTGGGCCGAGGTCAAGGCCGGCACCTTTGTTGAGTGCGGTCTGTGCGGCACCGCCGCCGTCATCTCCCCGGTCGGCGAGATCGACAACAAGGTCTACGGCGCCGACGAGACCGTGACCTTCCCGGCTGGCTACACCGAGATCGGCCCCGTGATGAAGAAGCTCCGCGAAACCCTGACCGGCATCCAGTCTGGTGCCGTTGAGGATAAGCACAACTGGGTCTACGTCGTCGCGTAATCTGTTTTTCCTGTCCGGGCGGAGAGCAAGTTCCCTCCCGGCGCGTCCTCGGACATGCAAGAAGCCCTCGCTGCGCACTTCGTGCGGCGAGGGCTTCTTGCGTCCTGCGGAGTGCGCCGGGAGGGAACTTGCTCTCCGCCCTGCGGGAACGGCGTTGTCACAACAGGCAATATTAATCTGATAAAAAGATGGTGCGCGGCCTTTTGGCCGCGCGTTTTGTAAAGAAAGGGTCCAAGGCGATTGCCCTGGACCCCTAAAGGATCAATGTGCTGGTGGAAGCTCGGCCGTGTTTACTAGAACTTGACGGTCGGTGCCTGGCGGGCGGCTTCGGCGGCCTCGAAGCCCTGGCGCTCCTTAAACTGGAAGATGCCGGCAAAGATGACGGCAGGGAACGTCTGAATGGCGTTGTTGTAGCTGAGCACGCAGTCATTGTAGCTCTGGCGCGCATAGCTCACCTTGTTCTCGGTATCCTCGAGCGTGGCCTGGAGCTGCGTAAAGTTGGTGTTCGCCTTAAGATCGGGGTAGGCCTCGGCCACGGCGAAGAGCTGACGCAGTGCGCCGGTCAGCACGTTGTCGGCTTCCATCTTTGCCTCGGGCGTGGTGGCGCTCACGGCGGCGTTGCGTGCGTTGACCACGGCGGCGAGTGTGTCCTGCTCGTGCTTGGCGTAGCCCTTGACGGTCTCGACCAGGTTGGGAATCAGGTCGTTGCGGCGCTGCAGCTGCGTGTCGATGTTCTGCCAGGCGTTGTCGATACGATTGCGCTTGGTGACCATGTTGTTGTAGATGCCGGCGATGGCGCAGACAATCACAATGACAACAACGATACCGATGATGACGGGAAGCATGATGTCTCCGTTTCGAATGGCCGCGGCGTTGTGCGCCGGCTGCCGTTGGTGTAACGCTTCTAGTATACCCGCAACCTTTGACGGTGCCGAACTTTCCGGTAAGCGTTATGTTTCAACCAAGGAGGGATGCCGGTATGGAGCGGGTGGTACAGGTGTAAGATATGCGACAGATTAATGAGCGCTGTCTTTACATTGAGGAGGGCGATACGTATGGACCTTCGCATCAAGAAAACCTACCGGGCCCTGTTCGAGGCCTTTACCGAGCTGCTCGAAGAGCATCGGTTTGAGGACGTGACGGTTGCCATGCTCTGCGACCGGGCTCTGATTCGCCGTACGACGTTCTATAAGCACTTTCGCGACAAAAACGATTACTTCGCCTTCTATATCGATGAACTCATGTCGGGTTTGCCGCAAGGTCGAGGCGATGCGAAGCATGCCGGTGACGTGCGGACGCTTCGCCACGAGGTGTTCGACGATGCCATGAACATGATTCTGGCGCATGAACAGCTCATGGATAACATTCTGGAGAGCAGTATGTCGGGCATGCTGACCAGCATGATCTGCGACCGCATTGCCCACTCCATTCGCGAGCGCGTGATGAGCATGCTTGACGAGGGCGCATTGGCTCCCGTGTCGCTCGAGACGACATCGGAGTTTATCGCTGGTGGCATTATTCGACTGTTCACAAAATGGTGGGAATCGGGCCACGATCTTGAGCGTCGACCCGAGATAGCCGACGTGGTCGATGCACTGTTTGAGCGGACCATGACGCCGGTGCATCACTAAAAGTGGCGGAGAGAGGGGGATTCGAACCCCCGGAACGCTCTCGCGCTCAACGGTTTTCAAGACCGCCGCATTCAACCGCTCTGCCATCTCTCCGTGAGTCGTAATGATAGCATCGTTTTGAATTTGCAACAGGGAAGGCGAACGATGACGATCACCGAAATCGACGAGAAGTTCATGCGCGAGGCGCTGGCCGAGGCGCGCGCCGCTGCTGCGGTGGGCGAAGTGCCCATTGGCGCTGTGGTGGTGCGCGCGGGTGAGATTGTCGCGCGGGCACATAATCGTCGCGAGCTCGACCAGGACCCTTCGGCGCATGCAGAGTTCGCGGCCCTGTGCGCTGCCGCTCGGTCGCTCGGTCGCTGGCGCCTTTCCGATTGCACGGTCTATGTAACGCTCGAGCCCTGCTGCATGTGTGCGGGGCTTATGGTCAACGCACGCGTCGGGCGCTGCGTGTATGGCGCGGCTGATGCCAAGGCCGGCGCACTGGGTTCGTTGTATGACCTGAATGCCGATTCGCGCCTGAATCATCGGTTTAACGTACATGCCGGCGTACTGGCGGATGAGTGTCATGAGGTGTTGAGCGGCTATTTTAGTGGGCTGCGTGACACCGATGGTGCTGTCAGCGGCTGTGGATCTGATCTTGAGGCGCATACCGCTCATGCCGAGGCGCTTGCGTGTGCCGAAGAGGATGCTGGCGCGGCGGTTGACTTTGGCCCCGCATGCCGTCGGCCCCGCCGTGTGCTGCTGGCGATCGACTCCTTTAAGGGTAGCGTTTCGAGTGCACAGGCGGAGGCGGCCGTTGCCGAAGGCGTGCGCCGTGTGTGGCCCGATGCCGAGGTGTGCACATTGCCGCTGGCAGATGGTGGCGAGGGAACGCTCGACGCCGTTGCCGCGCGTGGTGGCGAGCTCTCGACCTGCGAGGTGGCAGGTCCCTTTGGTGGACCCGTGTCTGCCCGGATGCTGGTAGATGCCGAGCGCGAGTCCGCGGTCATTGAGATGGCCGAGACGGCGGGTATTGGGTATTCGCCTTGCACGGAATCGGCAGCGTTGGCGGCCACAACCTATGGCGTGGGCGAACTGATGCTTCATGCGGTTCGCGCGGGTGCAAAGACTATCTATATTGGCTTGGGCGGTAGTGCCACCAACGACGGCGGTGCCGGTATGCTGCAGGCGCTGGGCGCGCGTGTGGTCGATGATCAGGGCTGCGATGTCGCCCCCGGGCTTGCGGGACTTGAGCAGGTGGCGAGCGTTGATTTGGCGCCGGCGCTTGAGGTGCTGGGCGGCGCTCGTATCGTTGTACTTTCCGATGTCGAGAACCCACTCGTGGGGCGTTGCGGCGCGCTGACAGTGTTCGGTGGGCAGAAGGGTCTGCCGGCGGATGATACCGAGGCGCTGGGCGGGTACGACGGCTGGATGGTCGGCTACGGTCGCCTGCTCGATACGGCGATTGCTAGGGCGCGGGCTCAGGGGTTGCTGCGCGTGCCCGAGGGTGCACGGACATTTGGCTCGGTGCTCGGTGTGCCCGGTGCCGGTGCCGCCGGTGGTCTGGGAGCAGCACTGTTGGCGCTCGGCGCCGAGCTGCGCTCAGGCGTAGAAACCGTGCTTGACCTCGTGGGGTTTGACGAGCGCGTGCGCGATGTCGACCTGGTCATTACAGGCGAGGGCAATATGGA
>CAVCBD010000136.1:0-4877 GCA_963599935.1 Acutalibacteraceae bacterium | reverse complement strand
TGGAGGAGGTTATCACCTGCCCCACGAGCATTAACGACCCCGTCTCGCCCAAGCTTCCCGCAGCCAGCGCGCCGCGCGGCGAGCTGCGCTTCCGCGACGTGAGCTTCCAGTACCCCGATGCCCGCGCCGACGTGATCAGCGGCGTAAACTTCACCACGCACGCCGGTCAGATGCTCGGCATCATCGGCTCCACGGGCTCGGGCAAGTCCACGCTCGTACAGCTGATCCCGCGTCTGTACGACGTCACGGGCGGCAGCATTTCGCTCGACGGCGTCGACGTACGTGACATGACCCTCTCCGAGCTGCGCCGCCGCATTGGCTATATTCCGCAGCAGGGCCGCCTGTTCTCGGGCACCGTCGAGAGCAACCTCAAGTTTGCCGGCGACATGGTGAGCGACGAGGATATGCACGAGGCCGCGCGCATCGCCCAGGCCGAGGACTTTATCGCCGAGCGCGAGGGCGGCTACGACTCCCCCATCAGCCAGGGCGGCTCCAATGTTTCGGGCGGTCAGCGCCAGCGCTTGGCCATCGCCCGCGCCCTGGCCAAGAAGCCCGAGGTCGTGGTGTTCGACGATTCGTTTAGCGCGCTCGACTACAAGACCGACGCTCGCCTGCGCGAGGAGCTCGCCAAAAACGTCACCGATGCCGCGCTCGTGGTCGTGGCACAGCGCATCGCGACCATCATGCACGCCGACCAGATCATCGTGCTCGACGACGGCCACGTGGTGGGCACCGGCACACACGAGGAGCTGCTGCATGGTTGCCCGGCGTACCTAGAGATCGCGCAGTCGCAGCTTTCCGCCGAGGAGCTGGGGCTTACCCAAGAAGAAATTGCAGCCGTTATGGAAGGAGGCGAGCGCTAATGGCAGACGAGACCAAGACTCAAATTCCCAAGCCCACCCGTCAGCGTGGACCCATGGGCCGCATGGGCGGCATGGGCCGCGGCGAAAAGGCTAAGGACTTTAAGGGCACCATGAGGCAGCTGCTCGGCTATATCGGGCAGCACAAGATTGCCGTGTTCGTCGCCGTCGCCTTTGCCGTGTGCTCGGTCGTCTTTAACATTGTGGGACCTAAGGTGCTCGGCCAGGTTACGACCAAGCTGTTCGAGGGCCTGGTCGCCAAGGTCAACGGCACCGGCGATGTCGACTTTGACTGGATCGCCAAGACGCTTGGCTTTTTGCTCTGCCTGTATCTGGCGAGCTCTGCCTGCAGCCTGATTCAGGGTTGGCTCATGACCGGCGTCACGCAGAAGATCTGCTACCGCATGCGCAAGGAAATCGCCGCCAAGATCGCTGTCGTGCCGATGAGCTACTTCAACGGTCACAGCAAGGGCGACGTGCTCAGCCGCATCACCAACGACGTCGACACGCTCGGCCAGTCGCTCAACCAGAGTGTGACGCAGCTCATTACGTCCGTCACGCAGATTATCGGCGTGCTCGTCATGATGCTGTCGATCAGCCTACCGCTCACCGGCGTCACCGTGCTCACGCTGCCGGCCGCCGCGATTATCCTGGCCGTGATGATTCACTTCTCGCAGCCGTACTTCCGCGAGCAGCAGCAGGTCCTGGGCACCGTCAACGGCATTATCGAGGAGGACTTTGCCGGCCAGAACGTCATTCAGGTGTTCGACCGCGCCGAAGCCTCGATCGAGGAGTTCGACCGCCAAAACGACCGCCTCTTTATTAGCGGCTGGCGCTCGCAGTTCCTGTCGGGCCTGATGATGCCGCTCATGAGCCTGGTGGGCAACATGGGCTACGTGGGCGTTGTCGTGGTAGGCGCGCAGCTCGCGCTGACCGGAAACGCCACGCCCGGCGATATTCAGAGCTTCATCCAGTACGTGCGCAACTTTACGCAGCCCGTGCAGCAGCTGGGCAACGTGAGCAACACGATGCAGTCAATGGCCGCCGCCACCGAGCGCGTGTTTGAGTTCCTGGCTGCCCCCGAGGAGGAGCAGAAGGCCGACGCGCAGATCCCCGAGAAGCGTCCCGGCCACGTGGAGTTCGACCATGTCAAGTTTGGCTACACGCCCGACAAGACCATCATCCACGACTTTAGCTGCGAGGCGCAGCCCGGCCAGACCATCGCCATCGTCGGCCCCACCGGCGCCGGCAAGACCACGCTCATTAAGCTGCTTCAGCGCTTTTACGACGTGGACGGCGGTTCGCTGCGCGTCGAGGGCGTCGACGTGCGCGATTGGGACCGCGCGGCACTTCGCGGCGAGTTTGCCATGGTGTTGCAGGATACTTGGCTGTTTAACGGCACCATCCGCGAAAACATCCGCTACGGACGCCCCGATGCGAGCGATGCCGAAGTCGAGGCCGCCGCACGCGCCGCACGCTGCGACCACTTTATTCATACGCTCGCCGGCGGTTACGACTTTATGATCAACGAGGAGGGCACCAACCTGTCGCAGGGTCAGCGCCAGCTCGTGACCATCGCCCGTGCCATTTTGGCCGACCGTCCGGCGCTGATTTTGGACGAGGCGACCTCCAACGTTGACACTCGTACCGAGGAGCTTATTCAGCGTGCCATGGATGCGCTAATGCAGGGCCGCACGAGCTTTGTCATCGCGCACCGCCTGTCCACGATCCGCAACGCCGACGTGATCTTGGTGATCCGCGACGGCGACATCGTCGAGAAGGGCACACACGACGAGTTACTCGCCCAAGGCGGCTTCTACGCCGACCTGTACAACTCGCAGTTCGACGAGGCGGCGTAGATACGGCCGCAGAGAAATGATGACGCCCGAGAACGGGGGCGCAGGACAACCTGCGCCCCCGTTCTGTGTCCTTCGAGCCTCGAAACGCCTTCCCTGAGACCTCATTGACGGCGCTTTCCAGACCCCGTGGGCAAAAAAGGGCAAATATGAGTACTGTCACCTTTTTAGTAACAGCCAAAACCACCTCAAACGACCTCTTTGCGGCCTCTATACGCCTTCAAATTAATCAAAACGCCCGTTAGCAGGCTTCTGCGTGCCAACGTTAATGAACATATTTATCACTTTGTCTATTATCTCGCTAGACGGATATATTACTAAGTTAGCAACAGTACTCATATTTGGCATTTTTTGCCCACGGAGTGTTTCCTGGGGAACCGACAACAGCCTTAGGGTCCCGCATGGCGCCACTCCCTCCCGACATCCTCCGACGTTTCCCCAGATAAAACCTAGCAAAATAAACCTGTCCCTTTTTGGAAGGTTTCAGGGTGACAAGGACTTGCACTTTAGCGTGCGACAGCGGATAATGCCGAACACTCAACAATACGCTTATTGCTCTTTCTATAGATTGAGGAGGCCCCTATGGCCATGGAATTCAAACGCAAGTTGCCGATCCCCATGGAGATCCGCGAGGAAATGCCGCTTTCTGCCGAGCTTACCGCCAAAAAGCAGGCATTTGACGCCGAGGTCGCCAAAGTCTTTACCGGCGAGGACGCACGCAAGGTGCTCATCATCGGCCCGTGCTCTGCCGACCGCGAGGATTCGGTACTTGAATACATGAACCGACTGGCCAAGACCGCCGAGGAGGTCAAGGACAAGCTCATCATCATTCCGCGCGTCTACACCAATAAGCCGCGCACCAAGGGCACCGGCTACAAGGGCCTTCTGCACAACCCCAACCCCGAGGCTCCCGACGACCTGCTCGAGGGCGTCAAGGCCATCCGCCATATGCACCTGCGTGTTATTGAGGAAACGGGCTTCTTCACCGCCGACGAGATGCTCTATCCGTCCAACTACCAGTACCTCGTTGACCTGCTGAGCTATGTTGCCGTGGGCGCACGCTCGGTCGAGAACCAGGAGCATCGTCTGGTATCGAGCGGCATTTCGGTACCCGTCGGCATGAAGAATCCCACTGCCGGCTCTACCACCGTTATGCTCAACTCCATTTACGCCGCGCAGGCGCACCAGAGCTTCATCTTCCGCAACTGGGAGGTCGAGTGCGACGGCAATCCGCTCGCACACGCCGTCATGCGTGGCTACATCGGTCTCGATGGCCGCACCTACCCCAATTACCACTACGAGCACCTGGAGCGCCTGGCCGAGCGCTACACCGAGCACGCCGGCTATGCCAATCCGGCAGCGGTCATCGACTGCAACCACGACAACTCGGGCAAGCGCCCGCTGGAGCAGTACCGCATTTGCAAGGAGGTGCTCGACAGCTGCCGCCGCAACGAGTCCATCTCCAAGCTGGTCAAGGGCTTTATGATCGAGTCCTACTTGGAGGATGGCAACCAGCCGGTCGACGGCGGTGTCTTTGGCAAGTCGATCACCGATCCGTGCCTGGGCTGGGAAAAGACCGACTACCTCATCCACGAGATCGCGGAACGGATTTAGTTACGCGGTTTTGACCAAACCGCGTAACGACTCGACGCTGCAAGCCCGTCAGAGCGGCAATCTGCCTTTCAGCTTCGACGGCATGACCAAAA
Organism: Acutalibacteraceae bacterium; assembly: GCA_963599935.1. Lineage (GTDB taxonomy): Bacteria > Actinomycetota > Coriobacteriia > Coriobacteriales > Coriobacteriaceae > Collinsella. Next base: position 455 of record CAVCBD010000136.1, on the reverse strand, counting down.
GGTCAATGCCGCCTCGCTTCAAGGCACCTTGCTCGCTCTGGCGGGCTTTCGCTGACTTTTGCTCTACCTGCGGTGTTGGCGGGGCAGCTAATTTAGAATGGGGCTCTTTTAGCTACCCGCAAAGTAGTCGTTGGGGACGTTCTTGTTTGACTAGTCGTTTAAGAACGTCCCCAACGACCACCCGGGGGAGCTGTCTTCCCTCGTGGCGGTCTTCTAGCAGAAAAACCAAGTGAGTAGGCTTTTTGCAGGAGGCCAAGCACGCCCCGAAACGCCACAGCTCTGACCTGCAGTTTTTATAGATCATTTGTCGCGATGTGCTCGGCAAGTTCAAAAAAGTCTACTCACTTGCATCCGAAACGCACCAGATAGGCAAAAATAACCGCCGCGAGAGGGCCCCAGCCCCTTCGCGGCGGTCATACGCCTCTGATTTTGCGACGGTTTTACCGGCTTGTTAC
>CAVCBD010000135.1:0-4889 GCA_963599935.1 Acutalibacteraceae bacterium | reverse complement strand
CCCCCGTCAAGATCACGCCGGTCGACCTGTTCCCGCAAACCTTCCACTGCGAAACGGTCGTCCACCTCAAGCGCAACTAGCAGATATTATTTCTGGGGCGGGGATAAAACAATCATTCGATAATCGATGGTTTAGCCCCGTCTCCTGTCATGCATTTCGAAACAGACGGGACTGGAAAGCAGCGCAAGCCACCAAACGATTGCCCAGTTGATTACATTTTCATAATGCAATCAACTGGGCATTTCATTTAACTATGCACGTTGGCACGGTATCGCAGTTAGCGTTTTATCGGGGTGCCGCAATGAGGACAGAACTTTGCATCGGGAACAAGCGGAGTGCCGCATGAAGCACAGAAGCGCGGCCCATCCATAGAAGTTGTAGCCTGGTGGAATTGCTGCTCACCACTAAACCGAAGCGAGCCCTGCTGGCGCGAAGGGTTAATTTGTGAGTCGGCAGCGGATCCCAGAGGGGTCACCCCAGAATCGGTGACCACGCGAGACGCCATCTTCCTGCGGACAACAAAAACGACGACGATAACGACAACCGCCAGCGCAACAACAATTGCGCCGACAACAACAGGACTAAGCAAGAAGGACTCTTCGGCCTTTCCAGATGACGCTGTTTTTAGAGGACTTCGTGCAATGTTCGACTTGTACACATCAACCCGAATGCCTTTTTCAGCAGGACTCATACAACAAATCAGCGCATCGTCATCAGCAAACCAAAGCTCCTCTACACTCCTTTCGCTCTTTAAAGCAGTCTGAGAAGCATCGTTCTTATTTAAATCGAGCAATACCATCTGGCTATCGTTATCATAATTAGTTCCGAGCACATATCGACCATCATTGGACAATGAACCATAAGCGCCAACCGGACTAGACGGCTTTACTTTCTCCCCCTGTTTACCCGAAGCACAATCATATACTGCGACTTCATCAGAGAAAGAACCATAGTACTTCCCTTCACTACCCTGGAGAATCAAAGTCAATGAACCGTTCGAATTAACCGAGCAGATGCCATCATGTTCATTCAGTTGGTCAGGATTTGTAGGCTCGCAAACAGTATCATTTGTCATTTCGCCATTCTTCGACAGCAAAGCGCCGTTGTTAAGGAAGGTGCCTTTGTCCGAAGTAATTGGAATGCCGGAAAATACAAGACCCAAAGGATAGACGCAATCGTGGCTGTCCTCCTCGTCCGGTTTAACACTAATGATATTGGCAATCGAAGCTGTGTCCAAGCCATAGGTAACTATTTTATTGCAATAATTGCCATCTTCAGACCCATAGAACACTATGTAGCCGTACATGCCATCCGAAGACATCCAATAGTCGTCGCTTTTCACTTCGTAGGAAGATTCGACACCACAAGTGTCTTCATCTACTTCGAATTGTTCTTCAATCTCCCCATTTTCGAAGTCATACTTGCAAAACTGAATCGATTGAGAGCCTGATATAAAAAGAAATGATTTTCCATCTTCAGATAGCTGAAATCTCGCTGCCCGCCCATCCGCAATAACGGAACTATTAAGTTTATACGTCTTTGATTTATTTGAGCTCAAATCATAGGCGGTAACCGACAGGCTATCCTCGTCGTACGCATATAACGTCTTTTCATCAGAAGAGAAGCAGCAGTAACCATCCCAGCTGTTCTCGAGGGACATTTTGACACGCTTCTGCGTCCCGTCTTCAACGTTTAAAACCGTTCCGTAATCGCCTGGGTCACCATTATTGTCCTCGTTAAAGACGATGTACTTCCCAGATAAAGATCGACACACAGCGCTCTCAGCACTTTCCACCGTATATGTTTCTTTGAATTCCGGCGTGGGGACGCCAGCGGCATAGGCGCCCAGCGGCGCGACAATAAGGCTAGCGGCCAGCGCCAGGCCGGCTATTAGAAGCCCCCCCCCATTTCATTTTTCTCGTTCTTGGCATGGTTGCCCCTTTCGGTCGAGAGGTGAGTAATACCTGAAGCTAAGCTAAGCCCAAAAAATCAAAATGTGTTGCGCAACAATTCTCAACGTGAAAAAAAAGTCGGTGAACCCCGCCCGGCATCCCCTACTGATGGTTGACTGGCGCGCCGCAGTTTTGGCAGAAGGATGCATTTGCTTCCAACATTGAGCCGCACTGAGCGCAAAAATGAGCGGGCTCAACTGGCTGAGCATCATCGACCGCGGTCGACGTCTGTTGAAGCGGTGGAACCTGCTGCGCGGGAGGCATTTGCTGGTACGGATTGGACTGCGGAGGCTGAGGCTTGTTCGACGATTCTTTCTTTATGATGCCGGCGAAGGCGACAGCCGAAGCACCGCCGAACACAACTAGCAAAACGAGAAGATCACATGCCCTAAGGCCTATCATCGCACATCAGCTCCTCATGTAGCGAAAGATGCCGGATGCCGAGATTTTATCGCCGCGCCGCAAGCCCCTCCTAGTGCGCAACACCCATCCACCCTGCATGATTTTCTGGGGCGGGGATCAAAATCATTGGGGAATGGTGCGTGGCAAGCGGGGGCCTTCGGGGTATAAGACGGCTAATTGTATGCCGCCCTATGAAAGGAACCCTTATGCCCAGCGTTGCCGTTCTTGCCGCCGATGGCTTTGAAACGATTGAATGCCTGACCATGGTCGATGTCATGCGCCGCGGCGGCGTGCGTGCCACGCTCGTCTCGATCATGCCCACCCGCGAGGTCGTGAGCTCGCTGCAGATTCCCGTGACCTGCGATGCGCTCTTTGACGAGATCAACTTTGACGAGTACGACTGCGTCGTGCTGCCCGGCGGTCTGCCCGGCGCCACCAACCTGCGCGCCGACCAGCGCGTCTGCGATGTAGTCTGCGAGTTCGCCGCGACCAAGCATGTTGCCGCCATCTGCGCCGCCCCGTTTATCCTGGGCGAGCTTGACCTGCTCGAGGGACGCCACGCCACGTGCTTCCCCGGTTTTGAGAAGAGCTTCCCCGAGGGCGCCTATACCGGCGACAAGGTCACGCACGACGGCAACATCATCACCGCCAGCGGCATGGCCCAGTCGCTCCCCTTTGCGCTTGAGCTGCTGCGTACGCTCGCCGGCGACAAGGCTGTCGAGAAGGTTGCCGAGGGCATTCAGCTATGATTTTGGCTTCGCAATCACCGCGCCGCATCGAGTTGATGCGCGAAGCTGGCTACGACATCCGCGTCATTCCCGCCGACATCGACGAGACTCCTTTTGATGACGAGGCACCGCTTACGCTTGTCGAGCGCTTAGCTCGCGCTAAGGCTGCCGCCGTTGCCACCGAGCACGCCGATCCCAGTGAGCTGACCATCGCGGCCGACACCATCGTCACCTTCGATGGCAAGATTTTGGGTAAGCCGGCAAACGAGGACGAAGCCTGCACCATGCTCCACGAGCTCTCGGGGCGCACGCACCAGGTCGCAACCGGCGTCTGCATCGTTAGAGCCGGAGACGCCACAGCCCCGCACGCCGCCGAGAGCCTGTCGTTTGTCGATGTGACCGACGTGACGTTCTACGAGCTCACCGACGAGCAGATTGAGCGCTACGTCGCCTCAGGCGAGCCCATGGACAAAGCCGGCGCCTACGGCATCCAGGGCGTCGGCGGGCGCATGCTCGTGCATGATATTTCGGGCGACTTCTACAACGTGGTGGGCCTGCCCATCGCTCGCGTCGCGCGCGCGATTCAAAAACTATCGTAATTGCATCTGGCGCTGGGTATCCCCCAGCGCCTACAATTTTGGCGTACCGTACGGATCCCGACCGGGCATAAGGCCCGGCGGAAAACCGATAGGAGTAAAACATGGATACACTGCTTGAGGCCATTGACGTTTGCGATGTCGATGGCTTTTGCTTTGGCAACTATACGGACGAGGAGGCCGGCACCGGTTGCACCGTAATCGTTGCACCCGAGGGCGCCACCGGCGGTGTTGACGTTCGCGGCGGCGCCCCGGCATCGCGCGAGACCGACCTGCTGCGTCCCGAGAACACCGTGGACAAGGTACACGCCGTCTGCCTTTCGGGTGGATCGGCCTTTGGCCTGGAGGCCGCAAGCGGCGTCGCCCGCGAGCTCGAGAGCCGCGGCATCGGGCTTCCCGTCGGCCCCACGCAGGTGCCCATCGTGTGTTCCAGCTGCATCTTCGACCTCGCCTTTGGCGACCCCACCGTGCACCCCGACATTGAGGCTGGCATCTCCGCCGTGCACGAGGCGCTCGACAACACCCCTACCACGCTCGAGCAGGGCAATGTAGGTGCCGGCACCGGTGCCACCGTGGGCAAGCTCATGGGCCCCGCCACCTGCATGAAGGCCGGCCTAGGCGCTGCTGCCGTGGCGCTCGGCCCTGTTAAGGTGGGTGCCGTGGTCTCGGTCAACGCCTGCGGCAATGTCGTCGACCCCTTCACCGGCGAATGGGTCGCTGGTATGCGCGCCGCAGCAGATAGCGACCAGATCGTCGACATGGAGCTCGCAGCCTTTGCCGCCGCCGGCTCCATGCAAATGCCGCTCGACCGCACCAACACCACCATCAGCTGCATCGTCACTAACGTGGAGCTCACCAAGGCCCAGGCCACCAAGGTCTCCCAGATGGCCGCAGACGCCTATGCGCACGCCATCCGCCCCACGCACACCACCAACGACGGCGACACCATCTACACCCTCGCCAGCGGCAAACTAGACGCTCATACAAGCGCCGCCGTTCCCCTAGACCTGCTGGGCATGCTCGCCGTAAGGGCCCTACAGACCGCCATCGTAAACGGAGCAAAAACCGCCAAAACCTCCCACGGCATCCCCGGTGCCGCGAAGTAACTTCACTCGACCGTCGGTCGGAGGCGGGCGGGTGTTACGTTTGCTGCTCTACAGTCCTATGCAAGACGAAGGCCACATTAAGTGGCCTTCTTTGCATGCGGAACT
>CAVCBD010000134.1:0-4891 GCA_963599935.1 Acutalibacteraceae bacterium | reverse complement strand
GGTCATCGCGCCCTCGCCGCGGAGCTTGGCATTCCCCAGGCCACGGCTCGTCAGTGGGCCCGCGCATATGCCGTGGGCGGTGCCGACGCCGTGCTCAACGCGGGTTCTCATCACCGCACGTATTCGTATGACGTCAAGCTTGCCGTGGTTGAGGATCGCCTGGAAAACGGCCTGACGGTTCGCGAGGCTATGATCAAGCACAAGATTCCCAGCGAGTCTTCGGTCAAGGCTTGGTGCCGTCAGTATCGCGATGGCGGTGCGGATGCGCTGGTCGATAAGCCGCGTGGTCGCAAGCCGCGCGTCAAGAAAGCGGAGTAACGAAAACGTGCGCCTACGGGGCGCATTTTTTCTATCGCGCTAGTACGCGGGGCTCATCCAAGCCGGACAAAAACAGCGCGTGGCCGCATGCATGGTTTTCCGTCGCGATAAAGCTAATCCGCCCCTTACTCCCATCCGGACAAGCCCCTTACCCCGCACGTCCAAAGCTCCCCAGTTGACCGAAAACCCACCACTGCATCTCCCAATTTGCGCTATAACGTGTTGTTGATTAAGCGTTTTAGCATTGGGGAGTGATGGTATGACGCTACTGTATGTCCTTACCCTGTTTCCGCTGGTACCGGCGCTGGGCATGTTGCTCGCGCGTGGTGACCGCGCTCGCGATGCGGTGGGGCTCATAGGCTCCGGCATCATCATGGCGGTGACGGTTGTAGTCGCCGTCATGTTTTTTGGCACGGGCCCGCAGAGCTTAGAGGTTGCACCAGGCACCTCGCACGTGCTTTCGATCATCAGCTCTGCCATCGACGTGATCCTGTGCGCCGTCATCCTGTACAACGCGCGCAAATATAAGAGCACGCTCGCCACGGTGCTCGGCATAGTCCAGCTGGTGGGCTCGTTCGTCTTTGCGGCCATGGCGTTGCCTGCGGTCGAGGTCGTCACCGCAACGCCGCTCTACCTAGACTACATGAGCGTAATCATGGTCCTCGCCGTCGGCATCGTCGGCAGCCTAATCTGCGTGTATGCCCTGGGTTACATGAAGGACTTCCAGGCCCACGACGAGCACGAGGCCGCGCTGCGCGGGCAGACCGCGCCCGACCGTCGCCCGCAGTTCCTGGCGCTCATGTTCCTGTTCCTCTCGGCCATGTTCGTCATCGTGACGAGCGACAACCTTGAGTGGCTGTTCTGCGGCTGGGAAATCACCACCGTGTGTTCGTTCCTTATGATTGGCTACACGCGCACGCCCGAGGCCATCAAGAACGCCTTCACCCAGATCATCCTCAACATGCTGGGCGGCATCGCGTTTTTGGCGGGCCTTATGTTCCTGCATCTTAACGGCATGCCGCTGACCATCTCGGGCATGATCGAGCTTTCCGGTGCCGGCACCGCGCAGTCCGCGCTGCTGGTGATGCCAGTCGTCCTGCTGTCGCTCGCCGCCCTCACCAAGGCCGCGCAGATGCCGTTCCATACCTGGCTGCTCGGCGCCATGGTCGCCCCCACGCCCACGAGCGCCCTGCTGCACTCGTCCACCATGGTCAAGGCCGGCGTGTTCCTGATGGTCAAGCTGAGCCCGCTCTATGCCACCTATCCCGTGACGGGCTTTATGGTCACCAGCGTGGGCGCCATCACGTTTTTGCTCGCTGCCCTCATGGCCATCTCGCAGAGCAACGCCAAGCGCGTGCTTGCGTATTCCACCATCTCCAACCTGGGCCTCATCAGCGCCTGCCTGGGAGTCGGCGCGCCCGAGGCCGTGTGGGCTGCCATCTTCCTGATCCTGTTCCACACGGTTGCCAAGTCGCTGCTGTTCCTGTGCGTGGGCACCGCCGAGCACCATATCGGCAGCCGCAATATCGAGGACATGGACGGTATGTTCAGCCGCATGCCGCACCTGACGCGCCTGATGATGCTGGGCATCATGGGCATGTTTGTGGCGCCGTTTGGCATGCTCGTGTCCAAGTGGGGCGCCCTGGTGGCGTTTGCCCAGACCGGCAACGTGCTCATGATCATGGTGCTGGCCTTTGGCTCGGCCGCGACGTTCTTCTTTTGGGGCAAGTGGCTCGCCAAGCTTTCGGGCGTCGACCCCACAGCTCAAAACGTGGAGGTCAATGTCCACAAGACCGAGTGGACGGCGCTCAACACCATCGCCGCACTGCTGGTGTTGTGCTGCGTGGCGTTCCCGCTCATCTCGAGCGGTCTGGTGTCGCCCTACCTGGCCATGGTGTTTGGCCGCGTGCCGTACGTTATTGGCAAGGACGCCATGTATCTGATGGTGGTCATTGTGGCGTTTATCGCCGTGGTGCTGCTGACCTCGTTCCGCGTGAGCAACAAACCGCATGTAAACGTGTACCTTTCGGGCGTTGGAACCGAGAGCTACCGTCATTTCCGCGGCTCGATGGGCCACGAGGTAAAGGCCGAAAAGCGCAACTGGTACCTGGAGGATGCCCTTGGCGAAAAGCGCCTTGGCCCCGCGGGCAGCGTCGTGTGCTGCGCCATCATTCTGTTTGCGCTGCTGTGCTGTGCGTGGATTGGACCCGAGCGGCTTGCCATGAGCGCGCCCTCGGTGCTGCGCGGCAAGTATTTCGAAGGCTCGGGCGTCGTGGGTATTTTTATTGGCACCGTGGTGTTTGCCCTGATCGCGCCGCTTGTGGGTGGCCTGATCGACGGCATCGATCGCAAGCTGTCCGCTCGCATGCAGGGCCGTGTGGGTCCGCGTCTGCTGCAGCCGTTCTATGACGTTGCCAAGCTGCTGCGCAAGGCCCCCGCCAGCGTAAACACCATGGACGATACCTATATGGCGTGCGCGCTCATCTTCACCGTCGTGGGCGGCGGCATCTTTGTGTCGGGTTCCAACACGCTGTTGTGCGCCTTTATGGTTACGCTCGCCGCGATCTTTGTGGTGCTGGCGTCCGCCTCGACGCAAAGCCCGTTTGCCCAGGTTGGCGCCGACCGTGAGTTGCTGCAGGTTATGAGTTACGAGCCCGCCGTTCTGCTGATGAGCGTTGGCCTGTACCTTGCCGCCGACAGCTTTGATTCCATCGCCGTGACCGGACAGTCTGAGCCCATCATCGTGTACAGCGCACCTATTTTCCTGGCGCTGCTTGCGGTGCTCACTATCAAACTGCGCAAGTCGCCGTTCGACCTTTCGTACTCGCATCACGCGCATCAGGAGATCGTCCAGGGCGTCGCCACCGAGATGAGCGGCGGCACGCTGGCCAAGATGACCCTCATGCACTGGTGCGAGACCGTGCTGTTTTTGATGTGGGTGGGCATGTTCTTTGTCTGGGACAACCCGGTGAGCTGGGTGGTTGCCCTGGTCGTGATGGCCGCGACGTATTTTGTCGAGGTGCTGATCGATAGCACCTTCGCCCGCAGCACCTGGCGCAGCTGCTTTAAGCTCGGCTGGGGCGTGGCGCTGGTGTTTGGTCTGCTCAACCTTATGCCCATCCTCGTCGACGTATTTATTTAGGAGGCGGCATCCATGGATCATAAAATGTCGCGCTCGCCGTGGGTTATTCATTACGACGGCTCGAGCTGCAACGGATGCGATATCGAGGTGCTGGCCTCGCTCACGCCACTGTTCGATGCGGAGCGCTTTGGCGTGGTCAACACCGGCAACCCCAAGCATGCGGACATCTTTTTGGTGACGGGTTCGGTCAACGCGCAGAATCTGCCCGTCGTGCGTCAGATTTACAACCAGATGCTCGAGCCCAAGTGCGTGGTGGCCTGCGGCATCTGCGCGTGTTCGGGCGGCGTATTCCGCGATGCCTATAACGTGATTGGCGGCGTGGACCGCGCGATTCCCGTGGACGTGTACGCGCCCGGGTGCGCCATTCGCCCCGAGGCCGTGATCGATGCCATCGTGGAGGCGTGTGGCATCCTGGACCAGAAGGAGGCCGTGATGCGCGCCGGTGGCGATCCGCTCACCGTGGGCGGTGCCGCTACCTGGGACGGTGGCGTTGAGTTGGGCGAGGGCGGGTTTGTGGCTGCGGGGGCCGGGGCTGACGGTGCCGGTGACGGCGTCGAGGCCAACGCGTCCACCAGGTCCGCCGCGCCCGCCGCTGCAAAGGAGGCCGAGTAATGCAAAAGGCTATCTATACCACCGTCGGGATTGACGAGCTCCTGTCGCATGTCCAGGCGCTCAAGGGCGTTGGCGCGCGCTTTGTGCAAATGCACGCCGAGCGCAACGTCGACGACGGCTCGTATCGCTTGATCTATACGTTTATCAACGTTCGTGCTGCTCGGGAGCATATTGCGCAGGACGGCAGCTATGCGATCGATAACCTGGTGGTTGAGGGAATTGATCAGTACCAGGAGATTCCGTCCATCAGCTCGTACTATCCGGCGGTGTTCCCGTTTGAGAACGAGACCCATGACCTATTTGGTCTTGCCATCACCGACATGCAGATCGACTTTAAGGGCTTTTTCTACCAGGTCTCAACGGCCGAACCCATGAGCGTTATCACGCCCGAGATGAAGGCCGCGCGCGAGAAGGCCATGAAGGTCCGTGCGGCTGCCGAGGCTAAGGCGCGCAAGGCCGCGGCCGAAAAGGCCGCCGCGGCGGCTGCTGCAGGGCAGAGCGCTGCGAGTGCCGGCGATGCCGTGGGCGCCGCTGCTCAGCCTGCTGCGGCTGCCGGCTCCGATGCACAGCACGATGAGGCTGCTGCGAAGGCCGCGCTCAAGGCTGCCGAGATGGAGGCAAAGCTCGCCGCCATGGATCCCGAGAAAGCGGCCAAGGTCCGCGCGGCGCTTGCCGCCAAGGCCGCCCGCGACAAGCAGAAAAAGGAGGCGTAAGGTCCATGGCTCATCGCTCCGTAATTCCGTTTGGCCCGCAGCACCCGGTGCTGCCCGAGCCGCTTCATCTGGACCTGGTGATCGAGGACGACCGCGTCATCGAGGC
>CAVCBD010000133.1:0-4894 GCA_963599935.1 Acutalibacteraceae bacterium | reverse complement strand
TCGTGGCGGACGAGCCATATTTTCTGCCGCAGGCGACACCGCTCACCATGCGCTCATTTTACAAGGGTTATTATCCGGCCTGGTCAGATGAGGTTTTTGAACGCCTGCTCGACATCTTTCGGCTCGATGCGCGCGCGAAGGTCGCCGGCTTTTCGAAAGGCATGCAGCGCCAGCTGGGCATTTTGCTCGGCTTTGCGACGGGTGCCCAGTCGCTGTTGCTCGACGAGAGCTTTGATGGCTTGGACCTTGCCAAGCGAAACCTGCTTAAGCGCCTGCTGACGCAATATGCGGCGGAAAAGGGCGCCAGCGTAATCCTGTCCTCGCATAACCTGCGCGAGCTCGAGGACGCGGCGGACCATCTGGGCATGATCAAGGAGAACCGCCTGACATTTAACGGTAGTGTGGCCGAGGTCCATGCTCAGTATCCCGACGCCTCGCTGGAGGAGATCTTCCTTTCCGAGGGAACGGGCGGCGATATCGACACGACCGGGCTGTTTGCATAGGGATAATCACGGGGAAGGTGGCGCGATGACGCGCAAGAACATATGGAAGTCGATGGCCGCGACGGCGCTGTGCTTCGCGTTGGTGGGCGCTGCGGGCCTTGTCGTCGCGACGCCGGCATTTGCCTATTTCAACCGCGGTGCGGTCAAGGTCGAGGCGGCGTCGACGTCGATGGAGCTCCAGGCCGGAAAGAAGGGGAGCCTCACCATTAAGGTGACGCCGTCTTCGGATAAGCAGACCGAGGGCTGCGGTATGCCCAAATGCCCGCAGGGATGCTCGGACAGCTGCTTTGACAAGAACGGGCAGTGCACGTGCGCCGGTAAGAAATACAAGACCTATCACGCTCAGGTGACGGCGACGTCGAGCAATCCTGGGGTTGCTGTCGCTACGGCCGATGCCAAGGGCGTGACAGTCTACGCCAAGACGGCGGGGGAGACGACCATCACCCTTAAGGCGTCGCTTCGCCAATATACGGATGCCACCTGCGAGATTAAGGTGCACGTGAGCGGAACTGCGTCCGAGGCAGGCGGTTCGTCAGATGCGTATACCGAGATTCCTGCGGCGGCGGAAGTTTCGAGTGAGTCTACCGAGGACGAGCTCGATATCAATAAGGCGACGATTATGGGGCGCGCGGTTTGGCAGGTGCGTATTAATGGGGCCACCGACCCCACGGCGCGCATGCGCGAGATGGCGGGCATCGATGGCGACCTGACCTTTTGGGCGGGAGACACCTACTTTCACCCCGACTATTCGCTGACGTTTGGCGGTAAGCATTTTAGTGCCGATGAGGTGACCGAGACCAACCCCACCATTACCGTCGAGCGTACCGCGACAGGCGAGCTGACGCAGCCACTTGCCGGGCTTGACAAGTTCTTGGTGCTGCGCTTTGCCCAGCAGGGCGCGTTTTGTTCCACGGGAAAGGCCTATGTGCTCGCCGACGACCTGTTTGGCGATAGCGACGAGCTGGGACTCTTTACCTACGACGCCGATACGCAGACGTTCTCGCGCGTCGACGATTCCGACATCGCGATGGTCGGCGGCTATGTGGCGTTTTCGGTGAGCGAGGGCGGGACCTACGTGGTGTCGACGCGTGACCTGCAAAACGATGCGTCCCAGGCGGTGAAGCACTCGGACAGTGCCAAGAAGGATATGGCCGAGGGCTGCTCCGACATGATGGATATGGGAAGCATGGATATGCCTGATGCCGACGATGCGGATTCGACCGATAGCGGGATGCCGCTTGTCGTTCCTGCCGCCGTTGCCGTGATCGTTGTCGCAGGCGTTGCCGTGGCGCTGGTGCTGCGCCGTCGCAAGGGCGCTGATGGTGCGGTTGCATCGGGTGCAGATACCTCCAAGCGAAAGGAATAATTGGTGCCAGCTCGCCTTCGACATCTGGTGGGGCGCTTCGCTGTCATGGCGGCGTGCGTTGCGGCACTCGCTTTGGCGGGGGCTGCGGGTTTTGCTGTGCCTACGGCGTTTGCCGATGGCATGGTCAGCATGCAGGGTATGAGCGGCGGGGCGAGCTCGGACGCCGCTTCGGGTGGCGCGGCGACTCAGGCATCCTCTAAAAAGAAGTCAAAGGGCACCATGCATGTTGCGGTCAATTTGGACCGCCTGGTGGGCTCGAGTACCCCGGGCGGGGACTCCAAGATGGATCGCGAGACCATGGGCCGTGTCTTTCCCGGTTTGTTGGAAATCGAGACCGATCCCGTGTCGATTAACGTGGGCAAAGAATGCTCCATGAAGGACCTTTGCGGAATCGACCCTTGTACCTGCGGAAAACCCGATGCGTGGGGGCATTGTGCCTGCGCGGGCTTTGAGGAAGTCGCGCCGACCGTCTCGATTGCTTCGAGCGACGAGAGCGTGGCGAGCGTGGAGGAGTTTGCAGGGCGCTCGTGGATTGCCCCGCATGGCTCCGGCACCGCGGTCATCACCGTGCGCGCCTCGCTGGTCCATTACAAGACGGTGGAGTATCGGTTTGCGCTGACGATTGAGCCGTTCGGCTGTATCGACGCGCTGCTGATCGCCGCCGCGCTTGCGGTTGTCGTGCTTGCGGTGTTGGCAATATGGCTGGTCGGCGGCTGCCTGCTGCGGTGCATTCGCCGTGTGGCGCGCCGCTGGAGCGAGCGCAGACGTATGGTCGTGGAGCTTAAGCGCGACCATCCTGCCCGATGGCGCGAGCTTCTTGCCGAGCGGGATGACGCTCGGTGCGGCAGCGGGCGTCTTTTTGGGCGCCGTCGTCTGCGCCGCCCGAGGGTGATGTTGCACGAGTTTAAGTTTGCCTTGCGCGATGCCGCTTTGCCGTGTCTAGCGGCCGCGCTCGTGCTGATCGTCTTGGTGCCTGTTTCGACAACCGTTGTGCCGAGTATCTCTATCTTTAATATCGATTACACCCACGAGCAGCTCAAGTATCAGCTCTTTGCACAGGGTTTGGGTCCTGCGGTATCGGCCTGCTGCGTCGTTCTTGGCGCAACCCTGGGTTTTGCCCTCTTTGGATTTGTGCTGGTGCGTCAGGCCGTAACAGCGCACTTTTCGGTGGGAATTGCACGCGCGCGGATTTTCGCCGTGCGGTTTGCCGCCGGTATCGGCGCGTGTATTTTGGCCGTCGGGGTCCCCTTTGCCGCGTCACTCGTTTTGAACATAGCCGCGCTTGGCTTGTACCCCGGCGAGCTGAGAGCGTTTGCATACGTTGTGTGTGGTTATGCGCTCACGGCCGCCGTGTCGTTTGCCATCTCGTCCGCCGCGCTACTGCTCGCCGGGTCGCGCGCCGAGGCCGTGGCATTTGCCGCCACAGGCGTGCTCGGCGTGACCGTTGTGCTTTGGGCGGCAGGCGTGCTGCTGCAGCAGTTGTTGCCCGGATGCGCCTGGGGCGTCGCGGCGTACAACCAGACAACGCCGATCGAGCCTTCGCCGCTGTCGCTTCTTGCGTCCTTCAATCCCATATTGTTCTTTGCCCAGATGGGCGCCGAAAAGCAGTTCTTTGCGGCGCTGCATCCGGTGTACTACCCGGTGCCTGGCAATATGTTGCTGCTTGCGGCCTGGGGTGCCGTACTGGTAGCGCTTGCCCGCGCGGGGGCCTGGCTTATGGAGCACCGTCGTGGCGAGCAGGCTGAGATTGCGGGCCTGACGCCGTTTGCAACCTATACGGTTTCCGCGGTTGCCGGCCTGGTGGCGTTTGCCTGCGCGCTTTCGTTGCTCGCTCATGCGGGAGCTCTTACGGCGACGGCTGTGGCGATTATTGGTTTTGTGGGCATCGCGGCAGCGGTGTTGCTCGGCCCCTTGCGTGGCAAGGCGTCTCCGCGTCGTGTTGCGCGCGTCGTCGCTTTTGAGTCCGTGGCGCTTATTGCCGTGTGCGCGTTGGCCTGGACGGGCTTCTTCGGTCTCACCGAGCAGCAGCCTGCGGCGGCCGATGTTTCGACGGTTGAGGTTTCGTGCGTGGGGTCGCCGGCATATATGACCGGTGAGTATCAGGGTGTGACGCACGGCGGTGCATACTATACGACCGCGTCGCGCAGCTATCGCTCGGCCTCGTCTATAAAGACTATTGAGGCCGCCGAGCGCCTGCTGCTTTCGGACGCCCACGAACAGCTGGGAGACGATTGTCTGCCGCTTGACGTGACGATTCGCTATGCACGCAAGGACGGGCGGGTCATAACGCGCTATTACGCGAAGGTCTCGCGGGCGGCGTTCGATAAGCTCATCGAGCTTCAGGACGATTCCCATGCCCGCAAGCTCGAGGCGGCGGTTATTACGGCCGATACCACAGGGCTCCAGCGAGATGACCGCGCGACGGTCGAGGCATCGCCACTCTTTGAGGTCTACAAGACAGGCGACGTCGCGCTTGCCGGTGCCGATCTTTCGGGCGCTCATAAGCTTTCACTTTCGGGCGTTGACCGTGTTGAGCTCATGTCTGCACTGGCCGAAGACGTGCGCGCCATGTCGGCTGACGACCGCTACGATGCCGCGGCGCCAGTTCGGGCAACCCTTTTGGTCTCGACATCGATCGAACAGGATATGGGGACGTTCGGCTACTCGTTTAATTCCTCGGTCACCTATCTAACCGACGCGTACTCCAACGCGCTTGCATGGCTGCGGGGTCATGGCTATGTGGCTGATGATGGGGACGATGGTGCCGATGGCGTTGGCGCCGATTGGGCCTCTGTTACGCTTGAGCGCGATACGGCAAATCTAACAACACCTCTGAGCAGGTATTTTATGGGCTACCGTGCCGATGATCCCGATGAGTTTTGGTATGACGGCGTTACGGCGGCCGATCATGCGTCATCGTGCGTCGAGACCGACGATTCCGAGCTTATGGCACGTATCGCCCGGGCATCGCGCGCCGGCTGCCTTATGGACGGCGGCTATCTGGTGCGCGCGACGCGTGCCGATG
>CAVCBD010000132.1:0-5010 GCA_963599935.1 Acutalibacteraceae bacterium | reverse complement strand
GCCAGTGGTTCAACTATCCCAATGGCACGAGCGACTACCTGCGCCTGCTCAACCCCAACGTGCTGCTCAACGGGCACCATCCCGTAGTGCACACGGCCATTATCGGCTCGTGCGTTCAACTGGGGCTTTCGCTGTTCAACAGCGCTAACGCGGGCCTCATCATCTATACCTGCGCTCAATTTGTCATCACGGCTGCCTGCATGGCCTATTCCATTTCGTCGCTGCGCAAACTGGGCGTGAGCCTGCCGGTTCGCGGTACGATCCTGCTGTTCTTTGCGTTTATGCCGATGTTCTCTAACTACGCGGCGTTGCTCACCAAAGACGTGCTCTTTGCCGACGCGTTTTTGGTGCTGCTGGTACAGACCGTCAAGCTCGTGGCATGTGGCTTGCCCCGTCGTGATGCCAATGCCGAGCGTGCGGGCGAACAGAGGCCCGTGCTCTTTGCGCGCCACGACTGGCTGTTGCTTGCGCTGACTGCCATGGGTTCCACGTTTTTGCGCAATGGCGGTCTGGTCTTTCCGTTGGCGGCCTGCGTGATTGCGGCGGCGTTTTGCGCATGGGATGTACATGTCGCCCGTCGTGCGGCTAAGCAGACGGGCACCGCGGTCTCATGCGCCACGCCGCGCTTCCGCTGGGTTGGCGTCCTCGCGGTGCTCGCACTCTGCCTTGCCTCTAATATGTACTTCACCAAGGTCTTTATGCCGGCGCACGACATCACGCCTGGTTCCAAGCGCGAAATCCTCTCGATTCCGTTCCAACAGACGGCTCGTTTCGTCCAAAAGCACGACGGCCTCAACTCGGGCGTCAACCCCACGGTAAAGGAGGACGGCACCATCGTGGAGGCTCCTTGCGACGGTTTGGTGACCGACGAGGAGCGCGCCGTGATCGACCGGGTGCTCAAGTACGAGAATCTGGGCCGCCGTTACAACCCGGATAAGTCGGACTCCGTCAAAAATTGCTTTAACGAGTACGCCTCGCAGGAGGACATCAAGGCCTATTTTGAGGTCTGGGCGCAGATGTTCAAAAAGGATCCCGAGTGCTATATCTCGGCGCTCATCAATAACTATTACGGCTACTTTTATCCGAGCGCGCGCGATGCCTGGGTCTACAGCACGGCGCGTAGTGCCGAGATCATGGCGCGTCCCGACAACCTCAAGTACTTCGACTTCCATCCGGTTGACAGCAACGTGGTGCGCTGGTGCGACCACCTGATCAATCTGTACCGTGTGGCGGTGCAGCGCATCCCGTTTATTTCGCTCACCATGAGCTCGGCCACCTATGTGTGGATTATGATCGCCGTGGTGGTCTACCTGCTGCGTCGTCATTCATGGCGTGCGCTGGCGATCTGGGTGCCGCTGTTGGGCGTGCTCGCCGTGTGCCTGATTGGTCCGTGCAACGGCTCGACCTACATGCGCTACCTGTATCCGGTCATCGCCTGCATGCCCTTCGCCATCGGCGCCACCGTCACCCGCAGCGACTTCCTCTGGTCCTAACTTGGTGCATTGGGGTCAGGTTTCTTTGCACCAAAGGGGGCATCATCACGACGCCTTCATTTTGGGGTTTATCTCGCAGGCTAGTAGGTATATCATAACGACGTTTGTTTATATTGCCCGAGCATCTGCGCTGGGCTTTAGGTCGAAACCGATAGGAGACACGTATGTCCGGACACTCTAAGTGGGCCACAACCAAGCATCGTAAGGGCGCGCAGGACGCCAAGCGTTCCGCCCTCTTCTCCAAGCTCAGCCGCAACATCACCGTTGCTGCCCGTCTCGGCGGTGACCCGCTGCCCGAGAACAACGCCAGCCTCGCCGCTGCCGTTGCCAAGGCCAAGGCTCAGTCCATGCCTAAGGACAAGATCAAGTCCGCTATCGACAAGGCTTTTGGTTCGGGTGCTGACGCCGCCGTCTACGAGAACATCGTGTACGAGGGCTACGGTCCCGCCGGTGTCGCCGTCTACGTCGACTGCCTGACCGACAACCGCAACCGTACCGCCGCTGATGTCCGTTCCGCCTTCTCCCACGCTGGTGGCAACCTGGGCACCTCCGGCTCCGTCGCCTTCCAGTTTGAGCGCAAGGGCCAGATCGTCGTCGCCAAGGAGATCCTGGACGAGAACGCCAAGAAGGAGACCATGATCGCCAACGGTGCTGCCGGTGACGAGGATGAGTTCATGATGGCAATCGCCGAGGCCGGTGGCGAGGACTACGAGGACGCCGGCGAGGAGTGGATCGTCTGGACCACTGCCAACGAGGTCATGGCTGTTTCCAAGGCGCTCGAGGAGCAGGGCGTCCAGGTCAAGGGCTCCGAGACCACCATGGTTCCGACCACCCCGACCGAGGTCTCCGGTGCCGATGCCAAGAAGGTTCAGCGCCTCATCGACCGTCTTGAGGAGCTCGACGACGTCCAGGATGTCTACAGCACCATGGACATGACCGACGAGGTCATCGCTGCCCTCGAGGAGGAGTAGCGCCAGCACGGATTGAGCCGTGCATATCTGGGCATAATGAAGCGAGCATGCAAGCCTCGTGGAATAGATGAGCCGGATCCGCGTGCGTAGAGCACCGGACCCGGCTCTTTTATAATGATGCGAACCGTTCTGCATTTCGAGAGCCGAGATTTGAAGGGAGCGCCGCGTGCGCGTACTCAAACGAGCCCTAGCGATCGTGTATCTTGCCGCCACCATCGTGGCACTGGGTACGCTTGTCTGCCAGTTTTGGGGGCCGTATACGTATCGCTTTATGCTGCTGATGCGCGACCCCATGCCGCGCATTGTCGTGACGGCATGCGGCGGAGTTGTGGCGATCGGCGTGCTGATAAGCTTCTTCCGCCTGATGTTCGCCCGTCGCGAGCCGTCCTGCGTGCATCCGGCGGGGGAGCGCAATATCGAGGTCACGCTTGCAGCGCTTTCTTCGTGCGCCAGGGCTGCTGCCGAGCGCGACGACCGCGTGATGGTTGAGCATGTCGAGGCTCGCGTCCAAGGCCCCGACGATTCGCACGTCCGATTTAAGGTCGAGGCCATCGCGCTCGATGATAAGGACGTTGCCGCTCTTGCCACCTCGATGCAGCAGCGCATCGAGAAGGCCTGCGACACCATGCTCGGCACGCCGGGTACGACCGCGCGTGTCCGTTTTTTGCCGTCCAAGACTACCGTCCAGACCGTGGAGGTTTCCGGTGAGTGATACCAATCAAGATAAGACCGCTCGTACGCCGCGCCTGACGATTGACCAGAGCGCTACGCCGGCGAGCGAACCTGTTGATTCCAAAGCAGAGGCAACCGAGTTACAAGACGCGGCAGCCGCGGATTTTGACGAGGCTATGGGTCTCATCAAGGGTACGGGCGCTGCCATCTGGAGCTATGCTGCGCGTCATCCCAACACCACGCTCGGTGCCGTCGCCGGCTTTATCCTCGCCGTGTTGGTGCTCACGTTGGGCCTGTGGGATACGCTCGTCATTGCATTCTTCGTGCTGATCGGCGCTGTGATCGGTCAAATTCGCGACGGCGAGAACGGGATCGTCAACTTCTTCGGCCGTCTGTTTAGCGGCCGCTAATATGTATTCGACTGTCGCATCCGCGGCAGGCATAAGGAGGAACCATGGCTTTTAATACGAAGGTCGATGTAGCCGATACCGAGCTCGAGGAGAACGAGGCGGTCGTCGCCGAAGCTGAGGATGTGACGCTCGAGGACGAGGCTCTCGTCGAGGCCGAGTCCGATACGGATGAGGATGACGAGGAAGCGGACGAGTCCGAGGACTCACTCACCTATTCCAACGGCGTGATTGAGAAAATCGTTGCCATGGCCACCCGCGAGGTTCCGCACGTTCTGGGCATGAAGGGTAACCTCATGCACTTTGTGCAGGAGCAGTTTGGTGCCGAGAATCTGACCAAGGGCGTAACGGTTGAGGTCACCGACGATAATCGCGTGGTCGTCAACATCTCCGTCATTATCGAGTACGGCGCCTACGCGCCCGCAATCTTCGACGACGTTAAGGCGCGCGTGACCGAGCGCCTTGCCGCGATGACCGGCCTTGAGGTGGCAGGCGTCAACCTGCGTATCGAGGATGTCATCACTCCCGAGGAATACGAGCACCGCACCAGCCAGCACGAGTAACCTTCCAAAAAGGGACAGGTTTATTTTGGCAGGTTTTATCTGCGAAAACGTCAAACGGCCGGCCGCGCACGCAAAAGCGCGGCCGGCCGTATTTTGTATGTCCCCGATGAAGGCATGCCGCTCGTCAAATGAGGGGTTGCAATCGCTGCGTTCCGCGTTACCCTAATGGGCACATTGTTTCCAAATTGTTAACGAGGGGCTGCCGTAATGGCCGACGAACACGAAGCAGAGAGCAAGGCATGGGCTATTGAGGCCGCTGCGGCAGAGGCGGCGTCGCGTGCCGCCGAGGAGGCACATCGTCCTCCCGTGGTTCCGATGGAGCGCGTGGTCGATCGCGCCGATATCGAGCGCGGCGAGCGCGCCGGCCAAAAGCGCAGCCAGGAGCCGGGCTTCCCGCGCTTTTTCGCCGAGCTCAATCTGGGCCTGATTCTCACGGCATTCGCCATCGTCGCATTTAAAACCCCTAATCATTTTGCTTTTGGCGGCACCTCGGGCGTGTCGGTTATTCTTTCCACGCTGTTTCCGACCCTGCCTGTCGGCGTCTTCATGTGGATCATCAACGCGGTCCTGGTCGTTTTGGGCTTTATCTTTTTGGAGCGCAAAGCAATCCTGTGGAGCGTCTTCGCCTCGTTTGCGCTGTCCGCCTATGTTTCGCTGTTCGAGCTTTTTATCCCGACCGAAGTCTCGATGACGGGCGATATGTGGCTCGACCTGTGCTTTGCCGTGATTTTGCCGGCGCTCGGCAGTGCCATCGTCTTTGACATCGGTGCCTCGACGGGCGGCACGGACATCTTGGCGATGATCCTCAAGCGGCGCACCACGCTCGAAATCGGTCGCGCGCTGCTGCTGGTCGATATCGGCATCGTGACCATTGCGGCCTTCTTGTACGGACCACGCGTCGGCC
>CAVCBD010000131.1:0-5150 GCA_963599935.1 Acutalibacteraceae bacterium | reverse complement strand
AACTCGGCGTGCGCTCGCCCCTTATGGAGGTCGGCTTTACCAAGGACGAGGAGCGCGAGCTGCTGCGCGCATGGGGCTACCCCGTTTGGAATCTGCCCGCCGGCGCCTGCCTTGCCACGCGCATTCCCACGGGCGAGGAGCTTACGCGCGAGAAGGTCGACCTGATTCGCGCCTGCGAAGATTACCTGCACGATCTTGACCTAGCTCAGGTCCGCGCGCGTCTGGTTGGCGGCTGCATGCATATCGAGGCAGCCCCGTCCGATGTCGCCAAGATCGCCGCCCTCGGTGGCACCCCAGTCGACGCCGAAGGCAAAACCCCGCTGCCCGCCGCCATCGAATCGGCCCTCCGCAACCTGGGCTGCAACCACCTCTCCCCCAAGGTCACCCCCTACATTCACGGAGCCATGAACCAATAGGCAACGCCCCAATAAGTTGCGGTGAAATAGGGACTGTTTAACGGCCTAAGACCCCCAAACAGTCCCTATTTCACCGCAACTCACAGATAGTCGATGCGGCGGGGCGTGGGACAAATTAATTAATTTGTCCCACGCGGCATCCCCGCGCTAAGCCCATGCCCTGCACCTAGAGGGCTGTGGATAGCAGTTCTGTCAGGCGGTCGTCCTCGATCTCGACATCCAAGAATTCACGGTAGAACGTCCGCGTCTCCTCGGCGATATCGATATCGGCGGCGTAGTCCGGATACAGCACCTTTACGAGCCAGAGGCATCCGAGCGCGCGCATGGCCGAGGGCGGGCGCCCAAACCACGAGAATGGCGCCTGGGGCACGCGATAGATCCGCCCTTCGGCCACCGCCGGCACGTTCGCCCAATGCGAATCGGCCGCAATCTCCCCATAGATATCGGAGCTCTCGGCATTGCTCATGCTGTACTCGGCCACCAGCACGGCATCGGGATTCCAGCTGATGATTTGCTCCAGGTTGACCGTCGGCATACCCATGCCTTTGCCAGTTGTCCCAGGCAGGTCGGCAACATTGCCAATATGCAGCATTTCGAACGCATCGGTCACATGCATGCTGCCGACGGGGTCGGTCGTAAGGCCGTCTTTGCCCTGAGCAAGAAAAATCGACTTGCGCTCGTCCTCGGGCACCGCCTCTGCAATGGCGACGGCACGGTCGAGATATCCCTGGCAAAACGATGCCAGCTTGCGCGCGCGGTCTTTCTCGCCTACAAGCTTTCCCACAAACTGATACGCCTGCTCCAAATGGCGAATGTCGTAGTCGACGACGAGCACGGGCAGCCCGGTATCCTCGGCAATCGAATCGGCCATCTTGGCGCCAGCATCGTCGGCAGTCCAAAAGCAGAGCAGCACATCGGGATCTTGCGCCGCAACTTCCTCGGCGTTTGGCGTCGAGCCCGAGCCCATCCACACGCCAAGCGCCGGAAGGTCGAGACGCTTTTTGGGGATATAGCTGCGGCTATCGCCTGACGGCTTAAAGTTCCACCCGCAAAGCAGCGCGGGGTCGAGCCCATACAGATCAACCGTGCCAATTGGGTTGGTGCAAAACACCCGCTCGACATGGTGCGGCACCGACACCTTGCGGCCCGCCATGTCCGTAACGATACGCGCGTCATCGGTGCCACCGGACGCCCCACAGCCAGAGAGCACCCCAGCGCCCATGCCCGTAGCGATCATCGCCATGCCGGCAACCGCCCTGCGCACAAACGCCGCACGCGACATGCATTTCTTCGACATGTCCATGGTCTACCCCCTTCCCGCCATACACTCGGTCACCGGAGCGCTAGCCAACACGGGCGAGCCCGAAGCCCCGTAAATCTGCCCAACGGCAACCTCGACGCCATAAAGCTCACCCAGCAAATCGGGCGACAGCAGCTCGCGCGCAGTGCCGGTCGCCACCAGGCCATCGCGGCCCAAACACGTCACATCGGCATCAAGCGCAAAAGCGTGGTTAGGGTCGTGCGAGGTCATCAGGATCGAAACCCCTTGCTGGCGCAGCTCGCCCAGACGCGTCAACAGGAGCGCCTGGTTGCCAAAATCCAGGCTCGCGCACGGCTCATCCATCACGATCAGCCGAGGATCTGCAGCAAGCGCCCGCGCCACGAGCACCATCTGCTGCTCGCCGCCCGAAAGCTCCGTCACATCCCGGTCGGCAAGGCGCTCGAGCCGCAACCGCTCAATCACCTCGTCCGCCGCGCGCTCGTCCCCATGCGACGGTGTTGTCGCCATCCCCGCCATCAGGGGCGTTCGCCCCATCAGGACCATTTCGCGGACCGTATAGCCAAAGGTCGAATCGTGCACTTGGGGAACGTAGGCAACCAGACGGGCGAGCTCACGGCGAGACAGTTGTCGCAGCTCGCGCCCATCAATTTCAATTGCGCCCGAAAGCGCCGGCAAAAAGCCCAAGACGGTCTTAAAGAGCGTCGTCTTGCCCACGCCGTTGGGCCCCAGCAGCACATGAATACTGCCGGCATCCACAGAAAACGTGACGTTAGAAAGCACGGGCACCGACCCGTATCCGCAGCTCAGATGCAATACATTCAAAAGCCCCATCAGAGCCTCCCCTGCTTGCCGCGACAGATCAGATATACAAAGAGCGGCGCGCCGACAAGTGCCGTCAAAATTGAAAGCGGAATCTCGGTCGTATACACGCTGCGGCAGATATCGTCGACGAACATGAGAAACGACCCGCCCAGCAACATGCTGGCGGGCATGAGATAGCGATGGTCCGACCCCACGACAAAACGAGCGAGGTGCGGCACAATCAGGCCGACCCAGCCGACCATGCCCGAGACCGCCACCGACGCCGCCGTAAGCAGTGTCGCGAAGAGCACGACGAGTGCCCGCGTCCGCCGCACGTCGATACCTAGCGAGGCCGCCTCCTCGTCACCGAGCGATATGACATTTAGTCGCCACCGCAGCGCGAGCAGGCCGACCGTGCCCACCGCGCAGGCCACCGCAAGCCAGAGCAAGTCGCCCTCGTGCACCGACGCCAAACCGCCCATGAGCCAAAACGTGATTTCGGGGAGTTGAGAGTTGGGGTCGGCCAAAAACTTAACGGCCGAAACGCCAGCCTGGAACACGTTGCCCACCACGAGCCCCGACAGCACCAGCACGAGCACGCCGCGCATGCGCCGCCCGATAACGGCACTGAGCGTGTAGGAGCACACGACCGCCAGGATACCGCAGACAAACGCCGCGACCTCGATAGCCGGGCCGCCGCCCGAAAGCAAGATGGCCAGCGCGGCGCCAAAGCAGGCCCCCGCTGATGCGCCCAGCAGATCGGGCGAGACCATCGGGTTCTTAAAAATGCCCTGGTAGGCACAGCCGGCGGCAGACAGCGACCAGCCCACCAGCATGGCACAGGCCACGCGCGGAAAGCGTATGGTCAAAAACACGTTGAGCGCGGCATTATTGGACCCGCCAAGCGCGGCGACCAAATCGCCAAGCCCCATGCGATAGCGGCCCAAGGTGAGCGAGAAGGCAAGACCGGCGACGAGAATCGCCGCGAGGACCAACAGCGCCAGCCGTTTGACGGCGCGCGATTGAGAAAAGCCGCCCACATCCGCACGCGCAGAACGACGCTTTGCTGCACCACCCATTACGACTCCTCCGCCGTATACGTTCCGCCCGTAACGCCAAAGCCTTCGACGAGCGTCGGTTCGATCGTTTGTCCGTCTACGGCCTCGTTTGAGCGAACGGTCACAGTATCTCCCGAAGCACGCGCCGTGTACGAGCCGCCTGCCGCGTCGGCCGTCCCGTTCTCGGACGCCTTGTTAATCACGGCCGTTACATCCTGCGCATACGATGCGGTATCGTCGTCAGCAAATTGATGATTGTGCTTAAGTATCTTTGTCTTGCCGCCATCGAGCGAAACCCACGTGATGGCACGGGCACGGGCGGGCGAGGTCACGCGAAACGTCGCCGTCGCCGGCGTACCCGCGGCGCTCGACCCGGTATCTGACGAGAGGACCTCAATCTGTGCCCCGCTGGGCAGCGTGCCGGTCACCGCGTCACGCAGCACGGCGGTATCGCCCGTCTTGGCATCGGTCAGATGCGGCAGCGCCCCGTCGTCGCGCGCGGCAGCGATAGAGAATTGCCCCTGGTACACGGCAAAATACGCACCGCCCGCTCCGGGACCGTTGGTAGCCTTGCTGCCCGGTGACAACGTAAACGTCACATCGCGGCCCGACACGTCAACCGTCAGCTTAATGGCATCGGAATCCAGCTCTTTTCCGTTGAGCTTGAACAAAAAGTCGGATGCCAGGTCCTCGGCATCTCCCGTCACGGCAAGTTTGCGCTTCGCCTTCAAAACAATCTTGATGGCCTGAGATGCCTCGGCATCCGCCGCATCGGAGGTGGCCGAAAACTCGCCCGCAGACAATACCGGCGAGTCTTCCGTTACCTGCACCGACGTACCGCCGCACGCAGCAAGCGATCCGGCGACCACCGTTGCCAAAAGCACGGCCAACAGGCAGGCAGCCGCCCCGTGCCCAGGGCGATGGCCACCACGCGACACGAGCTTTCGAATGCCCCACCCCAGAGCGACTATGGCAGCCAGCATCACCAGAATGCCCCCGGCAAGCAACCCGTCGGCCG
This sequence comes from Acutalibacteraceae bacterium, assembly GCA_963599935.1. Taxonomy (GTDB): domain Bacteria; phylum Actinomycetota; class Coriobacteriia; order Coriobacteriales; family Coriobacteriaceae; genus Collinsella. The sequence continues at coordinate 575 of CAVCBD010000131.1, read as the reverse complement.
CCTTGGGTCCGGCAACCTCCACCGGCATCTCGACCAAAGCCGTCTGATAGTGCTTGAGCTTTGCCGTCATGGTCACCGTCGTCTTTCCCTCGCCGTGCGGAACAAGCCACACCTTACCAAACGCCTCCTCGACGGTCGCGACCTCGGGATGGGACGATGCGTAGGTCACCGAAGGCGCGATGGTCTTAAGGCCGTTGCAGGCACATGCCCCATACGCGTCGGGCGTACCGCACAGGCACGGGTCGATGCCGCACATGTCGGGCATGCCGCAGCTTATCCCTACCTCAATGGACGCGGGGGAAACGGCAGCGTCGAGCTCCTGCGGAGCAAATCGCGCCGATTCGATCTGCTTGGTCTGCCCATCGACAGACACCGTATGTGACGTTCCGGCAACCGAAATCGACGACACGTCAACCGTGCCGACAACTTGCGTCGACTCATTCGTTTGAGAGGCCATCGATGCTCCCTTCCAGCGATTCGGTCACGTTGGCGGCGGGCAGATACAGATACGTGTACCCGCCATCGGCACGCGTCGCGCGCACCAGATAGCCGCCGTCCATAAGGCAGCCGGCGCG
>CAVCBD010000130.1:0-5225 GCA_963599935.1 Acutalibacteraceae bacterium | reverse complement strand
AACCCGCCACCATCGTGGGCGGCGTCGTGCTCATCCTCATCGGGCTTAAGATCTTACTTGAGCATCTGGGGATTCTCGCGATATAAAAAAACGCCTCTCATAAGCCAGTGTCAATGTATGGGTCTCATGCAGAGTTTTGCATAATGCCTTTTCGTGCAGACTTTTGCATGTCATACTGATATGCAAAAGTCTGCACGTTAGGAGATCGCCGTGGATACCCTTCCCATCACCACACCGCGCCAAGCTGGCATCTACGTGCGCCAGGCACGCGAGACTCAGGGTCTCACCCGTGCCGCCCTCGCCAAAAAGGCCGGTGTTTCGGAGCGCCTGCTCGCATCGCTCGAGCTAGGAGACGCCACCGGCATTCGACTCGACAAATTGCTGGCGATTTTCAACGCTCTTGGACTGGCGCTCGCAGCACAAGGGGATATCGACGAAGCGAAAAACGAGCGACCAGTCGACGCCTCGCATGCCAATCCGCTGCCTCGCAGCATCCCCAGGCACCATCACACTCAACGTCCTCATCATCGCAACCGTCGTAGTACCGCTATTCCGGCTCTTCCAGATGCCCCCTTTACATCCGCACTCTACGACGAGGTCTTCGCCGATTTCGCCATGTCCAATCTCGGAGTCTCGATTGCCGCAAACGCATCTAACCAAACCAAGCCCGAAGGGAAATAGCCAATGGCCAGAACATCACTTCGGACCATTATTTGCGGCGTACCTGCGGGAACGCTCACGCAAGATGAGAACGGTCTTATCAGCTTTACCTACGACCAAGACTATGACGGGCCAGCCCTATCGACCAACATACCCGTATCAAATCGCACATACGGCCAACAGGTCATGAATCCGTACCTGTTTGGCCTTCTACCCGACAGCGAGGACCAACGAAAAGCGATTGCCGCCGAATTCGACGTTAGGCCCAACAATCCCGTTGCGTTGCTCAGCCATATCGGACTCGACTGTCCGGGCGGAGTGCAGTTTTGTGCCGAAGAAGATGCCGACGCCGTCCTGCATCGCGCTGGCGAATACCGCCCTATAGACGACCACGAAATTGCTCTTCGTCTCAAGTCGATCAGAGATGACCGCGATGCATCGTGGATGGACCTAGATGAAAGTTGGTCACTTGGAGGCAACCAGGGCAAGTTCGCGCTCGCGTTCATAAACGGCCGCTGGTGCGAATGCATGGGCTCCTCGCCCACGACGCATATTTTCAAAAATGGCGTTATCGGATTTAAACTCGAGGCTCTCAATGAGTTTGTCTGCATGAAAAGCGCCCAGCGCGCCGGTATCGCAACGGCAAACGTCGAATATCGTATGTTTGAGGACGAACCTGCCCTCATTGTTGAGCGCTATGACCGCGTGAAAGTCGAAGACGGAACGATCAGGCGCCTACATCAAGAAGACCTCTGTCAGGCACTTGGGGTGATGCCCGCCCAAAAGTACACGGCAGACGGCGGCCCGACCGCACGCGATATTCAGGAACTCCTCGTCAATACGAGCCATCATCAACTTAACCTGTATCTGTTTACGCAGATACTTTTCTTTAACGCCATCATCGGCGCACCGGACGCGCATGCGAAGAACTATTCCCTGCTCCTTGGAAACGACGGCGCAGCCATGATGGCTCGAATGTACGATGTCGCATCGGGGCTGGCATACGAGCGCATGCGCCGCCGGGCGCGCCTCGCCATGAGCGTTGGCGGCGAGAATCGCGTGGGACGCATCGGGCCTAACGCCATCCGCCGCTATCACGGCATGGGCGACCCCGCGCTGGAAGCAGCACTCACCGATGCCGGGCTGACCGAGAAGTTTTGTTTTGCGACCATGATGGACCTCGCCTACGAGGTGCCCATTTGCATGGAAGAGGTCATGAACGAATACGCCGATCTGCCCGGCATGGCGGACCTGCGCAAGCACATGCTCGACCCCGTCCGCGAAAACTGCCAGCGCGCTCTCGAGCTTATCAGGGCAGATATGGGCTAGGCACCAGGCAATCGCTCATTACCCAAAAGAAGAGAGGGGGCACCCATCGCTAAATGCTCGGGTGCCCCCTCTCGTAATGTCATTTGCAATCTGTCAGCACAGCGCCCGGATTGCTGTTAGTGCGCCCCTTACGCAGCGAGGCGCTTGAGGACGTCGATGAGCAGCTCGTAGAAGCGCTCGGAAGAGGCGAGCTCCATGCTCTCGTCCGGGGTGTGTACATCGGAGAGCGTCGGACCCACGGCGATGGCGTCCAAACCGTGCAGGGCCTCGGCGAACAGACCGCACTCAAGACCAGCATGGATGGATTCGATGCGCAGCTCGGAGCCAAAGAGCTCGCGATAGCTCTCGACGAAGATATCGCGGATCGGCGAATGCTCGGCGTAGCTCCAGCCGGGATACTCGAACTCAAACTTGGCGTCGAAGCCCAAGACATCGGCCAGCGTCTGCAGGCGATCCTTAAACTCGTTCTGCAGCGAGGTGATCGAGGAGCGCGGGGACAGCATGATCTTGACCTGGTCGTCGGAAGTGGCGACCACGCCGATGTTGGAGGAAACCTCGACGGAGCCGTCGGTGGCGACGTTGCGGCGAATCACGCCGTTAGGGGCAAGACGCAGGGCGCGGATGAGGGCAAGCGCGGACTTCTGATCCATGGCCTCGACCTCGGCATCGTCGGCAATCTCGACGGTGCAGGTAAAGCCGGGGTCGAAGACCTCGAGCTCGGCAGTGACGTCGGCGATGATGCCCTTTGCGATCTGGGCCGCGGCCTCGGCGGCAGCGTGGTCGGCGTAGACCAGAACAGCCTTGCACTCACGGTTGATGGCGTTGTCCTTGGTGCCGCCGTTAAAGCTGACGACGGCAGGCTCGCCGGCAACCATCAGGCGGTCGATGATGCGGGCCATGATGAGGTTGCCGTTGCCGCGCTCCAGGTGGATATCGCTACCGGAGTGGCCGCCCAACAGGCCAGAGATATCGAGCGTGAGGGTGCTACCAGTCTTGTGCTCGCGCACGATCGGGCAGGTGTAGGTAACGACGACGCCGCCAGCGCAGCTGACAGTAGCAACGCCCTCCTCCTCGGAGTCGAGGTTGATCATGGTGCGAGCGCTGATCTGGGACTTGTCGAGCGTCTCGGCGCCGACCAGGCCAGATTCCTCGTCGGTGGTGAACACGCACTCGAGGGCCGGGTGGGCAATCGAATCGTCGTTGAGCACGGTGAGCATCAGAGCGACAGCGATACCGTTGTCGGCGCCCAGGGTGGTGCCGTTGGCAGTGAGAACGCCGTCCTTTACAACCAGGTCGATACCGTCGGTCGTAAAGTCGTGCTCAACGGAGCCCAGCTTGTCGCACACCATGTCGATGTGGCCCTGCAGCATCACTGCCGGAGCGTTCTCGGCGCCGGCGGAAGCGGGCTTGCGAATGATGACGTTGTAGACCTCGTCCTGGTACACATCGAGGCCGCGCTCCTTGGCAAACGCAACCAGGAAATCGCTGATGCCCTTCTCGTTGCCAGACCCACGGGGGATCGCGCTGACCTCCTCAAAGAAATGGAACAGCTGGGCGGGCTCGTAGCCGGTAATCTTGTAGTCCATGGTGCCTCCTTGGCGCAACTGGTTAGACAGTAAGACATGCGACTTGTATATTCCCAGACTTTGCGTGCATAAACCAGTCGAAAACGCCGAGCGCCCTTGCATCATCGGCTAACGGCGGGGAAACGCTACTTTATTAGAATAAAGCAGGTTAGACGGGCCGTGCCAAAGGGACGTTGGACCCTTCAACCAACCTCAACGCTTGATCAACGTTTATGCATACGCCATTGAAATGTTTAATGAGATCTACTTTGAACGAAGGGGCCTTTTCAACAGAAAAAGGGCGCTCCTTTGGAACGCCCTCGTGGACACAAGGTTTTGTTACGCCCTACAGCGCGCCGGAACCGGCTTGCATCATGCCGCCGGGGCCCGAGGTCACGCCGCCGCTCACGGGCGCGGCGTTGCCGGTGTGCGGTGCCGCCGGGGCGGTATCGCCGCCGAGCGTGCCCGCCGGACGCGGTGCCGGGATCTCGCCCGTGCCGTGGCTAAAGACAAACTTGCCATCGGCCACGTCGCACAGGACGGTATCGCCCTCGCCCCACTCGCCGGCCAGAAGCTCCTCGGACAGCGGGTCCTCGATGAGCTTTTGGATGGCACGGCGCAGCGGACGCGCACCGTTGGTGAGGTCGGTGCCCTCGGCCACGATCTTGTCGTATGCCGCATCGGTGAGCTTGATGTTCATGCCGTTGGCAATCAGGCGCTGACGCAGGTCGTCCACCAGCAGGTGAGCGATCTTGGTGAGGTTCTCACCCGATAGTTTCTGGAACACCACGATGTCGTCGATACGGTTGAGCAACTCGGGGCGGAACAGACGCTTGAGCTCGCCCATCGCACGGCCCTTAATCTCGCCCGAAGAAAGACCCTGCTCACCCGTGGTGCCAAAGCCGACGCTTGCATCCTGCGCAATCTCGCGGGCGCCCACGTTGGACGTCATGATGATCACGGTGTTGCGGAAGTCGACCGTCTTGCCCTGGCTATCGGTCAGGCGGCCCTCCTCCAGCACCTGCAGCAGGATGTTGAAGATGTCGGGGTGCGCCTTCTCGATCTCATCGAACAGCACGACCGAGTACGGGTGACGACGCACAGCCTTGGTGAGCTGGCCGCCCTCGTCGTGACCGACGTAGCCCGGGGGGCTACCGATGAGCTTGGAGACCTCGAACTCGCTGCCGAACTCCGACATGTCGAAGCTGATAAGCGCGTCCTTGCTGCCAAAGAGGTACTCGGCGAGCGTCTTGGCGAGCTCGGTCTTGCCCGTGCCGGTGGGGCCCAGGAAGATAAAGCTGCCGCCGGGGCGACGCGGGTCCTTGAGCGGCGAACGGCTGCGGCGCACGGCCTTGGCAACGGCCTCGACAGCCTCGTCCTGGCCGATGATACGCGTCTTGAGCACGCTTTCGGTCTGCAGCAGACGGCGGCTCTCGCTCTCGGTAAGCGAAGACACCGGCACGCCCGAGGTCACGGACACGATATCGGCGATTTGGCTCACATCGATGGTGAGCGGGCTGGCGTCGAGCTCAGCCGTCCAGGCAGCCTTGGCCTCGGCGAGCTCAATCTCGGCAGCCTTCTGCTGCTCGGTGATCTCGGCGGCCTTGTTCATGTCATCGCTCTCGGTGGCCTCCTGCGCGGCGGCCTTGAGCTCCTCCACGCGATGCTCGG
>CAVCBD010000129.1:0-5266 GCA_963599935.1 Acutalibacteraceae bacterium | reverse complement strand
GCAGCATCTTGACGATGTTCTTGCCGATGTCGTGGATATCGCCCTTGACGGTGGCCACGCAGATCTTGCCCTTGTCGGCAATCTCGCCGGCGGGCATCAGACGCTTGATGGTGTCGAAGCCCACGCGTGCGGCCTCGGCCGAGGCCATGAGCTGCGGCAAGAAGAACTTGCCCTGGTCAAAGAGGACTCCGACCTCGTCGAGGGCGGGGATAAAGTGATTGTTGATGAGGTCCATGGCGTCGTGATCTGCCAGCAGACGCTCAGTCTCGGCCGCGATTTCGCCTTTGCGGCCCGAGACGACCATGTGGCGGATGGGGTCGTCATCGGCGCTTGCGGTGGTGCTTGCGGCAGGCGCGGCATCGCTCGATACTGCCTGAGCCGCCGCCGGGTTCGCGGCGATCTTGTACGGATCGGTCCAGCCGGCGTAGCGCTCGATGTATCCGGTCGAGCCCTCGTCCTCAACGCTCAGGACGCGATAGCTGTAGACGGTATCCATAAAGCGCTTGGAACCCGGGTTCATGATGGGGGCATCCAGACCTGCACCAAAGGCGGCGGCCAAAAAGACCGAGCCCAGCAGTGGCCGCGCGGGCAGGCCAAAGCTGATGTTCGATACGCCGAGTGCGCACTTGACGCCCAGGCGCTCCTTGCACAGAGACATGGCGCGCAGGATCTGTTCGGCCTGGCGCTGGTTGGTCGAGGCGGTCATGACCAGGCAGTCGATGAGGATGCGGTCCGGGCCGATGCCGTAACGGGCGGCCTCGGCCACGATGCGCTCGGCGATGGCATAGCGTGCCTCGGCGGTATCCGGGATGCCGCCCTCGTCGAGCGTGAGGCCGACGACGTTGGTGCCGTAGTGGGCCACCAGCGGAAAGATCTCATCCATGATCTGTTGTTTGCCATTGACCGAGTTGATGATGGGCTTGCCGGCGTAGCGGCGCACGGCGGCCTCGACGGCTGCGGGGTCGGTGGAGTCGATCTGCAGCGGCAGCAGCGTGGAGCCCTGGAGCTGCTCGGTGGCCTGCTGGATGACCTTGACCTCGTCGATCTCGGGCAGGCCCACGTTGACGTCCAGGATGTCGGCGCCCTGCTCCTGCTGGCTGATGCCCTGACTCACGACGTAGTCCAGGTCGCCGTCGCGCAGGGCCTGCTGCAGGCGCTTTTTGCCGGTGGGGTTGATGCGCTCGCCGATGACGGCGATCTTGTGGCCGTCGCAGGGGAGGTCCACGACCGTCTGGGCGCTCGTGACCGACATGCTGGGCTTGCGGTGGCGCGGGCTGGGCGTGTGGTTGTCGATAAGCGTGCGCAAGGCCGCCATGTGCGCCGGCGTGGTGCCGCAGCAACCGCCCACGACGCTCACGCCGTCCTCGATCATGCCGGCGACGGCCTCGGCGTACTCGGGTGCCTGGATATCAAAGACGGTATTGCCGTCATCGTCCACGCGGGGCAGTCCCGCATTGGCCTGCACCATAACGGGCTTGTCGGTGACGGTGAGCATGCGCGCGGCGAGCCCTCGGAGCTCGGCCGGGCCCTGGCTGCAGTTGATGCCCAGGACGTCGGCGCCGATGGCGTCGAGGGTGATGGCGGCGACCTCGGGGCTCGTGCCCAAGAAGGTGCGGCCGTCTTCCTCAAAGGTCATGGTGGCAAAGACGGGCAGGTCGGAATTCTCGCGGCAGGCGAGGACGGCCGCCTTGATCTCGGCCAGGTCGGTCATAGTCTCGATAATAAAAAGGTCCACACCCGCGGCGACGCCGGCGCGCACCTCCTCGGCAAAGAGGTCGTAGGCCTCGTCAAAGCTGAGGGTGCCCAGGGGGCGCAGCAGCGCGCCGATGGGACCGATATCGCCGGCGACGTAGTGGGCACCGGCCGCGCGGGCGCAGGTGACTGCCGCGGCAAAGACGTCTGCCACGGTGGCGGCGCCGTCGAGCTTGTGGGCGTTGGCGCCAAAGGTGTTGGCGGTGATCACGTCACAGCCAGCCTCGACGTACTGACGCTGAATATCGGTGATGACCTGGGGCTCCTCAAAGTTGAGCAGCTCGGGCAGGGCGCCTGCCTTCATGCCGGCGGCCTGCAACATGGTGCCCATGCCGCCGTCAAACAGCAGGTGCCCGGTGCCCTCGATGGCGGCACGCAGGCGATCGTCCTTAATGCGAAGGTCATCGATCGTGCGCGTTTTGTACGCGGCACCGTTGCAGCGCGCAGCATTGACGGGTGCCGCCAGCGCGGCACCGTCCAGATCATGAGTGATAAGCGGAGTAAACATCGATGGCTCCTAATGGCTGGAATAGCAGGTGGTGTGGGCGGCGCGGAAGCGGCAGTGCTCGCGCATGCGGCAGATATTGCAGGTGGGGCGGCTCTGGGCGTCGTGGACTTCGCCGTCGAACAGACCAATCACCGCGGTCACGCTCTTGGTGGGCATGAGCAGGCTGGTGGGGGTGACGGTAAGTCCAATGAGGCGCGTGGCATTGAGTGCATCCACGATCGAGCGCTGGGCAGAGAGCGGGCAGTCGCCATAGCCGGGACTGAAGCGCCAGTTGCCGGCGAGCCCGTGTGCAGCGGCTGCAGCCTTGACCTGCTGGTCCATCTGCTCGACGGCGGCCTCCACATAGGCAGAGCATGCGGCGTCGAGCACGGCGCCTTCCAGGGGTTGCTGGGCTCCCGTGGTGCGCAGACGGCGTTCGGCAGACATCCCGAGGGTGCAGGCCATGAGCGCCGCCAGGCGGGCGTCTTTGAGATGTCGATAGATATCACGACCCCGCAGCTCAACATTGGTGCCAACCAAGCGGATGCAGGGCTCGCCCTGCTCGTCGACGCCCGTGGCATCGACGGCAAACACGCGTCGCACGCCGCGGGGCTCGATATCCAGCTCTAGGCGCTCGACTACAAGCTCAATTCGTCGTGACAGCTCGGGCTCAATCTGCTGGCCGCCGTAGCCCAGATACCGCAGCATCTCGGCACGGTCGACACGAGGGCGGTGGGCAGCGTCGATACGGTAAAGCGCCGGCGACGCAAGGTCGGCCGGCACTTCAACAACGGTTGTATCGACGTGCGGTTTTTCCATTACCCCAGGCGCTCCATAATGGTCGCGGCGATTGCAGGACGGTTCATAGTGTACAGGTGCAGACCGTCGGCACCGTGCTCCTTAAGGTCGCAAAGCTGACGAGCAGCATAATCTACACCGGCTGCCTGCAGGCTCTCGGGGTCGTTCTCGTACTTGGCGAGAATCTTGATGACGGGGGAGGGCAGCGATGCGCCGCACATAAAGACCATGCGGCTGATTTGCGACTTGCCCATAAACGGCATGATGCCCGCGGTGATAGGCGCGGTGATGCCGGCTTTGTCGGCAAGCTCGCGGAAGCGATAGAAGCACTCGTTATCAAAGAAGAGCTGTGTCACAAAGAAGCTCGCGCCGGCGTCTTGCTTTTGCTTGAGGTGCTCGATCGAGAGGTTGAGATCCTCGCAGGCAATGTGGCCCTCGGGGTAGGCCGCGGCTCCCACGCAAAAGCCGGCGTCGACGAGCTCGGGGATGAGGTCACGGGCGTAGGCGTAGTCAGAGGCGGGCTTGTCGTCCTCAGTCGCGCCAGCGGGAAGATCGCCGCGCAGGGCCAGGATGTTTTCAACGCCGGCGGTGCGATACTCGTCGATCTTGGCGGCGATATCGGCGTGCAAGCGGCCCACACAGGTAAGGTGTGCCACCGAGGGTGTATCGAATTCGCTCGTAATCATATGTGCGATGGGGGCGGTGGTGGCGCCGTTGCCCGAGCCGCCGGCAGAGCAGGTGACCGAGACAAAGCTCGGCGAAAGCTTGCACAGATTGCCTGCCACCTCGCGAGCCGTGTCGAGGGTAAGCTCGCCCTTGGGCGGGAACATCTCAAACGAAACGGGTGCGGTGCCCTGGGATGCTGCCTGCTTAAAAACCTCGTCGACGCGCATATCGTGCTCCTTTAGATACGTAATAGTGTGATGTGTTGTAAGGATTCTACAGCACCACTGTGTCACGGTGGAGTTTCACTCGCTATTTGGGGATACCAATCGAAAATGCTTTGCTATCGGCATTTCCTATAACAGAGCGGTCAATCTAGGATGGGGCTATATTGAATGGTATTTGATGCGAAATACCAGTTAATAGAGCCCCATCCCAAATTGACTACCCTTAAACTATGGGGAGAGGTCTGCAATTTATACAGTTGATTGGCCATTAAGGGCGGCAGCGCCGCTGTGATGCGGTAACCTCATTGATTGGTTTCGCGACAGCAACATAACGGTAATGTCGCGGAAACACGGCGAGTCTAAGCTATGACTCGTTTGTTAGTAATCAACACCGCTTCTCACGCGGTGCCGATACGAAGGGAGTTCCGTATGGCCGAACTTACTGACCGCTTCGGGACCATGGTGTTCTCTGAGGAAGTCATGAAGGACTACCTCCCCAAGGACATTTGGAAGCGCCTTGCTGCAACCCTCGAGGACGGTGAGCCGCTCGACCTGGATGTGGCCAACGCCGTTGCCCACGCCATGAAGGTCTGGGCCATCTCCAAGGGCGCGACGCACTACGCGCACTGGTTCCAGCCGCTTTCGGGCATTACTTCCGAGAAGCACGACAGCTTCCTCGAGCCCAACCACGACGGCACCGCTATTACCAAGTTTACGGGCAAGAACCTCATCCAGGGCGAGCCGGACGCCTCCAGCTTCCCCAACGGCGGCCTGCGTGCCACCTTCGAGGCCCGTGGCTACACCGCTTGGGATCCCACTAGCCCCGCCTTCATTAAGGACGATGTCCTGTGCATCCCCACGGCTTTCTGCTCCTACACGGGCGAGGCCCTGGACAAGAAGACCCCGCTGCTGCGCTCCATGACCGCACTCTCGCGTGAGTCCAAGCGCGTTTTGGCGCTGTTTGGTAAGACCCCCAAGAAGGTCGTTCCTTCCGTGGGCGATGAGCAGGAGTACTTCCTGATCAAGAAGGACGCTTACCGCAAGCGCAGGGACCTGGTCATCACCGGTCGCACCCTCTTTGGCGCTGCCCCCTGCAAGGGCCAGGAGCTCGAGGAGCACTACTTTGGCGCTATCCGCCCCACCGTCTCGGCCTATATGAAGGACCTGGACGATGAACTGTGGGCGCTTGGCATTCCTGCCAAGACCAAGCACAACGAGGTCGCTCCCTGCCAGCATGAGCTCGCCCCCGTCTATGGCGAGGTCAACGAGGCCATCGACCAGAATCTGGTCATGATGGAGAAGATGAAGCTCATCGCCTCCCGCCACGACTTGGTCTGCC
>CAVCBD010000128.1:0-5474 GCA_963599935.1 Acutalibacteraceae bacterium | reverse complement strand
ATGTCTGAACAGTCGCAGCATATCCATTTTGAGAACACGAATAGGTGGAGCACCAAACAGCTCGTTACCATGGCGCTGATGTGCGCCTTGGGCGCCCTGTTTATGTATGTGCAGCTGCCCATTCTTCCCTCGGCGCCGTTTTTGACGTATGACCCGTCGCTGGTGCCGGCGATGGTGTGCGGGTTTGCGTATGGTCCTGGTGCCGGCACTGCTGTTGCCGCCATGGCGATCGTTATCCATGCGCTCACCACGGGTGACTGGGTCGGCGCGCTTATGAACCTGGTTGCCACGCTGGGCTACATTCTGCCCGCGGCTATCGTCTACCAGAAGATGCATACCTATAAGGGTGCCGTGATTGGCCTGGTGCTCGGCGTCATTGCCGCTACGGCGTTGTCTATGGTCGCAAACCTTACCATTGGCGTATGGTTCTGGTATGGCTCGGTCGATGTGATCGCCCCGCTTATGATTCCTGCCGTGCTGCCGTTCAACCTTATCAAGACCGTCCTTAACTCGGTATTGACACTTGCGGTGTACAAGGCGGTCTCCAACCTCATCACGCCTAAAAAGGACCAGGTCAAAGGCCGCGCATGATTGAGTGTCGGGGCGTTTCCTTTAGCTATGACGGTGCCGTGTCGGCGCTCGACGGTGTCGATCTGAACATCGAGGACGGGGAGTTTTTCTGCATCCTCGGTGGCAATGGGTCGGGTAAGTCGACGTTTGCCAAGCATCTGAATGCACTGTTGCAGCCCGATGCGGGCACGGTACGCATCAACGGCATGGATGCGTCCGACCCCGAGCTGGTCTACGACATTCGTTCGACCGCGGGCATGGTATTCCAAAATCCCGATGACCAGCTGGTGGCAACGCTTGTCGAAGATGACGTTGCGTTTGGTCCCGAAAACCTTGGCGTGCCATCGGCACAAATTGCGCAGCGTGTACGCGAGGCGCTGAAGGGCGTGGGCCTGGTGGGCTTTGAGCGCCACGAGACCCACGCGCTTTCGGGCGGTCAAAAGCAGCGCGCGGCGCTTGCCGGTGTGCTCGCCATGGAACCGCGCGTGCTCATTTTGGACGAGGCGTCCTCGATGCTCGATCCGCGTGGACGCAAGGGCCTCATGAAGGCTTGCCACGCGTTGCACGATCGCGGCATGACCATCGTGATGATTACGCACTTTATGGAAGAGGCCGCCGAGGCCGATCGTGTCGCGGTATTTCGGGCGGGGCGCGTTGCCATGCTCGGTACGCCCGAGGAGATTCTGACGCGGGCAGATGGGCTCGTGGAGCTCAACCTGGATATGCCGGCGTCGTGCTGCTTGGGCATGGCACTTCGTGCGAAGGGCGTGCCCGTTCATGCGCAGGTGCGCGAGGCGGATATGGTCGCCGAGATTGCGCAGGTATATGCCGACCGGAGTGGGGAAGACACCGCAGGGCGGCCTTCTGCATCCGATTCTCGTGTGCTCGACAACGTCTCCTCTGCAACCGACGGGACAGCCGTGTCGGAGCCCGTCATCGAGATTTCGCACCTCTCGCATAGTTACTCGCTGAGTGCCCGCGAGCGCCGTCGATGGCGCAAGCGCTCGGCCACTGCGGGCAAATCGAATAAACAGGCTCTCTGGGGAAACGACCCCAGCAGCCCGTGGGCGCTGTGCGATGTATCGCTGACGGTGCATCGCGGCGAGTTCCTGGGCTTGGCAGGTCATACCGGTTCGGGTAAGTCGACGCTGGTCCAGCATCTCAACGGTTTGATTCGCCCTCAGGAGGGATTCGTTCGCGCGCTGGGGCTCGATCTGTCAAACAAGAAAGACGCCGCCGCGGTTAAGGCCAAGGTCGGCGTGGTGTTTCAATATCCCGAGCGTCAGCTGTTTGCCGAAACCGTGACGCAGGACGTGGCGTTTGGCCCGCACAACCTTGGCTTGCCGCAAGATGAAGTCGACCGTCGCGTCGAGTCGTCGCTCTCGCGCGTGGGCCTCGACCTTTCCACGGTCGGCGACAAGAGTCCCTTCGAGCTTTCGGGCGGTCAGCAACGGCGTGTGGCATTCGCCGGTGTGCTCGCCATGGAGCCCGAAGTCCTGGTGCTCGATGAACCCATGGCGGGGCTCGATCCGGCTGCGCGCAGGGATTTCCTTGAGCTTATCGATCGACTTCACCGCGATGGCCTGACCGTTGTCATGGTTTCGCATAGTATGGATGACCTGGCCAACTGCTGCGACCGCATCGTCGTGATGAACGAAGGTGCGGTGTTTGCCGAGGGAACCCCCGCGCAGGTGTTTGCACATGCCGATGAGCTCAAGTCGATCGGCTTGGGCGTACCTGCTGCTCAGCGCATGGCGTTGGCGCTCGCGGAGGCGGGCGTGCCGCTGCGTTGCGGCGGGCTCTATACGGTTGAGTCGCTGGCCGACGAGCTGACAGATTTGCTGATCGGTCGCTCAGACGGTCCTTCTAACGTCGCGGACATTGCTAAATCCAAGACGGTCGCGCGAGAGGAGGGCTGCTGATGGAGGCGTTTTCGTTTGGCAGCTACTATCCCGGCGATAGTGCGATCCATCGCCTAGATCCGCGCACCAAGCTGCTCCTGGGCTTTGTGTTTCTGATCACGACGCTCACGGTCAGTGGCTTCCGCGGACTGGCACCGGTCGCATTTTTCGTTGTGCTGATCTATGCCGTGTCTCGGGTGCCGGTTCGTCGCGTTCTGTCGTCGATGGCGCCGCTGCTGGCAATCGTCGTCGTGGTCGCGGTGCTCAACTTGTTTACCGATCAGAGTGGGCGCATCCTGTGGCAGCTCGGCTTTCTGCAGATAAGCGAGGGCTCACTGCGTTCTGCCGCCTTTATGGCGTGTCGCCTGACCCTGATGATGGCCGGCATGAGCGCCATTACGCTCACCACGCCTACGCTCGACCTCACCGCGGGCTTTGAGCGTCTGCTCGCACCGTTTGCGCGCGTGGGGCTTCCGGCGCATGAGCTCGGCATGATCATGGGCATCGCGTTGCGCTTTATGCCGCAGTTTGCCACCGAGATGAAGCAGACGGCGGACGCGCAGGCAAGCCGCGGTGCACGCGTAACGGGTGGCCCGCTCGGCGGCGTGCGCATGCTCGGCAGTGTGGCGATTCCACTGTTCACGGGCGTGTTCCGTCATGCCGAGACGCTGTCTGCCGCCATGGATGCACGCTGCTATCACGGCGAGCAGGGCCGCACGCGTCTGCATGCGCTTGCATTTCGCCGCGGGGATGCGCTGGCTGCGGTGGTGACGATGCTGCTGTTTGCGTGTGTCATCGTCGTCAACCTTCAACTTGTTTAGGCGCGATTCGAGCGCAAGAAAGGGGTCCCTATGACCGACAACGACCGCACAGCTCAGCTTGAACGCGCCTGCTCGTATCTCAGGCGCATTCCGGCGTGGTATCTGGCCACGACCGATGTGGCCGACGGGCATCAGCCTCGCGTGAGGCCGTTTTCGTTTGCCATGGTCGATGAAGGTAAGCTGTGGTTTTGCACGTCGCGCGACAAGGATGTGTGGGCGGAGCTGAGTGCGAATCCCAAGTTTGAGCTCTCGGGCTGGAAGCCGGGGGAATGCTGGATCGTATTGACCGGCGAAGCCGCACTTGAGGACGACGCAGTTGCGAGCGACAAGGTGCGTCAAGCGGGTTTTAAGCACATGGTGGGCATCGGCGAGGAACACGAGAGTGCCAACGACGGCCGCCTTGCTTTCTTTTCGGTCCGCAACATTGCCGCGCGCTTCTGTGATATCGACGGCAGCGAGGAGCGCCTGGGGCTCTAGCGCGTCTCAAATTAACTACCCGTTCCGAATTAGCTAGTGCCAGGAGGACACATGGACGGATTGAATACGGTGCTGGAGTACCTGACGTCGGTGCCGGCGTGGTACTTGGCGACGAGTGTGGACGGGCAGCCACATGTACGTCCATTTTCGTTTGCGCAGATCCAGGATGGCAAGCTGTGGTTTGTGACGGCGCGCACCAAAGATGTGTGGCAAGAGCTGCTGCAAAACCAGCGCTTTGAGGCCACGAGTTGGTGGCCGGGCCATGGCTGGCTCATCTTGCGCGGGCGTGCCGGCTTGGATGACCGGGCTTTAGGCGAAATGCGCGAAGCTGGGTGGAAGCATCTAGAGCGCCTGGGCGAGCACTATGAGGGGCCTAACGACCCCACGCTCGTCTTCTTTAGCGTCGAGGATCCCGAGGCTTTTATCTGCAATCACGACGAATGGGTGCCGGTCGAGCTCTAGCCAGCTGGCTCATCCTAACAACTTGGTTTTCGCATGGGCGGGCCCCGTATTGCCCGGCGCCGTTAGGAGCGCCGGTCAATACGGGGCCCGCTCCATTTGTCAATTCCTTCAAGCGAATGTGTCGGGAATGTTTCAATGCATGAATATGCAAGCCATTTACGTATTAATGCATCTTTTGGTGCTAAAGTTTCAACCCACTTCATAACGACCGCTGCGAAATGCGCATCGGTGCATAAATCGCAGACAAGGAGTCTGATATGTCTTTGAAGGTTGGAATCGTCGGCGCGGCTGGATATGCCGGAGCCGAGCTCATTCGCCTCGTCCTCGGTCATCCCGAGTTTGAACTTGCTGCCATTACGTCCAACGCCGATGCCGGCCAGCCGTTGTCTGCGGTGTACCCGAGCTTCACCGGCGTAAGCGATCTTGTCTTTACGACGCATGATGCCCCTGAGCTCAAGAACTGCGACGCGGTCTTTTTGGCCGTGCCGCACACGGCTGCCATGGCACAGGTGCCCGCGCTGCTTGCATCGGGCGTCTCCTGCTTTGATCTTTCGGCCGACTACCGTCTGAACGACGCGTCCGTTTTTGAGGCTTGGTATGCCGCCGAGCATACGAGCCCCGAGCTGCTCAAGACCCGTGCCTTCGGTCTGCCCGAGCTGTTCTGCCAGGACTTGGAGACCGCCGCATCCGACCATGCCGACGGCAAACCCGTGCTGGTCGCCTGCGCCGGTTGCTATCCCACCGCAACGAGCCTTGCCGCCGCGCCCGCCGTGCGCGCGGGCTGGGTGGCCGAGAACGGCCCCGTGATTGTCGATGCCATTAGCGGCGTGACGGGCGCCGGTAAGTCCTGCAACGCCCGTACGCATTTTTGCAGCACGGACGAAAACCTGGAGGCCTATGGCGTGGGCAAGCATCGTCACACGCCCGAAATCGAGCAGATCTTGGGCCTAACCGATCGTGTCGTCTTTACCCCGCATCTGGCACCGCTCAAGCGCGGTCTGCTCTCTACGGTGACGATGCCGCTTACGCCGCAGGCTATCGATACCTTGACCCTTGAGGACGTTGTCGACCATTACAAGCAGTTCTACGCCGGTCGCACCTTCGTGCGCGTACTCGATGCCGGCCAGCAGCCCAAGACGGCTTCGGTCGTCGGTACCAACGCCGCCCAGATCGGCCTCGCGCTCAACAAGCGCGCGGGCGTGCTGGTGGCGACGGGCGCCATCGACAATCTGTGCAAGGGCGC
>CAVCBD010000127.1:0-5474 GCA_963599935.1 Acutalibacteraceae bacterium | reverse complement strand
CCGAGTGCACCTCCGAGATCAAGACCGTGCCGTATGAGGTCAAGGAGGGCCAGGGTGGCCGTGCCGTCGTCGATATCGAGGGCAAGGATTACACCGCCGAGCAGGTGAGCGCCATGACGCTCGCAAAGATGAAGGCCGACGCCGAGAAGTATCTGGGCGAGACCGTCACCGACGCCGTCATCACCGTCCCGGCCTACTTCAACGACGCCCAGCGTCAGGCCACCAAGGACGCCGGTAAGATCGCCGGCCTCAACGTCAAGCGTATCGTCAACGAGCCGACCGCTGCTGCTCTTGCCTATGGCCTGGACAAGCAGGGTACCGACCAGCGCATCCTGGTCTTCGATCTGGGCGGCGGCACCTTCGACGTCTCCATCCTTGACCTCGCTGACGGCGTGTTTGAGGTTCTGTCCACCTCGGGCGACAACCACCTGGGCGGCGACGACTGGGATCAGCGCGTCATCGACTGGATGGCCGATAAGTTCCAGCAGGAGAACGGTGTCGACCTGCGTCAGGACCCCATGGCCCTGCAGCGTCTGAAGGAGGCCGCCGAGAACGCCAAGAAGGAGCTCTCCGCCGCCCAGCAGTCCACCATCAACCTGCCGTTCATCACCATGAACCAGTCTGGCCCGCTGCACCTCAACTACACGCTGACCCGCGCCGAGTTCGAGAAGATCACCCGCGACCTGCTCGAGCGCTGCAAGCAGCCTGTCACCAACGCCCTGCGCGACGCTAAGCTCAAGCTCTCCGATCTGACCGAGGTCATCCTCGTCGGCGGCTCCACCCGTATGCCCGCCGTCCAGGATCTGGTCAAGACCATGACCGGCAAGCAGCCCAACATGTCCGTGAACCCCGACGAGGTCGTTGCCGACGGCGCTGCCGTCCAGGGCGGCGTGCTCACCGGCGACGTCGAGGGCATCCTGCTGCTCGACGTTACCCCGCTGTCGCTGGGCGTCGAGACCATGGGCGGCATCATGACCAAGATGATCGACCGCAACACCACGATCCCGACCTCCAAGACCGAGGTTTACTCCACCGCTGCCGACAACCAGACCAGCGTCGAGATCAACGTGCTCCAGGGCGAGCGCGAGCTTGCCCGCGACAACAAGTCGCTCGGTAAGTTCCAGCTGACCGGCATCCCGGCTGCCCGCCGCGGCGTGCCGCAGATCGAGGTCACCTTCGACATCGACGCCAACGGCATCGTCAAGGTCTCCGCTAAGGACAAGGGCACCGGCAAGGAGCAGCAGATCACCATTTCTGGCTCCACCGCTCTGTCCGACGACGAAGTCGATCGTATGGTCAAGGACGCCGAGGCTCATGCCGAGGAGGACAAGAAGCAGAAGGAAGAGGTCGAGGTCCGCAACCAGACCGACAGCCTGTGCTACTCCACCGAGCAGACCCTCAACGAGCTGGGCGACAAGGTTTCCGCCGACGTGAAGTCCAAGGCCGAGGCCGCTATCGCCGACGCCAAGAAGGCGCTCGAGGGCTCTGACGTCGAGGCCATCAAGGCCGCTGGCGAGTCCCTGCAGTCCGTGGCCTACGAGCTGGCTCAGGTTGTCTACGCCGACGCTCAGCAGCAGACCGACGGTGCCGCCGGTGCCCAGCCTGCCGACGATGACGTTGTCGACGCCGACTACGAGGTTGTGGACGACGAGGACAAGTAATCATGTCCGCCCGTAAAGCTCGCACGGAGGCGGCCGCCGCTGGCGCCGCCCCCGTTGACTCTGAGGAGAAGGACGTGAAGATTCCCGTAGAGGCCGCAGGCGTTGCCGAGGCCAACGAGGCCGAGGCCGCCGAGGCTGCCGAGAACCAGGTAGAGGATTCCAACAAGGAGGCGACGATGACCGAGGACGAGATGGTGGAAGCCGCTATCCGCGCCGGTGAGGAAGCCGCCGACAACGACTTTAAGCTCAAGTTCGAGCAGGCCCAAAAGGAGCTTGCCGACGTGCGCAGCGAGCTCGATGCTGCGGCAGAGGCCCAGAAGGCCGCCGAGGACAAGGCAAAGGACGCCACCGAGCGTACCGCCCGTCTGCAGGCCGACTGGGAGAACTTCCGTCGCCGCACCGCTAGCGAGCGTATCGCCGAGCGCGAGCGCGCGACCGAGAAGCTCGTCACCGCGCTGTTGCCGGTGGTTGACGATATCGAGCGTGCAATCGACCATGCCCGTAGCCAGGAGCTTTCCGACGACTTTAAGCAGTTCGTCGATGGCGTTGACGCGGTGCATGCCAAGCTGCTCGATGTGTTTGCGCACGAGGGCGTTGAGCCCATCGACCCCAAGGGCGAGGCGTTCGATCCGCTCGAGCACCAGGCCGTGGGGCGTGTCGAGGACGCATCGCAGTACGACGAGACCGTCAACGACGTGTACCAGAAGGGCTACCGCATGGCGGACCGCATCCTGCGCTCCGCGATGGTGACGGTGACCTACGGTGGCGAGAAGCGCCCCGCACCGGAGCCCGAAGCGGCGCCCGAGGATGCTGCGGCCGATACGGCTGAGAGCACCGAGGAGTAATTGAGAAGGGCCCCGGGGCAACACCCGGGGCCCTTTCTGGCCTAGTGCCATATGAAAGCATGAGCCGCCGCCCGCTGGGCGGCGGATGAAACAGGAGAGGAGCTACGATGGCTGCAGGCAAAACCTTCTATGACATCCTGGGCGTATCCAAGAGCGCCTCCGACAAAGAGATCAAGAGCGCGTTTCGCAAGCTCGCGCAAAAATATCACCCCGATGCCGGCGGCGACGAGGCCAAGTTCAAGGAGATTAGCGAGGCCTACGAGACGCTTTCGGACGAGAAGAAGCGCAAAGAGTACGACCAGATGCTCATGTTTGGCGGCATGCCGGGCGCAGGCGGCGCGTATGGCGGCGGCTACGGTGCCGGCGCGGGCGCCAGCGGCTGGGGCGACATCTTCGACAGCATCTTTAGCGGCAACGGCGCCTGGGGCAGCGATTGGGGCTCGGGCTTTGCCGGGGCCGCGAGCGCTGCCGGTGCGGGCGCGGGCCGCAACCGCGCGCGCAAGGGCGGCGACCTGTCGCTGACTGTCGACGTAACGGCCGAGGACGCGTTTCGCGGTGTGACGCACAAGGTCACCTATCGCATTCCCTCAACGGGCGAGCAGCAGACCATTACGGTCTCGGTGCCCGCTGGTGCGGTCGACGGCGGCAAGCTGCGCTACAAGCGCCGCGGCGAGTACGGCGTTGCCGGAGGCGAGCGCGGCGACCTGGTCGTGACCACGCACGTGGAGGAGCATCCGCTGTTTAAGCGCAAGGGTGCCGACGTGACCATGGAGGTGCCGATCTCGGTCTACGAGGCCGCACTCGGCTGCACGGTTGACGTGCCCACGCCCGGCGGCGCGACGGTTCGTCTGAAGGTGCCCGCGGGTACTCAGACGGGCAAGAAGTTCCGCTTTAAGGAAATGGGCGCGCCCGACGTTAAGCATCGCGGCCGCACGGGGGCGTTGCTTGTCGAGATCAGGGTGCAGGTTCCCACGAGCCTGTCCGACGACGAGCGCGAGGCCATGACCAAGTTGCGCGAGGCCGACACGCGCGACTATCGCGAGAAGGTCAACCGTTACAAGGCGACGTACTAGCTTGGTTGCGCGGCTTGCAGCTTGGTCGCAGGCTTATGATGGAGATGTGCGAGACGGAAAGGGGTCAGGTAGCATGGCCGAGGACAATAGGAACAAACCGCTGTATATGATCAGCGTGGCGGCCGAGCTGACCGGCATGCACCCGCAGACCCTGCGCGTCTACGAGTCCAAGGGCTTGGTGAACCCCCAACGCTCGGGCGGCAACACGCGTCTGTATTCGCGTGCCGATATCGAGCGCCTGGAGCTCATCAACCAGCTCACCGACGAGGGCATCAACCTCGCCGGCGTGGTGCGCATCCTCGATATGAAGGAGCGTGCTGAGGAGCGCGAGCACGAGAACGAGAAACTCCGCGCTCGCGTGCGTCAGCTCGAGGACGAGCTGCACGAGTACAAGATGCAGAAGAAGATTACCGCCCTGGCCCCACGCGACGGCTCAGTCAACCCCGAGCAAGTCATGCGCAAGCTGCTGGGTTCGGGAACCGACTTGTAGTTACGCGGTTTGCGCGGCAAGTCCTAACACGAGAGTGGATAATCTCCCACTTTTGGCTCGCATGCGGGCTCAAAACGGGAGATTATCCACTCTCATTTTTTATTCGGCACTTGGGGACGTTCCTTTTGCGCCGGCACTTTGGGACACTCCTTGCACCGATACCATTCTATGCTTTACCGAAATAAAGTGAACGCCGAGATTCGTAACCCGCTGGCAATCGTTCTATGGCACGATATTGAACGAATGTATGCTATGCGCCCGAGCCTTTCGGGCAGAGTGGGAGACAGAATGGTCAAGCTGTACGAGGACGGCATCTACCTGCGCGGTGGCAGCGAGGTCGTGCCTGCGGCCGAGGCTGCAGAGCGCGGTATCACCCAGGCGCCCGAGGACGCAAAGCGCGGCACCATCGCGTATTCAATCCTTCAGGCACATAACACGTCGGGCGACCCCGAGGCGCTCAAGATCCGCTTCGATGCCATGGCGAGCCACGACATCACCTTCGTCGGCATTATCCAGACGGCGCGCGCTTCGGGCATGGAGCAGTTCCCGCTGCCCTACGTGCTCACCAACTGCCATAACTCGCTGTGCGCCGTGGGCGGCACCATCAACGAGGACGACCATGTCTTTGGCCTCTCGGCTGCCAAAAAGTACGGCGGCATTTTCGTCCCGCCGCACATCGCGGTCATCCACTCCTTTATGCGCGAGAACTTTGCCGGCTGCGGCAAGATGATTTTGGGTTCCGACTCGCACACCCGCTACGGCGCCCTGGGCACCATGGCCGTGGGCGAGGGCGGCGGCGAGCTGGCAAAGCAGCTGCTTCGCGACACCTACGACGTCGCCTATCCCGGCGTCGTGGCTATCTACCTCACGGGCGCCCCGCGCCCCGGCGTCGGCCCGCACGATGTGGCACTCGCCATCATTCGTGCCGTCTTTGCCAAGGGCTACGTCAAGAATAAGGTTATGGAGTTCGTGGGCCCCGGCATCGCGAGCATGACGACTGACTACCGCAACGGCGTCGACGTCATGACCACCGAGACCACCTGCCTGTCCTCCATTTGGGCTACCGACGAGGACACGCACGCGTTTTTGACCATGCACGGCCGCGGCGACGACTACCGCGAGCTCAAACCCGCCGATGTCGCCTACTACGACGGCTGCGTCGAGGTCGACCTGTCGAGCATCAAGCCCATGATCGCCCTGCCGTTCCATCCTTCCAACGGCTTTGAGATCGACGAGCTCAACGAGAATCTCGAGGACATCCTGCACGAGGTCGAGCTCGAGGCTGCCAAGATCGGCGAGGGCAAGACGCACTTTAGCCTGCTCGACAAGATTGTCGACGGCAAGCTGCACGTGCAGCAGGGCGTCATCGCCGGCTGCTCGGGCGGCAACTACGACTCCGTGGTGC
>CAVCBD010000126.1:0-5479 GCA_963599935.1 Acutalibacteraceae bacterium | reverse complement strand
ATCTGCGACACCACCGTGGTGGATTTTGTCGCCCATCATGAGCTACGCATCGACCATGTCTACGAGACGTTCTACACCCTCATCATGGGTCTTTTGATGTATATCCGCACGCACCCCGATGTGCCCGACGAGACGGTCAAGGAAATCATCGCCTCGACACTCCACATCGAGGGCTATACCGCCAAGTATCCGGAGCGCAAGCCCCAGAACTGACGACATTTGGCCAAACTGCCCGCGATCGGAAGAGGGGCCGCGGGCTTGTGAAAGGAGAGCAGCATGCTGTTCGATGTTTGGGGTAGCGATACCCTTATCCACTGGGCCGGCTGGGCCATGGTCTTTATCGGCCTGATCGTGCTCAACGAGGTCGGCCGCCGCACCAAGCTCGGCGCGGCAATCATCTTTGGCGTGGCTCCGCTGGCCATGACCATCTACTGCGTCGCCATCGCCATCGGCGTTTCGCAGGGTGCCGAGTGGGCGCTCACCAACCCCACCCATGTGTACCAGAACAGCTGGTTCCACTACGCCAAGGTATACGCGGCGCTGGCCGGTTGCTGGGGCTTCATTGCCATTAAGTACCAGTGGGGCAAGATCGGCAAGGCGCATTGGTTCCGCGCGTGGCCGTTTGTGATCGTCGCCATCAACATCATGATCGCCGTCGTATCCGACTTTGAGAGCGCCTATCACTTCTTTGTCCTGGGCGAGTCCACCTGGGTCACCTCCGAAGGTGCTACGCAGCTGGCCGGCTGGAACAACGTGTTCAACGGCATCGCCGGTATCATCAACATCTTCTGCATGACCGGTTGGTGGAGCGTCTACGCCTCCGAGGACAAGACCGACATGCTGTGGCCCGACATGACCTGGGTCTACATCATCGCCTACGACATCTGGAACTTCTGCTACACCTACAACTGCCTGCCCACCCACTCCTGGTTCTGCGGCTTTGCGCTGCTGCTGGCGCCCACCGTCGCCGCCTTTATCTGGAACAAGGGCGGCTGGATCCAGAACCGCGCCTTTACGCTGGCCATTTGGTGCATGTTTGCCCAGGTGTTCCCGTACTTCCAGGAGGAGTCCATCTTTGTGACCCACTCCACGCTCGACCCCGGCGCCGCTACCGCGGTCTCGATCGCCGCACTGGTCGCCAACGTCGCCGCGATCATCTACATCGCCTACCGCGCCAAGAAGCTCGGCCGCAATCCCTACAAGCAGGATGTCTTTGAGGGCACCAGCGATTGGGAGAAGGCCACCGCTCGCCGTGCCAAGGTTGATTACGCACACGCCGAGTAACATGTTGGCCGCTGTTGGCACTTGGGCATAGGCCCGCTCACCAGGCCTTTCAATCCAATGTCTCGCAGAGCCCCCGAAAAGCGTTTCGCTCGCTTTCCGGGGGCTTTTTGTCGTTGCGCCTCTATTCATCTATTCAAAAACACGCGCATATATAAAATCGGATTTCAAATCATGCGGCGGCTCTATGGAGCCCCGTTTTTGGGTACATTGTTGTCCCGATATTGAGCTTGGGGGATATATGAAAGATGAGACGATGGGCCAAGAGGATGCGGTCCAAGATGCAGAAGCGTGTGCCGAGGCCCTGGAGAGTCTAGACCAGATCGCGCTGGCCGAGATTACGTTTGACGATTCGAGCGTTGATGTGCAGGATGAGCCGGAAATCGAGGCGCAGCTCGATGATCAGGATGCAAAAGACGATGGCGCCGCGCCCACCGAAGACGAGGCAGGTCACGAAGACACCGAAAGCGAGGCCGGCAATCAGCCCGAATCCGACACGGGCGAGGAAACCGTCTTGCTCGACAGCTTGCCGGCCGAGGATTCGCTGACCCGCGAGCTTCCTGGCCTGGGTTCCGCACCAGCCGTGGACGAGACCATCGCCATGGGCGATATTCCCCTACCGTCCGTTCCCTCGGCACGCGAGGCCGAGGTTCGTCATCGCAAGATGTCGCCCAAGCGCCGCAATCTGATGGTCGCCGGTATCGTGGCCGCCGCGCTCGTCGCCGGCGGTGCAGGCTATGCTGCCTGGAACGGATATCAGCAAGAGCAGGCTGCCGCTGTCGCCGCCAATGCCCACACGATGATGTCGGTGCAGATTGGCGTGCATGCCGCGGGCCTCGACTGTTCCACCAGCTCTAAGATTCCCGTACAGGTGAGCGGTCAGGACGCTGATGGCTCATCCGTGAGCGAAACGCTCTATGTTGACGAGCACGGCCGCGGCATCAAACTGCTGCCCGGCGATTACACGCTCTCCATCGCTGCCTCTCCCATCGCGGCCGACGGCACCATCTATACCGTCCCGACCACCAAGGCGCAGGTCACGATCAAGAGCGACGGACAGGACCTAAGCAGCCAGGCCGCCTTTAAGCTCAAGGTGCCTTCGGCCGACACGGTGACTGACGACCAGATCGATGCCGCCGCCAAATATGCCGAGGAGGGAGGCGCGAGCTCCGCCGCCACCGCCAAGGTGCTCCAGCAGGCGGCAACCGCGCGGCGCGACGCCGCCGTCAATGCCGTGAGCGCGCAAAAGGCACAGGCGGCCCGTGATGCCGACGCCCGCCACAAGGCAACCGACCTCTACCAGCTCGATATCCCCGTCGAGTGGTACGGCAAGGTCGAGACTTGGCAAAATGGCAGCACGCTATGCATCTATCTTGCCGGCGACAGCGATACACCGATTGTGACGCTCGTCGCAGTGCGCGAGGGCGAGAGCTTTACGCCCGATGAGGGCGATACGGTTTTGGGTGCGGCCAACCTAGGCAACGGTTATACCGTCTACGCCAGCGGTCCCGTCTATCCGTACGTGGTGCCCCAGACCATCAACGGACGGACGCAGAATCCCGTGTCGACCTACCCTATGGACTCGGCCATTGAGCTTGTCGAGCTCACGACCGGCAACCGCTACACCTATAGCCAGATCAAGAACGTACTGGTCGGCAAAGACGGCAAGGCCGACGCTGCGACCAAACTCGAGACCGACTACCTCGCACAGATCCTGCTACCAAGCATCAAGGCCCAGGACTAGCGGACCATGACACCTGAGTCCTGGCCTCGCAAATCCATAGACGATTAGGAAAGGAGCCACTTCCATGCGGGCACAGCATGTACCACGCCGTGTTTGCATGGAATATCGGCCTGCTCATCCATGGTAACGATTACCGACTCGCCAAGATCAAACTGGGCCATCGCGGCATCGAGCGCGGCAATTTCGCGCTCGCGCGTTTTCTCGCTTGTCATATCCACACTTACCTGAATCAGGCCGTAAGCCTGCATGAGCAGTGCATCCCCAGCCACAAAGTCCACCTCATGGCTTTTATTCTTATCTTTAATCAGCAGGCGGCAAACCGAACCGGGCCGCACGGCGGGGGTCCTTCTTCTGAGCGCATTGAACACCGCGGTCTCGAGCCTCTGACCATGATCCAATGCCGATGCGGGGGAGAACGCTCCGAACATCGCAGGATCGACGGCGTAGACCTTAGACGCAGACCGCGTATTATTTGCAAGCGAACGCGTGAACTCCGGCACCGAAAACAGCAGGTAGGCGTCCTCGTAATACTCAAGTAAGTCGCTGAGCGTATTTCGACTGACGGATATCTGTCTGCTCTTGAACTCGTTGTACACTTTGTTCACTGACAGCTCTCGTCCCGAAGATGCCATGCACCGCGCCAGAAACAGCGAGGCCAAACGGGGGTTCTTGACGTCGTAACGTTCAACGACGTCCATGGCGACCGTTCGCGACGCATATTCCTGTAGCAGCTGAATCGCGTCTGCGGGCGTCTGCTCAAGTGTCGCGATGAATCCCCCTCGCTCGAGATATCCGATCAGATGATGTCGAAGCAGTGCTGCATCGCTCGATGAAAAGGGTGCATCCGGCTCAGGAACGCTCCCCGTCTTATATCGGACGTATTCCGAAAAACTCAACGGAAAAAGCTCTCGCACAAGAGAACGGCCCCTGAACTCGCTCTTAAGTTCTGAGGACAGCATCTTAGAAGAAGATCCCGTCACGTAAACGGTCGCCTTCTCCGTATCGACCACGCGTCGCAGAAACGCACCCCATTCGGGTATTTCCTGGATCTCGTCAAAGAAAAGGTAGGCGCCCTCGCCTCGAGCAGCAGGATATAGTGCATAGAATGTATCGAGCACGTCCGCTAGTAGCGATGGCTCATACGGACGCAAACGCTCATCCTCAAAATTGAAATATAGCATCCGGTCAAGCTCGACGCCTTGGCCCTGAAGCCGCCGTATCTCCTGATACAGGCGATACGTCTTTCCACAACGACGGGCGCCCACAATCACATATACGATGTTGTCGCGCTTTGGCTCCTGCGGGTTGCCCAGATCAAGGTCGCGCTCAAAGACCTGCGGAATCCCCTGTTGCTCAAAGTCCTTTATTTTTTGAGCCACCAAGTCGTTGAATGCCATAATTCTCCAATCTTGCTCTCCTGCTAATCAAGATTATAACGATTCTTGATTAGCAGGAGAGCAAGATTATGCGTATCTTGATTAATGGATAAGCAAGTTTTCTATTAGTGGCCCCTCCCGGAGGATATCGAGCGGCCGAGGGGGGGGCAGGCATGAACGCCTCTAGCCGAAAACAAAGTAGCTAAAAAAGCCCCGTCCCAAATGAGCTACTTAACGCCAGGGGTCGGCTTCGAAGAGGGGCTCGTGCTCGGGGCGACGATCGCTATAAGGATCGTAGCCGTCGTCATCCTCGTTCTCGGCACGGATGTAGGGGTCGCGCGGCTTGGGCACGGGCTTGGGTGCAGGCTTGGGTGCGGCCGGCGCGGCGTTGGCGACCGGCGCATTCGTCTTGTTCTTGTCTATCATCTGCATATCTCCTTGCCATGCAATCGTGTTCAACATTATCGATTGTCGCACGAAAAAGGGCGGCGGACCCAATTGGATCCGCCGCCCTTGGCGTTTAGAGACGGCTGGCAGATTTTAAGGCATGTCCCATAAATCTACTCGGCGTCGGGGACCTCGTAGGTAGCAGACGGCGTGTTGTCGCACACGACGGTAAAGCCGCCGTCCTTGTCGACATCGACCGTCACCTGATCGCCCTCGCGCACCGTGCCGTCGATAATAGCGGCGGCAATGGCATCCACGACCTCGCGCTGCACGAGACGCTTGAGCGGACGGGCACCAAAGACCGGGTCCAGGCCACCCACGGCGAGCATCTGCTTGGCCGCCGGGGTGATGGCAAGCGTCATGCGCTCCTTGGCCAGACGCGCGCGGACGTCGGCAAGCTGGATGTCGACGATCTTCTCGATCTGCGCCATGCCGAGCGGATGGAACACCACGATATCGTCGATACGGTTGAGGAACTCGGGGCGGAAGGTCTGAGCCATGGCGGCGTCGACCTGATGGCGCATCTCCTCCTCGTCCTTACCGGACAGATCGGCGATGGCCTTGGAGCCCACGTTAGACGTCATGATGATGATCGTGTTCTTGAAGGACACCTGGCGACCCTGGCCATCGG
>CAVCBD010000125.1:0-5717 GCA_963599935.1 Acutalibacteraceae bacterium | reverse complement strand
CAGGGGTGATGTTGAAGTCGGCCAGCGGGTACTTGATGCCCTTGGCGTAGTCGGTAATGACGGAGAACGCGGTGACCTCGGTAGCGGTGCCGGAGGTAGAGGAGATGGCGCAGAAATGAGCCTTCTGACGCAGCTCGGGGAAGCTGAACGGCTGGATGATGTTATCGAAGGACTCCTCGGGATACTCGTAGAAGACCCACATGGCCTTAGCGGCATCGATGGGCGAGCCGCCGCCGATGGCGATAATCCAGTCGGGCTCGAACTCGCGCATGGCCTCGGCGCCCTTCATGACCGTCTCGATGGACGGGTCGGACTCGACGCCCTCGAACAGCTTGACCTCGAAACCGCCCTCTTTGAGGTCGGCCTCAACGTCCTGCAGGAACCCGCCGCGGCGCATAGAGCTGCCGCCAGAAACGATGATGGCCTTCTTGCCCTTGAGGTTCTTCACCTCGTGGCGAGCGCCCTCACCAAAGTACAGATCGCGAGGATTGGTAAAACGTCCCATACTGTGCCTCCTAAACAAGCCCCTCTTAGACTTGCGTATATAACGGAGCACCCGATTGGCTCCGTTAGGACCGGTTTGCACATTGCCGGCGATGACAATGCACGATGTCTAAACGTCTCAACGCTCAGACAAACACTATTTTACCGTTCTGGTTGGTCAGTTATTCATCTAAAGCCAACAATGATGAAACGTTTTTTCTATCCCTGAAGACCCTTGTGGGGCATTCATACTCCCAAGCTGGGCAAACGTTTTATCAAGGTTGACTACATATCCCGGGCAGGACGGTACCCCTCCAAAATGCGCCCCGTTCGCCGCCAAAAATCGACCGTTTGCGGCACCGTGATACCACTCGGTCGTCCAAGGTGCCGACATTTGTGCGACATCCGTCTTCGTGGTGCAAAGGTGCATGTCCAAGTGCGGCACCCCCGGTGTGCCACATGCGGGTAAACTAGAACCTTATATAGAGACATTTGAACCCTAACCGCAGCAAAGGAGGCCCCATGGCATTCGATCCCGTTCAAGAGGATTGCCATCGCCTCGTTCTTGAGGCCCTGCGCCGCGACAATATCCCGCTCACCGACGGTGCCGCCGTAGAGCGTCTGATGGAACAATTCACCCGTAACCCCGCGCCGCTCATCGTGCACGACCGCGACCGAGCCGGGCACCTCATTGCCAAGGTGGTCGAGGCTGTCGACTACCGCATCCCTTTTATCCCCGACGACGCCCAGGCAGAGCAAGAAGAAGCCGCAGCCGAGAACATGCTCCGCGAGGCAGCCGCGCTCGATCCGGCCAACTGGGATGCCCAGCGCATGCTGACGGCGCTCACCGCCGAATCCAACGAGGAATACGTACAGTATCTGGTGTCCAAGTGCGACGAGGTGGAGCACGATTTGGCGCTCAAGATCGCCTCGGCGCAGGACCCCTACGAGCGTGAGGCCGCAGGCGACCTGACCCGCCGTCCCTACCTGCGCTGGCTTGCCGCCTTGGCATCGCGCGCGCTCATTAGCGGCCGCTACCGCATGTCGCTGGATGTCGCGAATCGCAGCCTGGACTTTGCGCCCAACGACCCCGCTGGCGTCCGCCATACCGCGATGCTTGCCATGGCAAAGCTCGAATACCCTGCCGAGGAGCTCAAGCGTTTTCGTTCCGCCCACTCCGTGCCCTATCTTGCCAACACGCCGCTGCGCCGCCGTCCCAAGGACGCGGAGCGCGACCTGGACCCGTGGACGCTCATCGCGCTGATGAGCGCAGCCTGGCGCGAGCTGGACTACGAAGGCGCCGAACACTACCTGCGCATCCTGGTGCGCTCATGCCCACACGCGGCCGAGGCGCTCTACTTCCAAACCGAGTTTCCCGATGGCGTCTATGCCCGCGTCAACGTAGGTCCGGGCTCCACCGACGAGCTTGTCCTTGCCCTGTCCGAGGCGACACCGGTGCTGCAGGAGGGCCTAGGCGCGCCCGACAACGCCAGCTTTGCCGCCTGGGTCGCCACCAACGACATCGTGCGCTCCCAAATCGACGAGCGCATCCTACGCGCGGCCGAACAGGGATTGCCGTTTAAGGGAGGAGACCTCTAATGGATCCGAGCGTCTACATCCCCGCCTATCTGGAGCGCACCTATCTGGCGTCGCACCCCGAACTCACCGATGCAGCACGCGAGCTTGTCCATAACGACATCAGCGCAAACCCTCACAAGTATGCGCAGACCGAGCATGCCCAAGCGCTGCTGTCCTATGCCGGCGTTCATCGTCATTTGCTCGACGAGCTTCGTCGCATCGAGGACATGGGCAGCGACGAGGAGTTTGAGCAGACGCGCAACCGCCTGTTCGACGACATGCGTGACGAGCTGCTCAAGATCGTCCGCGTCGATGCGCTGGCCGTCGACGCCCAGTTGCTCGCCATCATCCTGGCGGACACGCCCGTCGATGCCTGCCTGGGTGACTTGATGAAGCTCGAGACGAGTACGGCCGACTACCTGCAGCAGAGCGTGCCTGGGTTCGACATGGAGGCCCCGCACTACTGGGCCAATAATGTTTTAGCCGACGGTGTCACCGCAGCAGACCTTACCGTGAGCGAGCCGGCCCTTATCGGGTGGCTCCACACGCTCGAGGCCATCTCGCAGCTGTGTATGGCGAGCGCTCGTTACCGCGCCGCCGCCAACTATTCTCGCCGTGTCCTTAAGGCGGAGGGCTATCCCACCCGGGCCGCCGGCACCGTGTTGCTTGCCCTCGCCCGCTTGGAAGACCAGGACGGTTTTTTTGCCCTGGCTCACCAGCTCGAGGAGCAGATGGGGGCAGACGCACTCGAGAACTCCCCCTGGTACCTGCTCGCCCGCACGATTCTGCTGTTCAAAACAAACAAGATGCGCCCGGCGACGCGCGCGCTGCGTGAGTTCGCTAACCGTTGCGAGGGCGGCGCGTTCTTCTTGCTGAACCCCATGTACCAGACGCCGTATCTTCCCTGCCGACCCGAGCCGCGCGACCCCTGGGACCTCTCGCACCAGGCGGTTTGGGAAGCCGACGGCATTATCTCGGACACCCCCGACTTTGCCCCCTGGGCCAACGCCTGCGAAGATGTATCGCAACTTGCCCAGGAATTTGCGCGCCGCTACGGCTTTTAGCGACGCGATCGCCCCGACCATGTCATCTATGTTAGGAACGGCTTCATGAACCTCCGCTCATCTCTCGCCTGCACCTCGAGCGATATCGCCCGCTGGGGACTGCGCTCTGTCCTCAAACGCCAGGGTGGCGTGCTTCCCGGCCGCATCGCCATGAAGATCGACCCCGAGCTGCTAAGCGACCTCGCAAGTCTGGTCGACCGCAGCGTGGTGATCACCGGCACCAATGGCAAGACCACCACTTCGAACCTGATCGCCGACGCTGTTGCTGCCAGCGGTGCTACCGTGGTGTGCAACCGTGCCGGCAACAATATGGAGCCTGGTGTGGTGGGTGCTCTGCTCGAGGCCCGCGGCGGCCTTAAGCACACCAGCAGCGGCAAGCGCGTGGGCGTTTTTGAGTGCGACGAGCTCTACACCGTACGCGTTCTGCCCAAGCTCAAGCCGACGTACTTTGTGCTGCTCAACCTGTTCCGCGACCAGCTAGACCGCTACGGCGAGATTGACCACACCCAGGACGTCATCGCCCACGCGCTGGAGCTTTCGCCGGCAACAACGCTCATCTACAACGCCGACGACCCGCTTTGTGCCGCGATCGCCGCGCGCGTTCCCAATATGAGCATCGCCTTTGGCATCGACGGCGCCACGGGCACCGAGTCAGATCGCATTAGCGACTCGCGTTTTTGCTCGCAGTGCAACGCACCGTTGGAGTACGACTATGTGCAGTACGGACAGCTTGGCGCATACCATTGCCCCTCGTGCGGCTGGGCCCGCCCTGCGCTTGCCCGTCGCGTGACGGGCGTGGAGCTCGGCTGCGACGGCTACGGCTTTGACCTGGCCTTTGGATCTGCGCCCGACGCGGCTGCCGTACACATCGCCACACGCTACAACGGCCTGTATATGGTCTACAACGTAGCCGCAGCCTTCTTCGCCGCCCACGAGTTGGGCGTGGACGCGGCGCATCTGCAGCCCACGCTCGACGCCTACGTGCCAGCAGGCGGTCGCATGGGCCGTTGGAATATCGCCGGCCGTACCGTCGAGGCAAACCTGGCCAAAAATCCCGTTGGTTTCGATCGCCAGATTCAGTCCATTAAAACGGCAGGCGGCAGGCTCTGCGCCTTCTTCCTCAACGACAACGATGCCGACGGCCACGATGTATCGTGGATCTACGACGTCGACTTTGAGCGCATCGCCGACACAACGGGGCTTGTCGCCTTTGCCGGCGGCACGCGCGCGCACGACATGCAGGTGCGCCTCAAGTACGCCGGCATCGATGCCGCCATCATCTCGAATATCGAGCAGGCGATCGGCGCCGTGGCAGACGAGGAGGCTGGCGACACTTTCTATGCCGTCGCCAACTACACGGCCTTTCCGCCGCTGGTCAAGGAGCTCGATGGGCTCAAAGACACCGATGCGGCTACGGTTGCCGCCCACGCCGCAACGTGCGCCGATGGCAGCGCCGTCCCCGTCGGCGTCGCGCCGGTCGAGCTTTCACGCCCCCTGCGCATCGTCTATCTGTATCCCGACGCCCTCAACCTCTACGGCGACGGCGGCAATGTCATCGCCCTCGAGCGCCGCTGCACCTGGCGTGGCATCCCCGTTCGCGTGGACGAGGTTCGCATGGGCGAGGTGCTCGATCTCGCCGACGCCGACATCGTCATGATGGGCGGCGGCTCCGATCGCGACCAGCTGGCCGTGGCGCACGAGCTTCTCGCTCAAAAAGACAAGGTCGCGGCCTATGTTGAGGACGGCGGCTCGCTGCTTGCTATCTGCGGCAGCTATCAGCTGCTCGGCCGTTCGTACTATATGGGCGAGAATCGCGTCGAGGGTCTGGGCGTCATTGCCGCCGAAACCGTGCGCGGCTCCGACCGCCTGATCGGCAACGTCGCCGTCAAGACCGACCTGGCACCCGAGCCCTTTGTGGGATTCGAGAACCACGGCGGCCGCACCCTGCTCGACGCAGATGCCACGCCGCTCGGAACGTCCGTCGTTGCGGGCACCGGCAACAACGGCGACGATGGCTTTGAGGGCATCATCTACAAGGGCGTCATCGGCACGTACCTGCACGGACCAGCGCTACCCAAGAACCCCGAGCTCGCCGACTGGCTCATTACCCACGCCCTCGAGCGCCGCGGCGATGCGCAGGCCACAGCCCTGCTGCCGCTCAAGCCCCTCGACGACATCTACGAGCGCGCCGCCCACGACGCCGCCATGAAGCTCCTCCCCTAACCACCACAAAGGGGACAGGCACCTTTGTGGTGGTTTCGACCCGCCACGGTAGTTTGTCTCGATCTGTAACAGGTAGACCGTTAAAAGTCGTCGTACTGTTACAGATTGAGATGTTCGTCCCGACGTCCGTCGTTTGTCTCGATCTGTAACAGGTAGAGCCGATTTATCCGCTTAGATGTTACAGATTGAGATATTTGAAAATCGGGATAGAAGCCCGCTCCTGTGTGGTGGTTTTCCAGTTTGCCAACGATATACGCGCCGGCAAAAAAGTCTGCTATACTCTTTCCCGCTGTCCCCATCGTCTAGCGGCCAAGGACGCCACCCTTTCAAGGTGGATATCGCGGGTTCGAATCCCGCTGGGGGCACCAT
>CAVCBD010000124.1:0-5719 GCA_963599935.1 Acutalibacteraceae bacterium | reverse complement strand
CTACTTCTCCAATGCCGCCTCGACCGTATCGACGAACTCGCCGACCGTCTTGGGGTTCTCCTCGGTATCGAGCTCAATGCCAAACTCGTCCTCGACGGCGACGAGGATCTCGACGGTGCCCAGACTGTCGAGGCCAATCTCCTCGAGCGTGGACTCGGGCTTCATCTCGACGTCGTCAAGGCCAGCGGTCTCGCGGATAACGTCGCAAACGCGCTCGAAGGTCTTCTGATCTGCCATGGTAGTTCTCCTTTGTTTGTGCCCTAGGGGCGTTTTTATTTCCTATGTGCGACTACTTCCAGCGAAGTAGATAGCCACCTACATCCAAGCCGGCGCCAAATCCGACCAGGGCGATGGTGTCGCCCGCGTGCGGCGCGCCGGTATTTGCCAGTCGATCGAGAGCAAGCGGAATACAGGCGCTCGAGATGTTGCCAGTTTCACGCAACGTTCGGACCACACGGTCGTCCGGCACACCCAGGCGCTTGACTGCCTGGCTCAAGATTCGTTCGTTAGCCTGATGGAATACAAAGTGGTCGATGTCCTCGACCGCGATGCTCGCGTCGCAGGCGAGCTTGTTGACCGTGTCGCAGATGGCATTGACGCCAAACTTGAAGACGCGACGGCCGTTCATGGAAAGCACGCTTTCGCAGTCCTGCGCCGTCTTATACGGCGAGGAGCCCACCAATCCGGGGACGCGCAGTGTTTCGACGTCAGGCGACGTCGAAAGCTCAACAGCAAGGGGATTCTCTCCCCCAGCCTCTATGACCGCAGCACCCGCGCCATCGCCAAAGAGCACGCACGTGGCACGGTCGGTCCAATCGAGCGCGCGCGTCATCTGCTCGGCGGCAACGACCAGCACGTGCCTGGCGCGACCGCGGGCGATATAGCCCTCGGCGACATCGAGCGCAAAAACGAAGCCGGCACAAGCCGCCGAAACGTCGAAGGCAGGACATGTGGCACCCAGGCGCTCAGCAACGGCACACGCCTCAGCGGGAACAAGGTGGTCACCCGTCGTCGTCGAGCAGACGATCAGATCCAGCTGGCTCGCGTCGATTCCGGATACCTGGAGTGCCCGCTCGCTCGCCGCTACGGCAAGGTCGTCGAGTGACTCAGTGGTGCAGACGTGGCGGCTCTTGATACCGGTGCGGGTAAAAATCCACTCATCCGAGGTATCGAGGAACTCGGACAGCTCGTCATTGGAAACACTGCGCGTAGGAAGCGCCGAGCCTGTTCCAAGAATCGTGAAACCCATCACTAACCTCCTTTGAGTTGTTGACGTGTTTACATCGACCAAGAGAGGATAGCGCATTCTTCGCTTTGTTGACGTGTTAACATTAAATTGTCCAAATGCGACAAAGGCTTCACATTGTGTCTATCTCTCGACACCATTGCGTCATTCACTTATTCATTAAGGAGGTAGCAGCCGCTATGGATGCCCAATTTACGATAGTCGACGTAACCGGATCGACCAACGATGACCTGCTCGAGGCAGGAAAACAGGGTGCGCCGCACGGCACGGGACTTGCCGCCCGCGCGCAAACGGCAGGACGTGGCCGACGCGGCCACAAGTGGGATTCAACCGCCGGCAACCTGTTGCTCTCGATTGTCCTACGTCCACATGTTAATCCCGCCAAGTACTCTGGTCTTGCTGCCGTCAGCGGCCTAGCGGTGCTCGAGGCACTCGAAAAGCAGGGTCTTGCTAACGAGATCGGCCTCAAATGGCCCAACGACCTCGTCGCACGAGGACATAAGCTTGGCGGCATCTTAGTCGAGGCGGCTCGTGACAACGAGGGCAGGCCCTTCGCCGTCTGCGGCATTGGCGTCAACGTAAACTACACGCCCCAGGAGGTGCCCGATGGCGGCCTGGCGGCAATCGGTCTCTCGGATCTCAACGAGAACGTTCCCTCCGTCGATGTGCTCCTCGATGAGGTCTATCACGCAGTTATAGACGCTGTAGATGCGTGGGCAGAGCGTCTCAACGCCATGGAAGAAGACGCCGGACCGCTCGCGCCCGTCCACAGCGAATATATCGCTCACCTCAATTGGATCGGGGAGCACGTTATCGCCCGCTCCCCCGCTGGAGACGAGCTGGCGCGTGGCATCTTTCAAACGGTCGATGACTTTGGTCGCGCGTGCATCGAAACGGAAGACGGCTTGCGATCCTTCCATTTTGAGGAGGCATCGCTGCGCCCCATGGGCAAATAAGGCGCCACAGCCACCTATTCGGCTGCATTACCCGGGCCCCCAAGGCCATCATTCAAAACAAAAGAGCCCCGCTACCGTAATGGCAGCGGGGCTCTGTAAGCTATGAGCGATATCGCTTAGAGCTTGATGTCGATGTCGACGCCAGCGGGGAGGTCGAGACGCATAAGCGAATCAACGGTGCCCGAGGTGGGGTCGAGAATGTCGATGAGGCGCTTGTGGGTGCGCATCTCGAACTGCTCACGGGAGTCCTTGTTCACGTGCGGCGAGCGGATAACCGTGTACAGGTTGCGCTCGGTGGGCAGGGGGACAGGACCGGAAACGCGAGCGCCGGTCTTCTGAGCGGTCTCGACGATGAGCTTCGCGGACTGATCGACGACCTCGTGATCATAGCCCTTGAGGCGAATGCGGATCTTCTGGGTAGCCAACTTAAACCTCCAAAGAGTGCGAGAGATGTTCTCGCGGATTACGTAACAGGGAGCTCGAACTTAGGCGTTCTTGCTCATGACCTCGTCCACGATGGACTTGGGCGCGGGCTCATAAGAGTCGAACTGCATCGTGTAGGATGCACGGCCCTGGGTCTGGGAGCGAAGGTCGGTAGCGTAACCGAACATCTCGCCCAGCGGCACCTTGGCACGGATGAGCTTGCTGTTCTTGCGATCCTCCATGCCCTCGATCTTGCCGCGGCGACCGGAGAGGTTGCCCATAACGTCGCCCATGTACTGCTCGGGGGTCTCGACCTCGACAGCCATGATCGGCTCGAGCAGCTGCGGGTCGGACTTCTTGAGGGCGTCCTTGATAGCCATGGAACCGGCGATCTTGAAGGCGGCCTCGGAGGAGTCGACCTCGTGGTAAGAACCGTCGAACAGGGTGACCTTGACGTCGAGGACCGGGAAGCCGGCGATAACACCGGTGTTCAGGGCCTCCTGGATGCCCTTGTCGATGGACGGGATGTACTCCTTGGGCACGACGCCGCCGACGATAGCGTTGACGAACTCGTAGCCGAAGCCCTCCTCCATCTTCTCGAGCTTGATGACGGCGTGGCCATACTGACCGCGACCACCGGACTGACGGACGAACTTGCCCTCAGCCTTCTCGACGTCGTGACCAGCGGTCTCGCGGTAGGCAACCTGGGGCTTACCAACGTTAGCGTCAACCTTGAACTCGCGGAGCAGACGGTCGACGATGATCTCGAGGTGCAGCTCACCCATGCCGGCGATGATGGTCTGGCCGGTCTCGTGGTTGGTGGACACCTGGAAGGTCGGGTCCTCCTCGGCGAGCTTGGTCAGAGCCAGGGACATCTTGTCCTGCTCGGCCTTGGTCTTGGGCTCGATGGCAACGTCGATAACGGGCTTAGCGAACTCGATCTTCTCGAGGACGATCTCCTTGCCCTCGGCGCACAGGGTGTCACCGGTGGTGGAGTTCTTGAAGCCGACGCAAGCGACGATGTCGCCGGCAGCGGCGTCGTCACGGTCGATACGCTCGGCGGCGTTCATCTCGAGGATGCGGCCGAGGCGCTCGCGCTGACCGTTGGAAGCGTTGACAACGTAGGAGCCGGACTCGGCGCGGCCGGAGTAAACGCGGACGTAGGTGAGCTTACCGACGAACGGGTCGGTCATGATCTTGAAGACCAGGCCGGAGAAGGGCTCGTCGAAGGAAGGATGACGCTCGATCTCCTCGCCGGTGTCCGGATCGGTACCGGTGACGGCCTCGACGTCGAGCGGGCTGGGCAGGTAGTCGACGACAGCGTCGAGCAGCTCCTGAACGCCCTTGTTCTTGTAGGCGGAGCCCACGAAGACGAGGTTGAGCTCGTTGGCCAGAACGCCCTTGCGCAGAGCAGCCTTGAGCTCCTCGACGGTGAAGTCCTCCTCCATGAGGATCTTCTCCATGAGCTCGTCGTCAAAGCTGGCAGCAGCGTCGAGGAGCTCCTCGCGCTTGGTGGCAGCGATGTCGGCGAACTCAGCCGGGATCTCGTCCATCGGCTCGGGGTAGGTCATGCCCTTCTCGTCGGCCTTGAAGTCCCAAGCAGTCATGGTGACCAGGTCGATGACGCCCCAGAAGTTGTCCTCGGCGCCCATCGGGACCTGAGCGGCCACGGCGTTGGCGTCGAGACGATCCTTCATGGTCTCGATAGCGTTGAAGAAGTCAGCGCCCACGCGGTCATACTTGTTGATGAAGGCGATGCGGGGGACGTTGAAGGTAGAAGCCTGACGCCAAACGGTCTCAGACTGGGGCTGGACGCCGGCAACGGCGTCGAAGACGGCGACAGCGCCATCGAGGACGCGCAGGCAGCGCTCGACCTCGGCGGTGAAGTCAACGTGGCCCGGGGTGTCGATGATCTGGATGCGGTAGTCCTTGCCGTCCTTGTTCCAGAAGCAGGTGGTAGCAGCGGAGGTAATGGTTACGCCGCGCTCCTGCTCCTGAACCATCCAGTCCATGGTGGCAGCGCCCTCATGGACCTCACCGATCTTGTGGGTCTTACCGGTGTAGTAAAGAATACGCTCGGTCGTGGTGGTCTTACCGGCATCGATGTGGGCCATGATGCCGATGTTACGGGTATCGGAAAGCTTGTACTTAGGCTTAGCCATGTTAGTTCCTTACCTTAACTTACCAACGATAGTGAGAGAACGCGCGGTTGGCCTCGGCCATCTTGAAGACGTCCTCACGCTTCTTGACGGAAGCGCCAACGCCGTTGGAGGCGTCGAGGATCTCGTTGGCGAGACGCTCGGCCATGGTCTTCTCCTTGCGAGCGCGGGAGAAGTTGACGATCCAGCGGATACCCAGAGCGGTGGAACGACGGGAGTTGACCTCCATCGGGACCTGATAGGTAGCGCCACCGACACGCTTGGGCTTAACCTCGAGCGTGGGCTTGACGTTGTCCATAGCCTTCTTGAAGGTAGCGAGAGCGTCGCCACCCTCGGACTTCTCGGCAACGATCTCGAAAGCGGTGTAAACGATGCGCTCAGCGGTGGCCTTCTTGCCGTCAAGAAGGACCTTGTTGATGAGCTGAGTCACCAGGCGGTTGTTGTAAACGGCGTCAGGCTGAACCTCACGACGATTAGCTGCTGCACGACGCGGCATGTGAAATCTCCTTAAGTGTCTACCGTGCGGCGCTTAGGCGGCACACGGCGAAAGTATCAAAACGTTATCTGGCTTATTTAGCCTTGGGGCGCTTAGCACCGTACTTGGAACGGGCCTGCATACGGTTCTGGACCGGAGCAGCGTCGTAGGCGCCACGGATGACGTGATAACGGACACCAGGGAGGTCACGGACACGACCGCCGCGGACGAGCACGATGGAGTGCTCCTGCAGGTTGTGGCCCTCACCCGGGATGTAAGCAGTAACTTCGATGCCGTTGACAAGGCGAACACGGGCAACCTTACGAAGAGCCGAGTTCGGCTTCTTGGGGCTCGTGGTGAAGACGCGGGTGCACACGCCGCGCTTCTGGGAGTTGTGCTGCAGAGCAGCGTTCTTGGACTTCTTGGGCACGGAACGACGGCCCTGGCGAACCAGCTGGTT
>CAVCBD010000123.1:0-5731 GCA_963599935.1 Acutalibacteraceae bacterium | reverse complement strand
ATGCGACCGGCCCTAAAGCCCGTCTCCTCGTGCAGCTCGCGCTTGGCGCAATCGAGCGGATCCTCGCCCGGGTCGAGCTTGCCGGCGGGAATCTCGACCGTCACACGGTCGATGGCGGTGCGGTACTGACGCACCAGCACAATCTTGCCGCTCTCGGTCAGCGCCACAACGGCCGCCGCACCCGGATGGCGAATGATGTCGCGGGCGCTGCGGTGGCCGTTGGGCAGCTCAACCTCAAGACGGTGGACGTCGAGGATCTTACCCTTCCAGGCGCACTCCTCCGAAAGAATCTTCTCGTGCAGCTCGGCATCGTGCGGGTCGTCATCGCCCAGCACCAGCACCGGCTCGTCAGCGACCTCGCCACCCGGCTCGCCCTCGGCGTGTCCGTACGCGCGGCCATCTTCCTCGACGATCTGCGCGTCCACGAGTTCTTCGTCCTTCTCGTCCATCCGTCTCATTCCTCTCGGATTTTAGGCATCCCAGGCGTCGCGACCGCGCAGCGCGCGCAGGCCGATGTCGTGACGCAAGGTCTTGCCCTCAAAATCAATCTTCTCGCAGGCCTCGTAGGCAAGGTTGCGAGCGTTCTCGAACGTGTCGCCCAGCGCGGTCACGGCAAGCACGCGGCCGCCGTTGGTCACGAGCTGGCCATCCACCACGGCGGTGCCCGCGTGGTACACGGTCACGTTCTCCATGGCCTCGGCGTCGGCGATACCGGTGATGACCTTGCCCTTCTCGTAGCTGCCGGGATAGCCCGCGCTCGTCAGGACAACGGCCACAGCCCACTCGTCACGCCAGTCGAGCTCAATCTGATCGAGCTCGCAGTTGGCGCAGGCCAGCATGACCTCGACCAGGTCATTCTTAAGGCGCGGCAGCACGACCTGCGTCTCGGGGTCGCCAAAGCGGGCGTTGAACTCCAACACCTTGGGGCCGGCGGGCGTGAGCATAAAGCCGCCGTACAGGCAGCCGCGGTAGTCGATGCCCTCGGCAGCGAGCTCGGCCACGGTCTGCTCCATGACCGCCACCATGGTGGCGTGCTCCTCGTCGGTCACGATAGGCACCGGGCTGTAGACGCCCATGCCGCCGGTGTTGGGGCCCAGATCGCCCTCGAGCGCGCGCTTGTGGTCCTGCGAAGTGGCCATGGGACGCACGGTCTTGCCGTCGGTAAAGGCCAGCAGCGAGCACTCAGGGCCAACGAGCATTTCCTCGATAACCACGGTGTTGCCGGCGTCACCGAAGGTGCCGCCAAAGCACTCGCGCACGGCCTCCTCGGCCTGCGAAAGCTCGGTCGCCACGATAACGCCCTTACCCGCGGCTAGGCCGTCAGCCTTCACGACCAGCGGGGCGCCCTGCTCGCGCACATAGGCAAGCGCCGAAGCCTCATCGGTAAACGAGCCGTAGGCAGCCGTCGGAATGCCCGCACGCTCCATGAGCTGCTTGGAGAACAGCTTGGAGCCCTCCATCTGGGCACCCTCGGCACCCGGGCCAAAGCAGGGAATGCCCGCCGCACGCACGGCATCGGCCACGCCCACCACGAGCGGAGCCTCGGGGCCAATCACCACGAGTCCGCATCCGTGGCTCTGGGCAAACGCCGCCACGGCCGCAGGATCGCAATCGTCGAGAACAACGTTCTCGCCACAGCTCGCGGTGCCGCCGTTACCCGGCGCGATGTAGAGCTTGCCGGCGCGCGGTGATGCTGCGAGCTTTGCTGCCAAAGCATGCTCGCGGCCGCCGCTGCCCAACAACAGGATGTCGATGGTTTGAGTGTCCGCCTTCAAGGGTGCCTCCTCTTATGGATGAACGGCCCGCCAACCATGCGGGCCCATTACAAGCAAATATACCCCTCGGCCGCCCGCTCGGGCTGCAAAGGGGTATATCGCAATAACCAAATAGTGCCGATTACTTCCAGAATCGGTTGATGATCTGCTCGCGACCGGCGCCGACGCCAATAAACGTCACGCGGGTGTGTGCCAGATCCTCGATAAATGCCACGTAGTCCTGAGCCTCCTGCGGCAGCTCGTCAAAGCTGCGGCAACCGGTGATGTCGCACTTCCAGCCAGGGAGCTCCTCGTAGATGGGCTTGGCGTGCTCAAAGCGCACCTGATGCTCGGGCACGCTGGTGTAGCGCTCGCCATCGACGTCGTAGGCAACGCACACCTTGATGGTGTCGAAGGCCGAAAGTACGTCGAGCTTGGTCAGGGCAATGTCGGTGAGGCCGTTGACGCGCGAGGCGTAGTTGGCGATGGGGCCATCGAACCAACCGCAGCGACGACGGCGACCGGTGGTCACGCCGTACTCATAGCCCTCTTCGGTCAGCGTGTGGCCGGCCTCGTCCTCGTAGGGCAGCTCGGTGGGCATGGGGCCCGAACCGACGCGGGTAATGTAGGCCTTCATGACGCCCAGCACGCGGTCGACGTTCTTCATACCCACACCGGAACCGGTGATGGCGCCGCCGGCAGTGCAGTTGGAAGACGTCACGTACGGATAGGTGCCGTGGTCGATGTCGAGCAGCGTCGCCTGGGCACCCTCAAACAGCAGGTCCTTGCCCTCGTCGATCATGTTGTTGAGCAGCAGGCTCGTCTCGGTGATGTAGGGGCGCAGGCGCTCGGCCATGGGCAGGTACTCGTCGCAGATCTGGTCCACGGTGTAGGTGGGCAGATGGTAGATGAGCTCGAGCTCGGGATTCACGCGGGCAAGAGCGGTCTCCAGCTTGTCGCGGAACAGCGCCTCGTCCAGCATGTCCTGCATGCGCAGACCAATGCGGGCCATCTTGTCCTGATAGCACGGACCGATACCGCGCTTGGTGGTACCGATGTTCTTCTTGCCGAGCTTTTGCTCAAAGGCGCCATCCAGATCGATGTGGTACGGCATGATGATGTGCGCATTGCCACTGATCTTGAGGTTCTTGGTGGTGATGCCGTCGGCCTCGAACATGTCAATCTCCTCAAGGACAACCTTGGGGTTGACGACGCAGCCGTTACCGATCACCGACACATGGTCGGAATACATGATGCCGGAGGGCACCTGGTGCAGGCCGTACTTCTTGCCGTTGACGACGATGGTGTGGCCGGCGTTATTACCGCCCGAATAGCGCACGACGGCATCGAAGTCGCCGGCGACCAGGTCGCAGATCTTACCCTTGCCCTCATCGCCCCACTGGGCACCGACCAAAACGGTTGACGGCATGTTTACTCCTTACATTCATGGACTGTCTACGCGCCACGCCGGCACGCAGAAGCACAAAACATTCCCAGTATACCCGTGCAACGGGCGCCTGTCCTACTCCTCGGTATGCGCCCCATCAAGCTCATAGAACTTGGTGGATGCCGGCAGGAACATCAGGTCGACGTCACCGATCGGGCCCGAACGGTTCTTGGCCACGACGATACGCGTAACGCCCTCGTCGGGTCGATCGTCACGCGAGGCCTCGGCCTCATCGGCGGAGCGGTCCAAGAACATAACGATGTCGGCGTCCTGCTCGATGGATCCCGATTCACGCAGGTCGGACAGCTGCGGGCGCTTGCCGGTACGGGACTCGACCTGACGCGACAGCTGCGACAGCGCGATCAGCGGAATCTTGAGCTCCTTGGCCATAATCTTCAGACCTCGCGACATCTCGGAGACCTCGACGGTACGGCTCTCGGAGCGACGTCCCGGTGGAGGACTCACCAGCTGCAGGTAGTCCAGGATGATGATGGCCTTCTCCTTGTTGTGGAGCATGCGGCGGCTCTTAGCGCGGATCTCGGTCACCGTGGTGCCGGGCGTATCGTCAATCAGAATGTCGAGCTTAGACAAGGTCTGCGTGGCCTCGTTGATATTGGCCCACTGCTCGGGGCTAATGCGGCCCGTACGGAAGTCGCTGATCGAGATCATGGCGTAGGCGCAAATCAGGCGCTGGGCAATTTCCTTGCCCGAC
Source organism: Acutalibacteraceae bacterium (assembly GCA_963599935.1). Classification (GTDB taxonomy): domain Bacteria; phylum Actinomycetota; class Coriobacteriia; order Coriobacteriales; family Coriobacteriaceae; genus Collinsella. The sequence continues at coordinate 1,818 of CAVCBD010000123.1, read as the reverse complement.
ATCTCTAGCGAAAAGAAGCCGACGGTATAGCCCGCAGCGGCGGCATTCAGCGCCAGGTTCAGAGCGAATGACGTCTTACCCACGGCGGGGCGGGCGCCGATAATGATGAGCTGACCCTCGCGGAAACCCATAAGCATGCGGTCGAGTGACGGGAAGCCGGTGGGCACGCCCGCGGCCTGTCCACCGGCCTTACACACTTCCTCGGCCTCGTTATAGGCCTCGACCATAAACTCGGTCAGTGTCTTATAGCTCGACTTAACCTCGCGCGCCGTGACCTTGAGCAGCTTGCTCTCGGCCAGCTCCACGACCTCTTTGGTGTCGGTAGGGGCGTTATAGGCCAGCGCGTTGATCTCGTTGGTGGCACCGATCAGCTCGCGCAGCATCGAGTCGCGGCGGACGATGGCGGCATGGTGCTGCCAGTTCACGAGCGATAGGGTCTGACCCATCAGCTCCAAAATGTAGGCCTCGCCGCCCACGGCATCAAGCTTGTTGATGCTGCGCAGGTAATCGATCAGCGAGATAGAGTCGATGGGAATGCGGCTGTTGTACATATCGACCATCGCGGTATAGATGGTCTTATGAATGGGCCGGTAGAAATCATCGGGCTGCAGCTCCACCTGAGCCTCTTCGACCACCTCAGGCGATAGCAGCATAGCGGCCAGTACATTAGCCTCTGCATCTTGGTTTTGGGGAAGACCCAACTTGGAACCACGGTCCTCGACCGTCAGCCCTGTCTCCCTATCGTCATATGCCATGAGCATCCTCATTCATATCGCTTGCGAGCATCCATAGTATCAGCCACGGTCCCAAAACGGGCCGCGCCCCGGCAATCATCACCGAACGAAACGGATGAACGGTCCCGCATTTGGGACTTCACCACAACGCCCGCATGGCGCTCGCTGAGCGTTGAAAACAAAAGGGCGCCCTGGTCTCCCAGAGCGCCCTTCTTAGAACAAGATTGTTGCGTTGCAGCAAATGCTACTCGGCAGCAGCCTCAGTCTCGACCTCGGCGGTCTCGGCCTCGGCGACCTCAGCGGTCTCCTCAGCCTCAGCCTCGGCAGCGAGCTCCTCAGCGGTAACGCCAACGAGAACGACAACCTCGGCCTTGATCTCGCGGTACAGCGAGATGGCAACGGTGTGGGCACCGGCAACCTTGATGGGCTTACCGAGCTCGACGCGCTTGCGGTCGATGTCCATACCGAGCTGAGCCTTGATGGCGTCAGCGATCATAGCGGCGGTAACGGAGCCAAAGAGGATGCCCTCGTCGCCAACCTTGACGTCAACGGTGACCGTCTTGCCCTCGAAGGCAGCCTTGGTCTCGTTGGCGGTAGCCAGACGGACGGCCTCGCGCTTGGCGATGTTGTTGCGACGCTCGTCAAGCTGCTTGAGGTTGCCCTTGGTGGCGGCAACAGCGAGCTTCTTGGGGAACAGGAAGTTCTCAGCGTAACCCTGAGCGACCTCTACGACGTCACCCTCGCCGCCCTTGCCCTTGATCTCATCGAGAAGAATAACCTTCATGATGCGTCTCCCTTCTTAGCCGCGGTCGCGGTTGCCACGAGAGGAAACCACGGGGACGGTGTACGGCAGGAGAGCCATCTCGCGGGCGCACTTGATGGCGTTGGCGATGTCATGCTGATGCTGCGTGCAAGCGCCAGTGACGCGACGGGGCTTGATCTTGCCACGGTCGGTCATGTACTTACGGAGAAGCTGAGTGTCCTTATAGTCGATGAACTCAGTGTTCTCCTTGCAGAACTGGCAGTACTTACGACGCGGCTGACGTGCAGAATAATCATTAGCCATGTCAAAATACCTTTCATT
>CAVCBD010000122.1:0-5760 GCA_963599935.1 Acutalibacteraceae bacterium | reverse complement strand
CTGGTCGAGGCGCGTGCCTACGAGCTGTGGGACGTCGATACCGCCAAGGGACAGCAACGCATAACGGAGCATATCGCTGCCTGCTCGTATTTTGATCGCGTGGCAAACTGTATTAATCAATAAGGAGCAACATGATCATCATCAAAAACGGCGCGCTCGTGACGCCACAGGGACTTCGCCGCGCCGATCTTGCCATGGAGGGCGATAAGATCGTGCGGATTGCCGCGGCTATTGAGCCGGGCGCCGACGATACCGTCGAGGATGCCGCGGGCTGCTGGGTGTTTCCCGGCTTTATCGACGGCCACACGCACATGCAGTGCTGGACCGGCATGGATTGGACAGCCGATAGCTTTGAGACCGGCACGCGCGCGGCTGCCTGCGGCGGCACGACGACCATCGTGGACTACGCGACGGCCGATCGCGGCGTGACCATGCCCGATGCCTTGGCCGAGTGGCATCGCCGCGCCGACGGAACCTGCACGGCCAACTACGCCTTTCATATGGCACTCGCCGAGTGGAACGAGCGCAACCGCGCCGATCTTTCGGCCATGCGCGAGGCGGGCGTATCGTCGTTCAAGACCTACTTTGCCTATGACCACCTGCGCCTGGACGATGCCGAGACGCTCGAGGTGCTCGAGGAGCTCAAGCATATTGGCGGCATACTGTGCGTGCATTGCGAGAACGGCACGCTGGTGAATGAGCTGCAGAAGCGCGTGTTTGAGCAGGGTATCCACGGGCCCGAGGGCCACGCACTCAGCCGTCCGGACGTGTGCGAGGCCGAGGCAGTGAGCCGTCTGCTGTATCTGGCGCACTTGGCCGGCGACGCGCCGGTCAACGTGGTACACCTTTCGACCAAGCTGGGGCTCGAGGCCATCCGTGCCGCCAAGGCGCGCGGGCAGAAGAATATCTATGTCGAGACCTGCCCTCAGTATCTGATGCTCGACGATACTTGCTACTTGGAGCAGGGTGAGGACGGCTTTGCGGGCGCCAAATATGTGATGAGCCCGCCGCTGCGCCATGCCGGTGACCGTGTCGCGCTGCGCGAGGCGCTTGTGGCCGGCGAGATCGATACGATTGCGACCGATCATTGCAGCTTTAACCTGCGCGGGCAAAAGGACCGCGGGCGCGACGACTTCCGCGCGATTCCCAACGGCGGGCCCGGTGTGGAGCATCGCCCCGTCGCGATTGCCACGAGCTTTGAGGGACAGCTGGGTCCCGAGGACCTGTGCCGCTTGATGAGCGAGAACCCGGCGCGCGTCTTTGGCATGTATCCGCGCAAGGGATGTCTTGCCGAGGGCTCCGATGCCGATGTGTGCGTGTGGGATCCCAAGGCGCGCTGGACGATCAGTGCTGCGACGCAGCATCAGGCTGTGGACTACACGCCGCTCGAGGGCTTTGAGGCGCACGGCCGCGCCAAGGCTGTGTTTGTGAACGGCGTGCTGGCCGCGCGCGACGGCGAGCCCACTGGAGCCCAACCCGGCCGCTACGTCCCCCGCTAGCAGGAAGATCACCGGATTTCCCTCCGCAGTTGCGGTGGAATAGTTCCTGTTTAGCCGCCAAATAGGCCGTTTCAGGAACTATTCCACCGCAACTTATAGGCCTGCTGGGGCAGCGCCAGCTACTTGAGGTTGGTGGCGACGACGGGGCGGCCGAGGGCTGCCTGGAAGCGGTCGGCTATCGTTGAGTCGGCAAGTGTGTCGACTTGGTTGAGCATGACGCGTGCGGTGCTGAGCTTCAGCGCCTGCATCTCGGCATTGAGCACCTGGGCGACGCGCTCGGGCGTGGCGATGTCGGTGGGCTCGCAGCCGCAACGTTCGAAAAAGAGCTCGGGGCGGTGGACGGCTTCGTTGATGGGCTTGCCGAGCCCCGAGGCGCCGACGACCCAGACAACGTTTGCCGTGGCGGCGGGAATTACCGGCTCCCAGGCGGCATGCGCCTTGAGCGGGAGTCGCTTGCTGCCATCTGCCTCGGCCAACACATAGTCAAAGCGCTGTGCCAGCTCGCCGAGCGGCTCGGCGGGGGCGGAGAGCTTGCCTGTCTCCGGGTCCAAGACGCCTGCCTGGCAGATGCTTCCGCGCGCAAGGCCCGCGCAGGCCTCGCAGGTGCAGCCTGGGGTGTGTAAGGCGCCCGGCTTCCAAGGCGCGGCGTCCAGGCGACGGCTCGACCCGTCCCATGGCACGCCGGCGACGGGAAACATATGCGTGGTGGTGCAGAGGAGCACGCGGCCGCCAGCGCGCATGAGCTCGAGACCCATCGTCTTGAGCAATGTCGACTTGCCACCACTGCCGATAATCGCGGTAATGCCCGGCTCGATCCTGAGCGCCGAGGCAAGATTGCCGCTAACCGTTTCCATCTGTTCACCGCCGTATAATACTGTGATAATAAATAATCATCAGAGTAGCGGTCGAACCGCTTTTGCTCTGTTCAAACCGTAGCACAGGGAGGTGCCCCGGGAATGCTCGTTTATGTTCGCGGCGCCGGCGATATCGCCACGGGCGTCGCCGCTCGCTTGGTGCGCTCCGGCGTGTCGGTCGTTATGGCCGATATCGCGGTTCCCACGTGCATCCGCCGCACAATCAGTTTTTGCGAGGCCATTCGCCTGGGCGAGGTCCAGGTCGAGGGCATTCGCGCTCGCTTGGCGCAGACGCCGGCAGATGCGCTTGCAATTACCGAGGCCGGAGACGTCGCCGTCGTGGTAGACCCCCAGGCCAAGATGCTCGACGAACTGAAACCTGCTGCCGTGGTAGACGCGATTCTGGCCAAGCGCAATCTGGGTACCACGCGCGACATGGCTCCTGCTGTCATCGCGGTGGGGCCGGGCTTTACCGCGCCGGTTGATTGCGATGCCGTAGTCGAGACTATGCGCGGGCATTTTCTCGGCCGTGTCATTACCCAAGGTTCGCCCCAGCCCAACACGGGCGTGCCGGGCATTATCGCTGGCTATGGCAAGGAGCGCGTTATCCACAGCCCCGCTGCCGGTGTGTTTCGGTCCGATCATGCGATCGGCGATATCGTGAGCGCCGGAGACGTGATTGGCTACGCGGGCGATACGCCCATGGTCACGCAGATTGACGGCTGCTTGCGCGGCCTTTTGGCCGACGGCGTTCAGGTGACCGAGGGCTTTAAATGCGCCGATGTCGACCCGCGCGGCGATGCCAGCTATATCAACTATATTTCGGACAAGGCGACGTCGGTCGGCGGCGGCGTGCTCGAGGCGCTCGCTATGCTCACCGACGTTTTTAGGGGATAGGAAGCGACGATGGAAAAGCTCGATGTGGTGAATGCTGCGCTTGGCGCACTGAAGGCAGGTAAGACGTGCGAGCTGGTGGTCGTGGCCGGCACGGCAGGGTCGTCGCCGCGCGGCGTGGGCGCCTGGATGGCCGTCTTTGCCGATGGCAGCCAAGCGGGCACCATCGGCGGCGGCAAGATTGAGCTCTTTGCGCTGGATGAGGCGCGCGAGCTCCTGAGCGCGGGACAGTCGCGTCTGGTCCGCTACACCATGGGCGGCGAGAACTCCGATACCGGCATGATCTGCGGCGGTGCCATCTGCCTGTGCTACCTGCATTTGGATGCGACTCGGGCACCGTTGTTCCAGGAAATCGCCGACGTCTTGGCCTATCGACGCATCGGCGACTTCGTCATCGACTTTGAGCCGTTTATCGCGAGCGCGCTCGAGGGCGATGTGGCCGAGTACCATGGCGAGGCATCGCGCCGCACCATTGCGGGCTGCCCCGGGCTTTCGCTGGTGGAGGAGGGGAGTAAGGTCACCTACACCAACGCCGCCTCCGAGATTCCCCCGGCACACATCGAGACGCTCTGCCCCGAGGGCCTGACCTACATCTTTGGCTGCGGACACGTGGGCGCCGCGACGGCGCGCGTACTCACGGCGGCGGGCTTTGCCGTTGTGGCGTGCGATGACCGCCCCGGCACGCTGACCCCCGAATGGGTGCCCGGTGTCTACGACCGTCGTCTGGTCGACTACAAGAACCTGAGCAAGCAGTGCCCCATCGGCCCGCGCGACCTGGTGGTCGTCGCCACGGCGGGTCACAAGTCCGATATCGACGTGGTGATTCAGGCCATGCGCGCCAAACCCGCCTATCTGGGCTGCTTGGGTTCGCGCCGCAAGACGGCCTTTGTGCGCGCCCGCTTGGAGCAGGAGGGCTTTACGCAGGAGCAAATTGACGAGCTGCACCTGCCGATCGGAGTCGCCATCGAGGCGGAGGACCCCGAGGAGATCGCTATCTCCATTGCCGCCGAGATGATCCACCTGCGGCGCACCAAACTCGTTCCCCGCAAGCGCTAATCGCATCCCCATATATGAGTTGCGGTGAAATAGTTCCTAAATAAGCCTGACGGGCGGTCAGTCAGGAACTATTTCACCGCAACTGCTGTTTGACCCCGGGGGATGCAGGATTGCGGGTCAAAATGCTACCTGTGTCATATGCCCTATAATGTCCGACCGTTGAGCGGCATGGGGCCGCTGCTTAGGGTATGGGAGGCGCAAATGGCAGAGTCGGCAGCAGGGGATGCCCTGTTCGAGCGTACGGGAAAAGTTTCGTTTGTGCAGGTATTACCCCATGCGCTGCAGCATGTGCTGGCGGCATTCGCGGGTATCGTCACGCCCGCCATCATTATCGCGTCGGTCTGTGGCTTTACCCCTCAAGAGGAAGCCGCTGTCATCCAGGCGTCGCTCGTCCTCTCGGCGCTCGACATTTTCCTTCAACAGTTCCCCATAAAAGGTGTCGTCGGTTCGGGCCTGCCCATCGTGATGGGCGCGAGCTTCACCTTCGTGCCGGCGCTCAAGGCGGTCGGTCTCGAGCTCGGCTTTGAGGCCGTGCTGGGCGCCCAGGTAATCGGTGGCGCGCTCGTCGTGCTCTTCGGCCTGCTGTTTAGGCGCGTGAGCTTTCTGTTCCCGGCCCCGGTGCTTGGCACCGTCATCTTTGTCATTGGCCTGTCGCTATGCCCAGTGGCAGTTGCCTCCATGGCGGGCGGGGAGGGCGCGGCCGATTTTGGCAGTGTCACCAACTGGGCCGTCGCACTTGTGACGTTCGTCGTCACCTTTATGGCTGGCAACTACGGCAAGGGCGCGCTTAGGCTGGGCAGCATCCTGGCTGGTATCTGCGCGGGCTTTGTTTTGGCTGCGGTGTTGGGCATGGTCGATTTCTCGGCCATCGCGACCGCCAGCTGGTTCGCCCCGCCGGCCCTGGGCGCCCATCGCCTGGTGTTCGACCCGGCCGCGTGCGCCGTTGTGGGCGTTGTCGCAATTGTCAACGCAGTACAGGTCATGGGCGAGTTTGCCGCTGTCTCGTCCGCCGCGCTCGATACCCCTGCGACCGATAGCCAGATCTCGGGCGGTCTGATCGCCAACGGCCTGGTCGGTATGCTGTCGGGCTTTTTGGGCGGCGTCCCCACGGCAACCTTTGGCCAGAATGTGGGCATTATCGCCGAGAACAAGGTCGTCAACCGCATGGTCTTTACGCTTGCCGCCGCCATCTTGCTCGTCGCGGGCCTGCTGCCCAAGTGCGCGGCGGTGCTCACGTCCATTCCGCAGCCGGTAATCGGCGGCGCCACGATCGGCGTGTTCGCGACCATCGGCATGAACGGTGTGGTCATGTTTGCCCGCCACGGCCTGTCTCAGCGCGATACCACGCTCATGGGTCTCTCTATCGCCTTTGGCACGGGCATTGAGCGCACGGCCGGCGCGCTTGCCGGCGCTGGATTCCCCGCATGGGTCGGCACCGTCTTTGGCGGATCCTCCAT
>CAVCBD010000121.1:0-5784 GCA_963599935.1 Acutalibacteraceae bacterium | reverse complement strand
ATCCCATTTCAAGCGTCGATTCTGGGACGCATTTTCCCCTTAGACCCTCAACCGGAAACCGCATCCCACTTTGAGCGCAAATTCCGGGATGCATTTTCCGCTTGAGCCTCATTGGGAAACGGCGTCCCACTTTGAGGGCTGATTGTGGGATGCATTTTCCGGTTTTGCTCTCATTGGGAAAATGCATCCCGTTTCTTGACCGGATAATGGGACGCAATTTCCCGTTGGAGCGCCTTTGGGAAAGTGTGTCCCACTTCGACCGCCCAGAGTGGGATGCACTTTCCGCAAAGCACCTCAACGGGAAACTACGTCCCATTCCAAAGGCAAATTCCGGGACGCATTTTTCGAAAGCCTGCCCATCCGGAAAGCCCGTCCCACTTTGGACGCATCCGGGCACGGAACCATCGACCTATCAGGCCTCCCATCAATAAAGAGGCGTCCTCCCGGACGGCGGGGCACGAAGTTCATCGCGAGTTCCGCACGCAAAGAAGGCCACTTAATGTGGCCTTCGTCTTGCGCAGGACTGTAGAGCAGGGAACTTCGTGCCCCGACGCCCGGGAGGACGTTTCATTTAGAAAGATGGACCGACCGCCGTCAGCGATGGGAGCTACTCCCCCAGCACGGCCTTCTTGGCCGCCGCCGCCATATGGTCCAGATCATCCTTGGTGGGGTGATCCTTTGCGGCAACCCAGTTGTCGAGCAGCATTCTAAAGCGGGCGTTGTCGGGATCTTGCTCGAGCATGGCCTCGTAGCGCTGTTTGACCGCGGGGCCCATCTTGCCCTGGCACATTGCCCAGCCCACCAGCTCGGCATCATCGGCCAAATTGGAGGTCACACGATCGATAATCTGCTGGTAATAGCTCTGATCTGCACCAAAACCGCAGGTGCCAAACAGAAAGACGCGCTTGCCGTGCAAGGCGGAGAGCAACGCCGCGACCGAAGGCGTGCATGCGCCCTTGTCGCACCAAAAGCCAACGAGCACCGTATCGGCAACGCAAGCACCCTGCGCCTCGCGCGCAACTTGATCTGCATCCACATCGTCGCTCAGCGCGGCAGCGTGAATAAACTCGACGCCTGCGGCCTGTAGGGCACGCTTGATTGCGCCCGAAACCATCCTGGTATTACCGCTCTTGCTGTTGACCACCAAAGAGCATGTCATAGTCACGTTGCTCGTTTCCCCCAAAACTAAAGCCACTAATGCAATTTATTAGATGAATATCTTAGTACTAACGTGACAGATGTAAACCACCTTCTGCCGATTGGCGACGCAGACGACATCTTTGGACAGATTTCGGACAGTATGTACTTCGGATTGAAGCCGCCGCAGAGTGTTTCACGGATGGCCGCAAAACTGTTTCACAAAACACCGTCAAATTGTTTCATATAGTATCGTCAATTTGTATCACGGAATACCGTCAAATTGTGTCACGGTTTTTCGTCAAAATGTTTTACGCGCTGGTAAAATGCTATAAAACTAGGTGTTTCTTTGAATGGCGGGAAGTGCTATGACTAGGTATATGAGTAGATGCATCGATCGTTCAATCGAACGCGATCTTGGCATTTTTGGCGCCGTGCTTATTCAGGGACCGAAGTGGTGCGGAAAGACAACTACGGCCCAGCGATTCGCTGAATCATCACTGTCTCTCTCCGACCCAGCCGGAGACTTTGCCGCGCTGCAGCTTGCCAGGATCGACCCGGCTCAGGCGATAGTCGGCGCAACGCCGAGACTCATCGATGAGTGGCAGGAAGAGCCGAAACTGTGGGACGCAATACGTTTCGAATGCGATCGTAGGACCGGTGAGCCAGGGCAGTTTTTGCTTACGGGGTCAGCAACACCAAACGACGCCGACCAACCGATGCACAGCGGCATCGGGCGCATATCACGCTTGCGCATGGAAACAATGACTTTGGCCGAACTCGGGGTTTCCTCAGGGGCGCTCTCGCTCGAATCGCTGCTTAACGGATGCCCCGTCAAAGCGGCACTTGGATCCATCAACGGCATCGCCGGCATCGCCGATTTGCTATGTCGTGGCGGTTGGCCTCAGGCGGTTGGCAAGACGACTGCCGATGCAATGCGAATATCCGCTGCCTACATCGACGGTGTCTGCGAATCGGATGTTTCGAAGGTTGACGGTGTGAAGCGTGACCCGGAGAAAGTCAGGGCTCTTCTGTCTTCACTTGCGCGCAACGAATCCACTCTTGCCGGCGAAAAATCTCTTGAGAAAGACCTCGGCGGTGATGTATCGAGGAGTACGCTGCGGCGCTATACGGATGCCTTGCGCAGAATACACATCATCGACGATATCCCGGCTTGGCATCCGGCGCTCAGGTCGCCGGTAAAGCTGCGGCAAAGTGCGAAAAGGCACCTTGCCGACCCTTCGCTTGCCGTCGCGCTGCTCGGAGCAAATCCGGAGCCATTGGCATCCGACCCGAAGACACTGGGACTGCTCTTCGAATCCCTCGTCCTGCACGACCTTAAGGTCTATGCAGCCGCAAATGACTCCTCGGTGTCCCACTACCACGACGCCGACGATCTCGAGGTCGACGCCGTTATACACAGGCGCGATGGAACTTGGATTGCCGTGGAAGTAAAACTCGGAAGCCCGCAGATCCCCGAGGCATCTGCAAACCTGCTTCGGCTCGAGCGAAAGCTGGTCGAGCGTGGCGAGAAGCCGCCCGCGGCCAAGCTCATCGTCATCGGGTTCGGCATGCCGGTCCATACGACGCCCGAGGGCATCATCGTTGCCCCCGTTGACACGCTCGCGCCCTAGCGCTGCGTTAAATGTCCCACGGCCGTGCTTACTGCGCAAACTGGCTGCGGTAAAGCTCGGCGTAGAAGCCGTCTGCCGCCAGTAGCTCGTCGTGCGTGCCGCGCTCGATAATCTCGCCGTCGCGCATCACCAAGATGCAATCGGCGTTGCGAATCGTGCTCAGGCGGTGCGCCACGACAAAGCTCGTGCGACCGGCCATGAGCTCGTCGAATGCCGCCTGCACCTGCAGCTCGGTGCGCGTATCGATGCTCGAGGTCGCCTCGTCCAGTAGCAGAATCGCCGGGTCGGTGAGCATGACGCGCGCGATGCACAGCAGCTGCTTTTGACCCTGGCTAAACGTGCCGCCGTCCTCGCCGATCACCGTGTCGTAGCCGCCTGGCAGCTGCACGATAAACTTGTGCGCGTGAGCGCGCTTGGCCGCCTCGATAATCTGCTCGCGCGTGGCTTCGGGGCAACCGTAGGCGATATTGTCCGCCACCGTGCCCTCGAACAGCCAGGTGTCCTGCAGCACCATGCCAAAGGCGCGGCGCAGGCTCTCACGCGTGTAGTCGCGCGAGGAATGCCCGTCGACCACGATGCGCCCGGCATCGATATCGTAAAAGCGCAGCAGCAAATTGATGAGCGTTGTCTTGCCACAGCCCGTGGGACCGACCAGGGCAAAGCGCATGCCGGGCTTGGCATCGATGCAGATGTCCTGCAGCAGCTTGCGGTCGGGCACGTAGCTAAAGTCCACGTGTTCAAAGGCGACCTCGCCCTTCGGGGCAGTGAGCTCAACGGCATCTGCGGCATCGGGCTCCTGCTCACGCGCATCGAGCAGCGCGAACATGCGGCGCGCCGAGGCATAGGCCGTCTGGATCTGCGTAATGACGTTCGTGACCTCGTTGAACGGCTTGGTGTACTGGTTGGCGTAGGACAGGAAGATCTGTACGCCGCCCACCGTGAGCGCCGCGGGCACACCCGTAATCACGCCCACGCAGCCGATCACGGCCACCACGGCATAGATGATGTTGTTGATAAAGCGCGTGCCGGGGTTGGAGAGCGAACCCATAAACTGCGCACGCTCGCCCGCCGTGTAGAGCTCGGCGTTGAGGGCATCGAAGCGCTGCTGCGCATTTGGCCCGTAGGCAAACGCGTCCACGAGCTTTTGCTCGCCCACATACTCCTCGATATGACCGCCGAGCTGGCCTTGAATGCGCTGCTGGGCCGTAAAGCTCTTATTGGAGAGCTTGGCGATGGCGCCAGCCGCAAAGATGGAAAGCGGCGTGACGAGCACCACCACAAGCGTCATGGTCAGGTTGATGGACAGCATAAACGCGAGCGTGCCCACGATGGTAATGACACCGGTAAAGAGCTGTGTGAAGCCCTGTAGCAAACCGTCGCCCACCTGGTCGACGTCGTTGACCACGCGGCTCATAAGGTCGCCGTGGGCATGGCTGTCGATAAAGCTGAGCGGCATGCGGCTGAGCTTGTCGCTCGCCTCCACACGCATGTCGCGCACCGTCTCGTAGGACAGACGGTTGACGCAATAGCCCTGCAGCCACTGGAAGGCCGCAGCGCCCACCACAACCAGCGCGAGCTTGGTGACGAGCGGCAACAACGCGTCAAAGTCCACCTGCCCGGCGGCGACGATGAGATCGATGCCCTCGCCGATGAGGATGGGCGTATAGAGTTGCAGAATCACAGAGATAGCGGCGCTCACAAACGACGCCGTAAACGAAATGCGGTGCGGGCGGACATAACCCAGCAGGCGGCGGGTCACCGCGCCCACGGGATAGCGCTCGGGGTCGCCGGGCTGGCGCGGGCCGTCACCCAAGTCGTTGAGCTTATCGTTGCCGGACACATTGGCCGTCATCGTGGCGACCGAACCGGAAGAAGTATACGGATTCATCTAGCAGCCCTCCTTTGCGCAGGTGGATGCCGGGGCGGTTGGGGCGGACGAGGGAGTTGGGACGGGCGCAGCTGCCACGCTCCCCTGCTGTCCCTCGAGCTCCTCGCGACGAAGCTGCGACTGGCAGATCTCGCGGTAAAGTTGGCAGCCCGCGTACAGTTCGTCGTGTGTGCCCAGGCCCGCGACCGAACCGTGATCGAGCACGCAGATCATGTCGGCATCGCGCACGGTCGAGACACGCTGGCTCACGATCACCGTCGTCAGTGGCAGCCCGCCCTCGGCGGCACCGCGCACGCTGCGCTCGCGAATGGCATGGCGAAGTGCCGCGTCGGTCTTAAAGTCGAGTGCCGAGGCGGAGTCGTCCATAATCAGGACCTGCGGCGATCCCACCAGAGCACGCGCAATGGTCAGGCGCTGACGCTGGCCACCGCTGAAGTTCTTGCCGCCCGCCTCGACCGGGGCATCCAAGCCCTGCGGCTTGTTGCGCACGAACTCGCTGGCCTGCGCCATATCGAGCGCCGCCCAGAGCTCCTCGTCAGTCGCCGTCCCATCGCGCCAGGTCAGGTTGCTGCGGATGGTGCCGCTCACGAGCGACGCGCGCTGCGGAACGGTCGCGACCACATGGCGCAGTTGATCGAGCGGCCAGGCGCGCACGTCGGCACCCATCACACTCACGCAGCCGACGCCCGCGTCGTACAGGCGAGGGATGAGCGAGACGAGCGTCGACTTGCCGCTGCCCGTACCGCCGATAACGCCGAGCGTTTTGCCCAGCGGCAGCTCCAGGGTCACATCGTTGACGGCGTTGGCAGCACCCGCGCCAAAGGAGAAGCTCGCGTGGCTGAAGCTCAGCGCGGACACCGGGGCGGTGTTGCCCATCGCGTCCGGCTCGGGCAGAGCGACCGGCTCGTTGCCCTCGTCGGTAATGCTCGGCACGCAATTGAGCACCTCGTTGATACGCGACGCACTGGCGCTCGCCTTGGTAAAGACCACGACAAGGTTGGCGACGTAGACGATGGAGGTGAGCGTCTGCGTCATGTAGTTCACAAACGCCATGACCTGGCCCTGCGTAAGCTCGCCCACGTTGACCTGGATGCCGCCCACCCACAGGATGGCGCACACGCCCAG
>CAVCBD010000120.1:0-5925 GCA_963599935.1 Acutalibacteraceae bacterium | reverse complement strand
GGCTTGCAGGAGCGGTTGTAGTGGACGAGCACGCCGTCGACCTTGTTGTCGCGGCAGATGCCCTCACGCCAGGCAACGCCCTGCTCGATGCAGACGGAGTTCGGAGCCTTGTAGTAAGCGCGGGCCATTTCGTCCATGTTGTTGTAAACAAAGCCGAACGCGGGCGCGTACACGACTGCGGTGACGTTGATGCCATTCTCCTTGAGGGGCTTGAACAGGTTCGGGAGCTTCGGCCAGCAGGGGATGCCCTCGAACATGACGCGGTACTTCTCGGGGAAGGGCAGCGTGGAGGTGCCTTCCTTGATGTTCTGCTCCAGATCCTGCGCGAGCAGCTCGAAGGCGTCGGCAGCGGCTTCCTTGCCGCGGGCGGTGACGACGTCGGCCATGTGGTTAAAGAGGTCGAAGCCGCTCATCGGGGCGGGCTTGTACTGCAGGTAGTCGCAGACCTTCAGCCAGTTCTGGGCGGTGCGGTTCGCGTGCTTGCAGGCCGCCTCGAACTTGGCCTCGTCGAACTTCTTGCCGGTCAGCTCCTCGAGCTGATGGATGGCGTTGTCGAACTGGGCGCGGACGTACTTCACGGCGGAGTCGCTGACCTCGACGGTGTTATTGTAGGGGATATCGACCATGATGAGCGGAATGTTGCACATACGGGCGATATTCTCGTACCACTTGGTCATGCAGTTGCAGATGTTGTTGCAGCACAGCACGAAGTCGGGCTGGGGGATGCGCATCTGCTTGTAGGGCTTGATGGCCTCGCGGCGGAAGTTCTTGTAGGCGATCTCCTTCTCGGTGGTCTCGGGCAGCGCCTCGATCTCATGGATATCGTCCAGAACGGTGTAGGGCACCTGAGTCTTGGGGTCCTTCTTGGGCTTGCCGGTCTCGGGGTCGATGACGACGTTGCCGTTCTCGTCCTTGAGGGGCTTGCCGCTCTTGGGGTCGATGATGAACTCGAGCGTCTCGGGGTCGAACTTACGGCTGGCGCGCTTGCCGGCGGCGTAAGCGAGGGAGATGCGGGCGTAGCCGCAGATGTCGTTGTCGAAGCCGAGATCCTCGGCGGCCTGGCACATGATCTCGCCGTCGCGCTGGGCGGCAATGCCGGCAGCCTGGTTCTCGGGATACATCACGTTGAGGTCAAAGGCCTCAGCCAGCTCGCAGGGGAACTTGGAGCTGGACCAGCCGACGAGCTTGCCCTGCTTCTTTGCCTCGCGGGCGTCGGCGTACACGTCGTCGACGACCTTGCGCAGCGCGAGGACGCCGGGACTGACCTGTTTAGCCATTTTTGATTCCTCCTAAATTATTCTTGTAAAGAATGGTGCAGCTCAGTGCTGCTTTTTGAGTGCTTTCTGATAGGCGAAGAGCGCTGCGCCGAGGGCGCCGTTGTACTGCGTGAGCGGAGAGGTGGAGATCTCGTGCCCGAGCTGGTTTTCCAGCGCCTTGACGATGCCGTGGTTCTGCGCCACGCCGCCGGTCATCACCACGCGGTCACGCACGCCCACGCGGTTGCACAGGCCGCTCACGCGCCCCGCTACCGAGCGATGAATGCCCGCGATGATGTCGCACTTGTCGGTCCCGACGGCGAGCTGCGAGATGACCTCGCTCTCGGCGAAGACCGTGCAGGTCGAGCTGATGCCGATCTCCTTGGTGGACTTGTCGCCGAGGTCGCCGAGGTCCTCGACCCTGACCTCCAGCACGCGGGCCATGACGTCGAGGAAGCGCCCCGTACCGGCGGCGCACTTGTCGTTCATGACGAAATTCTTCATCATGCCGTTCTCGATCTCGATGACCTTCACGTCCTGCCCGCCGATGTCCACGACCGTGTGCACATCGGGGAAGAGATAGGTCGCGCCCTTGGCGTGACAGCTCAGCTCGCTCATCTGCAGATCGGCAAGGCCGTCGAGCGAATTGCGTCCGTAGCCGGTGGCGAGGACGAAATCCATCTGCTCGCGCGTCATTTTGGCGTTATCCAGCACCTCCGCGATGGCGCGGGCGGGGCCGGACGTGCCGGTGCCGACAGGGACGAGGGACTTGGCGACGATCTCCTGACCGTCCTTCATGATCACGCATTTCGACGCGGTGGACCCCACGTCGATGCCCATGGTGTAAATGCTCATAATCGCTTAAAACTCCATACCTCCCCGCGCGGCGAGAGCCGCGCGGGGATCGATCGCTTCAAAAAATCTTACGCCTTCTGGTTCAGGTTGTCGTAGTCGCGGATCACGCGCGGGAGCAGCATCTGATGGAACGGGCAGATGCTCTCGGGATTCTGATAGCAGGCGTTCGCAAAGGCCTGAATGTAGGGACGCATATCGTTCATGTCGACGATCTCGTCCGTCAGGCCGGCCTTGGCGCAGAACTTCGGGCTGGACTTCTTGGCATAATCCTGGATCAGCTCGTTCATCTTGTCGATGGTGGGCTGGAGGTCCTTGCCGGCCTTCTCGTCCTTGACCAGACGGCGGGCGTACATCGCGGCCGCGGCGGTCTCACCGTGCATGACGTAGATCTCGGTGGTGGCGGTGCCGATGGAGAAGGCGTTGGTGTCGTTGCCCTGCGGGCCGCCGAGGACGTAGTGCGCCGCGGCGGTGCCCTTGCGGAGGGTGATCTCCATCATGGGCAGGTCGCTGGACTGGATGGAGTAGATGAGGCTCTGGCCGAGGCCGAGGAGCTCCGCGCGCTCGGCGTCGTTGCCGACGTCGATGCCGGTGGTATCCTGGATCCACAGCATCGGGATGCGGTCACGGGCGCAGAGGGTGACGAACTCGTTCATCTTGATGAGGCCCTGACGGTACAGCTTGCCGCCGACGCCCATCGCGGAGCCGTAGGTGGCCATCTTGTACTCGGGGTAGTTCATCAGCATACCCTGCGCGTTGGCGACAACGCCGACGAGCAGACCGTCGATCTTGGCAAGGCCGGTGATCATCTCGGGGCCGTAGCCGTGCTTGAACTCCATGAACTCGGAGCCGTCGAGCAGGCGGGCCATGACGTCGTACATATCGTAGCTGCGCTTCTGGTTGAAGGGCACGATGGAGTACAGGTCGTTCGCGTCGAACAGAGGCTCCTTGGGATCGTCCACGCGGAAGAACTCGGGATCGTAGGCGGGCAGCATATCAATGTACTTGCGGATGCCGCCGAGCACGCCTTCCTCGTCGCAGTAGACCTCACGGAAGAAGCCGGTCTCATCGTAGTGGATGGAGACGGTGCCCGGAATATCGGTCTTGAGGTTCTTCTGGGCCTGAATGAGCGCTTCCGCCGCTTCCTTATCGACGTAGCCCTTGGGGTTCATGCCGCCGACGATGCCGGCGCCGCCGACTGCCATGTTGGCGTCCTCATGCGCGATGAGGATGGTGGGGCTGATGGAGTGATAGCCGCCGCCGGCGGGGTTGGTGCCGTAGATGCCGACGATGACGGGAATACCCATCTGGTTGAGCTCGCTGTTGCGATAGAACGGCGTACCGCCGCCGCGGCGGTTGGGGTAAACCTTCTCCTGCTCGTCGAGCTTAACGCCGGAGCAGTTGAGGACGTAGACGAGGGGGATGCGCAGGCGCTTGGCCGTGTCGCTGCCGCGCAGCAGGCTGTCGGCCTGACCGGGGACCCATGCGCCGGCGAGCTTCTTGTTGTCGCTGGCGATGATGACGGCCCACTTGCCGTTGATGCGGCCGAGGCCCTTGACGATACCGACGCTGCCGTTATCGTTGTCCTGCGGGTTGTAGAGGCTGTTGAGCGGGCACCAGGTCCCCTCGTCCACCAGCTCCTCGATGCGCTGCATCGCGGTCCACTGGCCGGATTCGTTGAGAGCCTCGGTGCTCTTGCCGGCTTCCAGCGCGGCCTCGCGGATCTCATGGATCTCCTGCTCTACTTCCTGGATCTGCGCCGCGTTCTCCTCGCTGAAGTGAGCCACTTCCTTGCCGATGACGGGCATAGTCTGGAAATAAGAGGGCATAGAATATTCGCTCATGTTTTGTTCTCCTTCTTATTTAATGATAACGGACTTACTTTTCCTTGGGGACCTTGATGAAGGCCTGGCCGGGGTCGATCTCCTCGCGGATGAGACGGATGATCTCGGCGGGGGGCGCCTCAAACGTCTCCGCACGGGAGCAGTCGATCTCAAAGCCGGTATTCTCCTGAATGATCTCGGGCGTGACGCCGGGGAACATATAGGCGCAGTACATACGCTTGGTCTCGTCGTCGAACTTCATGATGCCGAGGTCGGTAACGACCATCTGAGGACCGCGGTTGCCGGGCAGGCCCGCGCGCTCACGGCCGCCGGGGCCGTCCATCCAGCCGCAGGAGGTGATGTAGTCAACGTGGTCCATGAAGCGGCGCTTCTGGTGCTGCATCATGATGATGGTGTTGCAGTAGGTGGCAATGCCGTTGGCGCCGCCGGAACCGGTGAAACGGGTGGTGGGCTGCAGGTAGTCGCCCTTGCCGAAAATGCAGGTGGAGTTCACGTTGCCGTACGGGTCGATCTGCGCGCCGCCGATGAAGGCGACGAGACGATCCTCGTCGTGCAGCCACTCGTTGGCCTCGAAGCCGACGAAGCGGATGTTGGGCCACTGCACGGCGCAGTGCGCCATGAAGCGGTTGTCGCCGACGGAGCGGGGGACCTCAACGGGGTCGCAGTCCATCAGGCCGGACTCGACGATGGGGTGGCAGCTCGGGCAGATCGCGCGCTTGGCGAGGGAGGCGCCGATGAGCGGCAGGCCGGTGCCGACGATGACGATCTGGTTTTCCTTGATGCTCTTGGCGATGGCGTAAGCCTGCATCTCCTGCTTGGTATACTTCGTATAATCAGACATTTCAATACCCCTCCTAACTTAGTGCGTCGTGGAATAGCCGAGGTGCGGCTCGTTCTTCAGGCGCATCAGGCGGCTGCCGCCGATCTTGTCGAGCAGCTCGGCCTGGTCCTTGCAGCCGTAGACCCACTTGTTCAGATAATCCTCGAAGGTCTCGGGGATCAGCTCGCCCGCGGCAGCGGCCTTGGCAGCCTTCTCGGCAGCCTCGGCGGCCAGCTTGAGCTTCTCGTCGGCAGGCGCCTTCTCGAGCGCCTTGACGGCCTTGGCGGCAGCCTTGGCGAGCTGCTCGACGGCGTCGGCCTTGTCCTGATACTTGGAGGCCTTGTCGTACTCCTTCAGGGCGGCGTCGTCATCGTCGTAATAGTCATAGCACTGGGCGGGCCATGCGCCGTAGGGCGCCTTCACGACGGCCTGCACGCACTCGCCGAAGATGCGGGTCTTGGTGGGATCGCGGCGGATGTACTCGTTGGAAACGATCTCCTCGCAGGTGACGATGGTCTTGCGCGCGGCGACCGCGATGTCGATGTCGTGGAACTCATCGCCGCAGATGATGCAGGTGCCGTCGGGGCTGGCCTGCTGGACGTGGATGAGCGCGGTGTCGATCCTGGGAACGGGAACGGCGACGACCTTCTGGCCGGGGACCATGGGATTTTCGATCTCAACGCACTTGAGGTCTTCCATCTTGGGCATGGTCTTGCGCTTTTCCTCGCTGATGCCCCAGTACTTCATCAGGCCGCTGCCCTGCATCAGGCGCACCGGCAGGAACGGAAGGCCGAGGGAAGAGGCGTGCAGCATGAGCATCAGCACGTCCTGCGAGTAATCCTCGTAGGTCAGCTGGCCCTTCTCGATGGCGGCACGGAAGCGGCGGGAAACGTTGGTGTAGCCGGAGTTCGCGGTGTAGCAGTTGATGTACGCCGCCACGCGGCCCTCGCCGATGAGCATATCGACCTCGCCGCCGCCGGGGCCGGCGTAGACGATGAAGTCCTTCTGACCCTGGCGCAGGATCTCGGAGACCGCCGCATAGGGCTTGCGGTTGGTGGTGAAGCCGCCGGTGGCGAGTACGTCGCCGTTTTCAACGTACTTTGCAACGGCATCGTGCAGTGACATGACCTTATTCAAGATAAAACCCTCCCTG